>NZ_CP029192.1:616695-925042 GCF_008642315.1 Streptomyces venezuelae | reverse complement strand
CCCTTTCCGTCCTGCCCAGGCTCTGATTCGGTTCCGCCCCGACTCTGCCCCGCCTCCTCGTGCCCGAGTTGCACCGTCAGTGCGCGTGAGGCCGGGTGGGGCCGGCTGTGCGGGAGTACGTGGGCCTCGGGCAGCGCGCCCTCGTGGGTGCGCGGCGGGCGGGCGGTGTGTGCTGGACCAGGTGTGGGCGGGCGCGCGGCACTGAGGCGAAGGCGGGGGTGTCGTCGGCGAGGCGGCGTATGACCGCTTCGGACACGACGCGACCGCGTGCGGCATGCCGCCCGACGTACACCCGCCGGACTCCCTGTCGGCCGTGCGGGCACTGTCATAGCGTGGCCCCCCAGACCCGCTCAGCCCTACGCTGCCCGGCCCTGCGTCACCCTGCGTCTTCACGGCCAAGCGCAGCTGCCCCGCCTCAGTCGACCCCGACCCCGGCCCCGACCCCGGAATCCAGCTCCCCCCACCCCAAAAGGAGTCGCCCGTGCCCCAGTTCGACCTTCCCCTCGACGAACTCCGCCGATATCGGCCCGACTTGCCCGAGCCCGATGACTTCGACACCTTCTGGGAGAAGACGTTGCTGGAGGCGCGGCAGTACGGGCTCGACGCCCGGTTCGACGTCGTGGAGTCGCCGTTGACCGGGGTGCGGATCTTCGACGTCACCTACGCCGGGTTCGGGGGGCACCCCGTCAAGGGATGGCTGGTCCTGCCCGCCGGGGCCGAGGGAGGCGACCCGCTTCCCGTGGTCGTCGAGTACATCGGGTACGGAGGAGGACGCGGGCTGCCCCATATGCATCTGCTGTGGGCCTCGGCCGGGTTCGCGCACTTCGTGATGGACACGCGCGGACAGGGCAGCGGCGGGTGGGCGCAGGGCGATACCCCCGACCCCGTGGGGAGCGGGCCCGCGCACCCCGGGTTCATGACCCGCGGCATCGAGGACCCGCACGACTACTACTACCGGCGCCTGTACGTCGACGCCGTACGCGCCGTCGAGGCCGCCCGGTCCCACCCGCTCGTGGACGAGACGCGCGTCGCCGTGCTCGGCGTCAGCCAGGGCGGCGGACTCGCCCTCGCCGTCGGCGGGCTCGTGCCCGACCTCGCCGCCGTCACGCCCGACGTGCCCTTCCTCTGCGACTTCCCGCGCGCGACCACCCTCACGGACCGCCTCCCGTACAGCGAGATCGGCGCCTATCTGAAGGCCCGCCGGGGCGGCCAGGAGCAGGTGTTCCAGACCCTGTCGTACTTCGACGGCGTCCACTTCGCCGCCCGCGGGCGCGCCCCCGCCCTCTTCTCCGCGGCCCTCCAGGACATGACCTGCCCGCCCTCGACGGTGTTCGCGGCCTTCAACGCGTACGCGGGAAGGGAACGTTCCATGGAGGTGTACGCCTTCAACGATCACGAGGGCGGCGGCCCCTACCAGCAAGGTGTCCAACTTGAGTGGCTGCAGCAGTACTTGAGGGCGTGAGACGCTCAACCCCGCCCCCTCCCCGCGCTCTTGTCACGGAATCACCGACCCGCTAGCTTGCGGGCTTGTCGTGTGACCGCAGTGCGGCGCACTCGTGCGCAATCCGTGATGACGTGTGTCCGAGGGGGCTCCAATGGCCGTACGCGGCCGGCACCGCCGGTATCAGCCGAACCGCATCAACCGCGCGTCGCTGACCGTCACGGCGGGCAGCGCGGGCATGGCACTCCCGCTGACCGTCGCCGGCACCGCGGGAGCGGCCGACGTCGACACGTGGAACAAGGTCGCGGCCTGCGAGTCCGGCAACAACTGGAGCATCAACACCGGCAACGGCTACTTCGGCGGCCTCCAGTTCAAGCAGTCCACCTGGGAGGCGTACGGCGGCACGGCCTACGCCTCGCGCGCCGACCGTGCCTCGAAGGACCAGCAGATCGCCGTCGCCGAGAAGGTGCTCGGCGCGCAGGGGCCCGGCGCCTGGCCGGTCTGCTCGGCGAAGGCCGGACTCACCCGCGGCGGCGGCTCGCCGGACGTCACGCCCGCCCGCGGCCCCGGCAAGGCCGCGAGCAAGCCCGAGCGGCCCAAGCGCGACGTCAAGGACGTCAAGCCCGAGGTGACCCCGCAGTCCGCCGCGGGCACCGCCGAGATGTACACCGTCGTCCGCGGGGACACGCTCTCCGGCATCGCCGACGACCGGCGGGTCCGGGGCGGCTGGCAGCAGCTGTACGACACCAATCGGCGTGTCATCGGCGACGACCCCGACCTGATCACGCCGGGGCAGCGGCTTTCCGTCCACGGAGGCCGTGGGGGCCAGGGAGGCCACGGGCGGACCGCCGGCGGGCAGAAGCAGACGACGCCCGAGCGGAAGGCCACCGAGACGCGCGCAGCCGAGAAGCGCGCCGCCGAGAGGCGGGCAGCCGAGCAACGCGCGGCCGAGAAGGCCGCCGCCGCCAAGAAACGCGAGCACCAGCGCGTGCAGCAGAAGCGGCCCCAGACCTCCGCCCCGCAGGCGAAGAACGCCGCTCCCCGCGCCTCCTCCGGCGCCTCCGCCCCCGTCGCCGCCTCGCCCAGCACGCCCTACCGCGCGGCGGGCGGGTCCTGGTCCAAGGGCTACCACACGGGCGTCGACTTCCCCGTGCCCACCGGCACGTCCGTCAAGGCCGTCGCCGCCGGCCGCGTCGTCTCGGCGGGCTGGGGCGGCAGCTACGGCTACCAGGTGGTCATCCGGCACGCCGACGGCAAGTACAGCCAGTACGGACACCTGTCGGCGCTCTCGGTGAAGGCGGGGCAGCAGGTCGGCGCCGGGCAGCGGATAGCCCGGTCCGGGTCCACCGGGAACAGCACGGGCCCGCATCTGCACTTCGAGGTGCGGACGGGGCCCGGCTTCGGTTCCGACGTGGACCCGCTCGCCTACCTGCGGGCTCGCGGCGTGCGCATCTGAGGGACGACGAAGCCTCAGCGCGCTTCGAGAACACTCACCTGCACGTCAGGACTGCACGTCAGGACACCATGCGCTCGTGCCGCCCCGGGTGGTGCCGCGGCCGCGTCCTGCGGTGCGCCACCACCGGCTGCTGAGAGGGCACCGCGGGCAGCCCGCCGCCCGGTGCGGAACGCGGCTCTGACTCCTTCCGCGACGGCTCCTCCTCCGCTGAGGAGGCACCCGCCGAGGTGCCCGCCGCTTCGGCGGCGGGCGAAGGGCCGCCCTGCGCCACCGTCACCGTCGACGTCTCCCGGGCGATCCGCTCCGTCGTGAGGAGGATCAGGCCGCACGCGGCCACGACCCCGCTGCCGAGCGCCAGAACCGTGCCCGTGGCGCCGTGCCGGAAGGATTCTCCGAACAGGGTCAGACCGACCGCCGCCGCGACGACCGGGTTCACCACGGTCACCGTCGACAGCGGCGCGGCAAGGCCCGCGCCGCGGTACGACGCCTGCGAGAGCAGCACGCCTGCCGCCGCGAGCACGGCGATCACGGCGAGGCTCGGCAGCTGCTCGACCACCGCGACGTTCTGGTCCAGGTCGACCGCCACCGTCTTCGTGAAGACGGACGCGATGCCGAACGCGCCGCCCGCCGCGCAGGCGAGCAGCACGCTGCGCATCACCGGATGCCGGTGCGCCGCGTGCGCCGCCACCATCAGGCCGAGCACACCGCCGCCCGTGACCAGGGCGAGCACGACGCGCTCCGGGTCGGCCAGGGTCTGGGAGTCGGACGACGAGGTGAGCGAGAGGAGCCCGGCGAGTCCCACCGTCGCCATGAGCGCGCCCCGCCAGGCGGTGGCCCCGGCCCTGCGGCGTACGAACACGGCGGCCATGGGCAGCGCGAAGACGATGGTCAGCGCGCCCAGCGGCTGGACCACGCTCAGCGGGCCGTAGGCCAGCGCCACCACGTGCAGGAGGGCGCCGAGGCCGTTGAGGGCGATCGCGACCCACCAGGCTCCGCGGCGCAGCGGTGCGTACCGCTGCCCGGGGGTCGTTGCCGCCACGCGCTCCTGCAGGATCGCCCCGCCGGCGTACGCGACGGCTGAGACGAGGGAGAGCAGCACGGACAGTGCCAAAGCACTCATGAGGTGCTCCGCGGGGTGCGGTGCGTCCGGTGAACCCGGTCTGGCGAACGGTCTGCTTCCATGATGACAACGATGACGCCGGAACGCCTCTACGTCGTCGTACTTGAGCAGGCAATCCGTCCTACTGCCGATGGAGTACGACCTTGCCGATGTCCTCCCCCGGAGGGGTTACTCCTCGTCGGCGGAGAGTGACCGAAGGGGGACCCCAGGGTCGGACGGCGGGGCGGGCTTGCTGTACTTCTTTCGTGACCACCCTCATCGACCTGGCAGAACTCGGCTCCGTCGGCGGATTCTTCGCCCTGCGCGAAGGATCGCCGCCCGGCGGGGCACGACCGCTCGTGGATGTGTACGCGGAGAGGCCCGCGGCACCGGAATCCGGCGATCCGATCGGTTTCCGCGTCCGCAAGGTGGCGGGCCGGCTCGGCGCCCCCGAAGACCGCATCGCGGTGTCCGTGGCCCAGCTGGGGCTCGCCGCCCGGCTCTGGTCGGTGGCGCTGGGCTCCGCCGCGCTCCACGGGCGGGTGCCGGACCTCGACCCCGCGCTGCTGCACTGGGACGCGGACGGCACCTCGCCCGACGACCTGTGGCTGACCGACGTACGCCCGCTGCGGGGCGACGCCGCGACCGTGCGGGACGTCGTGCAGCACGGCCATCTGGAGCCGCTGTCCGCCGCGTTGCGCGCCCGGTACCGGATCTCCGCCGGACTGTTGTGGGGCAACGCGGGCTCCGCGCTCGCGGGGGCGGCGCGCGAACTGCACGGCTGGGCCCGGCGGTCGGGGCGCCCGGAGGTCGGGGAGCGGGCGCTGGCGTTGGCCGATGACCTCTTCGACCATCCCGACCTGCGCGGCACCGGCACCCTGCGGGGCACCGCCTTCCGGCGCCGCAGCTGCTGCCTCTACTACCGGTGCCCCAGCGGCGGGCTGTGCGGGGACTGCTGCTTCGAACGGCCGCCGCAGCGGTCTTCCCCCGGGGCCGCGTCTGGGTGACCATGAGGTTGCGCGGCCGGCATCGGGCGGACGACGGAGGGTTCTACGTGAAGGTGGGGCTGCTCACCCGGGAGTATCCACCGGACGTCTACGGCGGGGCGGGCGTCCATGTCGAGTTCCTCGCACGGGAGTTGCGCTCCCTCACCGACCTCGACGTGCACTGTTGGGGGGAGGGTGCATCCAACGGGCTGATGCGGCACCAGGCGTGGCCCGCGCTCGACGGCGCGAACGACGCGCTGCGCACCTTCTCCGTCGACCTTTCCATGGCGGCATCGCTGGCCGGGCGTGAACTGCTCCACTCCCACACCTGGTACGCGAGCCTCGCAGGACACGTCGGCAAGCTGCTGCACGACGTCCCGCACGTGATGACCTCGCACTCCCTGGAGCCGCTGCGCCCCTGGAAGGCCGAGCAGTTGGGCGGCGGATACGCCCTGTCCAGCTGGGCGGAGCGCACCGCGGCCGAGGCCGCCGACGCCGTCATCGCGGTGTCCGGCGCGATGCGCGAGGACATCCTCGCCTGCTATCCGGCGATCGATCCGGCCAAGGTCCACCTCGTGCACAACGGCATCGACGCCGAGCTCTACCGGCCCGATCCCGGCACCGACGTCCTGGAACGCCTCGGCATCGACCTCGACCGGCCCTACGTCCTGTTCGTCGGCCGCATCACCCGGCAGAAGGGCGTTCCCCACCTGCTGCGCGCGGCGAAGGAGTTGGACCGGGACGTGCAGCTCGTGCTGTGCGCCGGAGCCCCGGACACCCCCGAGATCGACCGCGAGTTCCGCACGCTCTTCGAGGAGCTGAGCCGGAACCGGGCCGGCGTCCAGTGGATCCCCGAGATGCTGCCGCGCCCGCAGATCATCCAACTCCTCACACACGCGGCGGTGTTCGTCTGCCCTTCGGTGTACGAGCCGTTGGGCATCGTCAACCTGGAGGCGATGGCGTGCGGCACCGCCGTCGTCGCCTCACGGGTCGGCGGCATCCCGGAAGTCGTGAGCGACGGCACGACGGGGCTGCTCGTGCCCTACCGGGAGAGCGAACCCGCCGACTTCGAGCACGACCTCGGGCTGCTCATGAACCGCCTCGCCACCGACCCGGAGCGGTCCGGCGCGATGGGCAGGGCCGGGCGCCACCGCGTGCTCAGGGAGTTCGGCTGGGACGTGGTCGCCCGGCGCACGGTCGAGGTGTACGAGGAGATCCTGCACGCCGACAGATAGCCGGATACGCCCGACAAGTAGGGGGCACGCATGCGCGGTGGACCTTCGGTGCTCGGAATCGTGCTCGCCGGCGGGGAGGGGAAGCGGCTCATGCCGCTCACCGCCGACCGGGCCAAACCAGCGGTCACGTTCGGCGGCACCTACCGCCTCGTCGACTTCGTGCTCTCCAACCTCGTCAACGGGGACATCCTGCGCATCTGCGTCCTGACGCAGTACAAGTCGCATTCGCTCGACCGGCACGTGTCGACGACCTGGCGCATGTCGAGCCTGCTCGGCAACTACGTGACCCCGGTGCCCGCGCAGCAGCGCCTGGGCCCCCGCTGGTTCTCCGGGAGCGCCGACGCCATCCTGCAGTCCCTCAACCTCGTCCACGACGAACAGCCCGACTACATAGCGGTGTTCGGGGCCGATCACGTCTACCGCATGGACCCGCGCCACATGCTGAAGCAGCACATCGAGAACGGCGCCGCCGTGACCGTCGCGGGGATCAGGGTGCCGCGCGCCGACGCGTCGTCGTTCGGCATCATCACGCCCGCGCGGGACGGCACGAAGGTGGCACGGTTCCTGGAGAAGCCCACCGACCCGCCCGGCTTACCCGGCTCCCCGAACGAGGTCTACGCCTCCATGGGCAACTACCTGTTCACCACCAAGACGCTCGTCGACGCCCTCCAGCAGGACGCCGAGGACGAGCACTCGGCGCACGACATGGGCGGCTCGATCCTGCCGCTGCTCACCGAGCGCGGCATGGCGCAGGTGTACGACTTCGACGGCAACCACGTCCCCGGCGAGACCCCGCGCGACCACGGCTACTGGCGCGATGTCGGCACCCTCGACTCGTACTACGAAGCCCACATGGACCTGATCTCCGACCACCCCGTCTTCAACCTGGACAACCGCCGCTGGCCCATCTACACCCACTCCGACGGCCTGCCGCCCGCCAAGTTCTGCGCGGGCGGCATCGCGGGCGAGTCCATCGTCAGCCCCGGCTGCGTCATCCGCGGCCAGGTCACCCGCTCCGTCCTCTCGCCCGGTGTGACCGTCGAGGAGGGCGCGGTCGTCCAGGGCTCCGTGCTGCACGACAACGTGCGGATCGGGCGCGGCGCGGTCGTGCGGGGCGCCGTCCTCGACAAGAACGTCGACGTGCCGCCGGGCGCGACGATCGGCGTCAACCCGGACCGCGACGAGGAGCTGTACACGGTGTCCAAGGGCGGCGTGATCGCCCTGGGCAAGGGCCAGATCGTACCGATGTGAACCGCGGGTCCACGCTCACAGCACCCGGCGCCTGCGCCCCAGCCACGTCTGCGCGATCACCACGACCGCCAGGAAGGCGCCGCTGACCACCTGCTGGTAGGCCGAGTCGAGCGAACCGATCTGGTTGATGACGTTCTGGATGACCTTGAGGAGCAGCACGCCCACCAGCGAGCCGCTGATGAACCCGAAGCCGCCGGTGAGCAGCGTGCCGCCGATGACGACCGCGGAGATCGCCTCCAGCTCCATGCCGGAGCCGAGGATCGTCACCCCGGAGACCAGCCACGCCGCGTTGAGGGCTCCCGCGAGCCCCGCGCAGAGCCCCGACACCGTGTACACGGCGATCTTCGTACGGGCCACGGGGGCGCCCATCAGCGCCGCCGCGTCCTCGTTCCCGCCGACCGCGTACACGTACTGGCCGAACCGGGTGCGACGCAGCACGACCGCGCCCGCCACGAACAGCGCGACCGTGATCCACACCGGGGCGCCGACGCCGAGCACCTTGCCCTGCCCGAGCGTCGCGAAGAAGGAGTCCTTGTCGACGAGGTACGTCTTCGAACCCTCGTCCGTGACCGACAGGAGGATGCCGCGGGCCGCCAGCATCGCCGCGAGCGTCACGATGAACGGCGCGAGCCGCGCACGGGCGATCAGCAGGCCGTTGACGAGACCGATCAGGCCGCAGACCGCGAGGGGCAGGAGCAGCGCGACGGCCGTCCCGTACTGCGAGCCCCAGGCGGCGAGCACACCGCCGAGGGCGAACAGCGAGCCGACCGACAGGTCGATGCCGCCGGTGACGATGACGAACGTCATGCCGAGCGCGACCACCGCGAGGAACGCGGAGGACACCGCCATGTTCTCCATATTGTCGGCCGTCATGAACGTGTCGAAGCCGACCGACGCCGCCACCACCGCGACGATCAGGGTGACGAGCGCGCCGTGCTGCTGCGCCAGGGCGCTCAGCCGCTCCGAGCGGGAGGGGCCCGCGACCTGTTCCTGCTGGGCGGTGTGGTCCACGGGGTCCGCCGGACTCTTCGTGTCGATGGTCATCGCTTGCCCCTCTCGCGTGCCGCGTAGACCGCGAGGACGATCACCACGGCCTGGGCGATCTGCGTCCACGACGGCGGCAGGTCGTGCTTGATGAGCGTGGCCGTGAGCAGCTGGATGAGGACCGCGCCGGCCACGGTGCCGCCGATGCGGACGCGTCCGCCGCTCAGCGGGGTGCCGCCGACCACCACCGCGGTGATCGCGGAGAGTTCCATCAGGTTGCCGAGCGACGTCGGGTCGCTCGCGCTCAGGCGCGCGGTCGCGAGGACCCCGGCGAGCGCGGCGAGGGCGCCGCAGACGACGTACACGACGATGAGGACGCGGCGTACGGGCAGGCCCGCGAGGAGCGCGGCGGGGCGGCTGTCGCCGATGGCGAGGAGCTGCCGGCCGAACGTGGTGCGCCGCACCACGAAGGCGACCAGCAGGGCCAGGGCCGTCGCGATGAGCACCAGGTACGGGACGCCGAGCAGGTCACCCGAGCCGAGCGACGCCATCGTCGGGTCTCGCACGTTCTTGAGCTGGGGGAGGAGGACCAGGGCGAGGCCGCGGCCCGCGACCATCAGGGCGAGCGTCGCCACGATGGGCTGCACCCCGATGAACGCGATGAGCGACCCGTTGGCGAGGCCCACCACCATGCCGCCGAGCAGCGCGACGACGAGGGCGACCCACATCCCGTACCCGAGGTAGAGCGAGACGAGGGAGGTGGAGAGCGCCATCACCGAGCCGACGGAGAGGTCGACGCCCTCGCTGCCGATGGCCAGGGCCATGCCGAGCGCCACGACCAGGACGGGGGCGACCTGGACGGCCTGGGTCCGGAAGTTCTCGCCGGACAGGAAGTGCGGGGTGAAGGCGATGTTGACGAGGAGGAGGACGGCGACGCCCAGATAGACGCCGTAGTTCTGGAGGAGGCGCAGGAGGCGGTCGCGGTCGGCGGCCGGGCGGCCGAGGGCGAGATCGGTCATGGGGAGCTCCGTGGGTGCGGGGCCGGTGCGCTGTTGAGCCGGTCGTCGTGGGTCATGCGTCCGACTTCGCGGGGTCCGTCGCCATGGCGCGCAGCAGGTTCTCCTCGGTCACGGCGGTGCCGGTGAGTTCCGCGACGGCCGTGCCGTCCTTGAGGACGAGGACCCGGTCGGAGCCCTCGATGAGCTCCTCCATGTCCGAGGAGATCAGGAGCACGCCGAGGCCGTCCGAAGCCAACTCGTCGACGAGCGCCTGGACTTCGGCCTTGGCTCCGATGTCGATGCCGCGCGTGGGCTCGTCGAGGAGCAGGACCTTGGGGTGCATCGCGAGCCAGCGGGCGAGCAGCACCTTCTGCTGGTTGCCGCCGGAGAGCTCGCCGACCTTCTGGTGCGGGCTCGACGCCTTGATGCGCAGGCGGTCGATGAAGGTGTCGACGACGGCGTCGATGCCGCGTTCGTCGACCAGGCCGAGCCGGGAAAGGCGGGGGAGCGCGGCCAGGGCGATGTTGTCGCGGACCGAGAGGCCGGGGACGATGCCCTCCGCCTTGCGGTCCTCGGGGAGCAGGCTGATGCCGGCGCGGATGGCGGCGGGCGTGGAGCCCGTACGGATGCGGGTGCCGCCGATCGCGACCGTTCCGGAGTCCGTCGGCAGGGCGCCGGCGATGGCTTTCGCCGTCTCGCTGCGGCCCGAGCCGAGCAGCCCGCCGAGGCCCACCACCTCCCCGGGGCGGATGGTGACCGACACTCCGCGCAGTCGGTGCCGGGCGGTCAACTCCTCGGCGCGGAGCACGGGTTCGGTCGTCGCCTCGTGCGCGCCCGTGAACTGGGTGAGGCCCTCTTCCTGCACGTCCTGGATCTCGCGGCCCAGCATCAGCGCGACGAGCCGCAGCCGATCGAGATCGGCGAGCGCGCCGGTGTGCACCACCTTGCCGTCGCGCAGCACGGTGACCGCGTCGCACACCTCGTACAGCTCGTCGAGGCGGTGGCTGACGTAGATCACCGCGATGCCGCGCTCCCGCAGCATGCGGATCACGCCGAACAGGGTCCGCACCTCGCGCGGTTCGAGGGACGACGTCGGCTCGTCCATCACCACGACGCGCGCGTCGACGGAGACCGCGCGGGCCAGCGCCACCATCTGCTGGGCGCCGAGGCCGAGTTCGCGCAGCGGGCGCCGCACGTCGACGCGGACGCCGAGGCCGCGCAGCGCCTCCTCGGCCTCGCGGTGCATCCGCTTGAAGTCGATGAGGCCGAGGCGGCCGCGGGGCTCGCGCCCGAGGAACAGGTTGCGGGCCACGCTCATCAGGGGGACGAGGTTGACCTCCTGGTAGATGGTGGAGATGCCCGCATGCTGCGCTTCGAGCGGCGTGGTGAAGCGCACCGGGCTTCCGTCGTACGTCACCTCGCCCGCGTCCGGCGCGTACACGCCCGTCAGGACCTTGATGAGCGTGGACTTGCCCGCGCCGTTCTCGCCGATCAGCGCGTGCACCTCGCCCGCGCGTGCGGTGAAGTCGACGCCGTCCAGGGCGCGCACGCCAGGGAAGGTCTTGGACAGGCCGGTCACCGACAACACGTCAGTACGCCTTGTTCAGGTCGGACTTGGCGTTGTCCTTGGTGTACGCGCTGTCCTTGATGACGATGTCCTGGGACACCTTCTCGCCCTTGGTGAACGTGTCCAGCGTCTTGAAGGCGAGCGGGCCGAAGCGGGGGTTGGACTCGATGACGCCGTCGATCCAGCCGTCGACGATGCCGCGCACCGCGCCCTTGGTCCCGTCGATCGTCACGATCTTCACGTCGCCGGCCTTCTTGCCGGCGCCCTTGAGCGCGTTCACGGCGCCCAGGCCCATCTCGTCGTTCTCGGCGTAGATCCCGGTGATGTCGGGCTTGGACTGGATGAGCTGCTCGGTGACCTGCTGGCCCTTCTCGCGGGCGAACTCGCCGGTCTGTTTGAAGACGACCTTGAGGTCCGGGGCCTTCTCCTTGATCCGGTCCTGGAAGCCCTTGGTGCGCTCGGTGGTGACGTTGTTGCCCGCGGCGCCGAGCAGGATCGCGATCTTCCCCTTGCCGCCGGTCGTCTCGATCATCCGGTCCGCGGCACGTTTGCCCTGTTCGACGAAGTCGGAGCCGATGAAGCTCACGTAGTCCTTGCAGGCCGTCGCGTTGATCTTGCGGTCGATGGTGACGATGGGGATGTGCTTGGCCCCGGCGGCGCGCAGCACCGGCTCCCAGCCGTCGGAGTTGAGCGGTGCGATGACGAGCAGGTCGGCGCCCTTGGCGATGAGGTCCTGTACGTCGCTGATCTGCTTGGAGAACTGCGACTGGGCGTTGGCGGTGAGGAGCTTGACGCCGCGCTTCTCGGCCTCCGCCTTGATGGAGGCCGTCTCCGCGATGCGGAACGGGTTGGCCTCCTTCTCGGACTGCGAGAAGCCGACGGTCGCGTTCTTCAGGTCGAGCTTCTTGCCGCCGTACGCGTCGATCGCGCAGGTCTTGCCGCCGTCGTCGCCGTCCGACGCGACCTCCTGTCCGGCGTCGGCCTGGTCCTGCGACGCGGCGCTGTCGCCGCCGGAGTCGTCGTCCTCGGACTTCGCGCACCCGGCGGCGAACAGGAGACTCGCGGCGAGACCGGTGGCGACGAGGGTCCTCGCGGAGGTACGGCGGAGAAGGGTGTTCGGCTTCATCGGATCCCCAAACGGCACGGCCCCGGCACTGAGAGCGCTCACGGGAGAGACGGCACTTGCGGTCAACTCGGCGGTACGGGGAGCTTTTTACATCGTTGAAAGGAGGCTGTAAACCCTCCGCGCACGCTTCTCGGGGACGCCGGCCGCTGGGTCCGCGTGACCCGCGCTCAGCGCCGGCCCAGTGTGCTCTCCCGTTCCACCAGCCGGAAGTCGGCGACGAGTTCACGTCCGCCGGTCCGTTCCGGATGGGCCAGTTTGGTCAGCAGCGACTCGACGGCGAGGCGCGCGATGGCCTGCTTGTCCGGCGCCACCGTGGTCAGCGTCACGGCTCCGAACTGCCCTTCCGCTATGTCGTCGAAACCCACCACCGCCACATCCCACGGCACCCGCAGGCCCCGCTCGTGCAGGACCCGCATCGCGCCGATCGCCACCAGGTCGTTGTACGCGAACACCGCGTCGGGCCGCACCCCCGCGTCCAGCATCCGCGCCATGGCCTTCGCCCCGTCCCACCGGTCCCAGCCGCCGACCGGCCCCACCAAGCTCTCCGGTGCGGCGATCCCGGCCGCCGTCAACTCCTCGCGCCAGCCCTGGAGTCGCAGGTGGGCGGGGCGGTTCGCGGAGTCCGTGCGGGCGCCGAGGTAGGCGATGGAGGTGCGGCCGCGGCCGATGAGGTGGCGCACCGCGGTGCGGCTCGCGGCGATGTTGTCGATCGCGATGTGGTCGTAGTCCAGGTCGTAGCTCCGCTCGCCGAGCAGCACCAGCGGCACGTCGTCCTCGCGGGCCCGCAGGTCCTCCGCCTCCAGCTCCAGCGGGCTGAGGATCAGACCGTCGATGACCCGGGCCCGGAAGCCCTGGCTGACCAGGACCTCCTGCTCGCGCTCGCCGCGGGTGTGGTCGAGGAGCACCGTGAAGTCGTGCTCGGCCGCCGCGTCGATGACGGCGCCGGCGAGCTCGGCGAAGTACGGGTTGCCGAGTTCGGGGACGGCGAGCGCGATGATCCCGGTCCGGCCCTTGCGCAGGTGACGTGCCGTCAAGTTGGGGCGGTAGCCGAGCTCGTCGATGGCTTCCTGGACGCGGGCCCGCATCGCCGGGGTGACGTGCTGATACTTGTTCACCACGTTCGAGACGGTCTTGATCGAGACGCCCGCGCGCTCCGCGACGTCCTTGAGGCTAACCCGCACTGGATCTCCCTGCGTCGGTGGCCGCCCCGGTCCTCCGAGGCGTTTGTCATGACCCTGGACAGCGCGCCGGAACGCGTGCTGTCATGCCAACTGTCGTTCCTTCCAACGTTGTACAGACTCGTTGTACCGACTGCAGCGACAAGCCGCCACCCTTCCTCACCAAGGAGGATCCGTGCGCCTCAGACGACATCCCGGACGCCCCGCACACCTGGGCCGACACCTCGCCCTGCTGCTCGCGGGCGCCCTCGGCATCGCGGGACTCACCGCGGTCCCCGCCGCGACCGCCGCCGACGACCCCGTCGAGATCCAGGGCCTCAAGGGCGAGTACTTCACCCAGTCCGCCCCGGGAGCCTTCGACTTCGACGAGCTCAAGGCCACCGGACTCGACCCCAACATCGACTTCGGCAACCTCGAACCCCGCCTCAAGGCCACCACCGGACAGGCCGACGACGTCAGCGTCCGCTGGACCGGCCGGATCGTGCCCGAGAAGACCGGCGCCACCACCTTCTCGATGATCGGTGACAACGGCTTCCGCCTCTGGGTGGACGGAAGGATCGCCATCGACCACTGGCAGGACGACTGGGACAGGGAACAGACCTCGAAACCCGTAGAGTTGACGGCCGGCAAGGCCTACGACATCAAAGTCGAGTACTTCGAACACTACGGCGGCTCCAACCTGCGCCTGAAGTGGACCCCGCCCGGCGGCGAGAAGAAGGCCGTCCCGCGAACCGCGCTGCGCATCCCCGCGGACTTCGACTACGACGGCGCCATCAACGCCACCGTCCTCAAGGACGGCCGCAGCCTCAAGCTCGACTTCGCCCAGAAGCTCGCCGCCCCGCCCGCGAACCTCACCGACCATCTCGACGCCGTCATCGGCGGCGCCAAGTGGCCGCTCGACACGGTCAAGGCCGACCCCGCCGACGAGCGCAGCCTCCTCGTCGGCCTGAAAGAACCCGCCGTCGGCAACAAGGCGGGCAACGCCCCCGGCCTCGCCGACATCCGCTACGACGGCAAGGGCGGCCTGAACGGCACGGACGGTGACGCAGTCGGCCAGTTCTGGACCAGCGGCCCGAACCACTCCGAGCACCAGCTGCGCACCAAGTGGGCCGACGACGTCACCCCGGGCAACGCCCACCGCGAGTACCCGCGGCCGCAGCTGAAGCGCAAGGACTGGCAGAACCTCAACGGGTCCTGGCAGTTCGCCGCCGCTGAGGCGGGCGAGAAGCCCCCGGTCGGCAAGAACCTCAAGGAGAAGATCCTCGTCCCGTACCCGGTGGAGTCCCAGCTCTCCGGCATCGAGCGGCACGAGGACCGCATGTGGTACCGCCGCACCTTCACCGTCCCCAAGAACTGGCGGATCGGCGACGGCAAGCGGCTGAACCTCAACTTCGGCGCCGTCGACTGGCAGTCCGAGGTGTACGTCAACGGCCGCAAGGTCACCGAACACAAGGGCGGCTACGACAAGTTCACCGCCGACGTCACCGACGCCCTGAAGCCGGGCCGTACGCAGGAACTCATCGTCGGCGTGTACGACCCGACCGACGCGGACGACGGCGCGAACCCGCCCGTCGGCAAGCAGCGCCTGGACCCCAGCGGCATCTGGTACACCCCGTCGTCCGGCATCTGGCAGACCGTCTGGATGGAGCCGGTGGCCGCCGACCACGCGGACTCCCTGAAGATCACACCGGACGTCGAGAACAAGCAGGTCACCGTCGAGGCGCAGGGCGTGCGCGACGGCGTGCCCGTCACGGCGGCCGCGTACGAGGGCAAGAAGAAGGTCGCCGAGCTCAGCGGGCGCACCGGCAAGCCGCTCAAGCTCAGGATCGCCGACCCCCGCCTGTGGTCGCCGGACGCCCCGTTCCTCTACGACCTCCAGGTCCGCGTCGGCAGCGACCGCGTCACCGGCTACTTCGGCATGCGCTCCATCGCCGTCGAGAAGGTGAACGGCACCCCGCGCACCGTACTCAACGGCAAGCCCGTCTTCCTCATGGCCACGCTCGACCAGGGCTTCTGGCCGGACGGCCTGCACACCGCGCCCAGCGACGAGGCCCTCGCGTACGACCTCAAGATGCACAAGGAAATGGGCTTCAACTCGGTCCGCAAACACATCAAGGTCGAACCCGACCGCTGGTTCTACTGGGCCGACAAGCTGGGCCTCCTCGTCTGGCAGGACATGCCCGCCATGGAGGCGGGACGCACCCCTGACGCGGCCGCCCGCGCCCAGTACGAGCGCGAGATGAAGCAGATGATCGACGAGCACGCGAGCAGCCCGTCGATCGTCATGTGGGTGACCTTCAACGAGGGCTGGGGCCAGTACGACATCGGCCGCATCGCCGAGCAGGCCAAGGCCTGGGACCCGACACGGCTCGTCAACAACATGTCGGGGCTCAACCTGGGGGCCGACGGAGGCACCGGCGACATCATGGACGAGCACGGCTACCCGAGCCCCGCCATCCCGCCGCGGCCGGACGGCAAACGGGCCTTGGTCGCCGGGGAGTACGGCGGCCTCGGACTCGCCGTGCCCGGCCACGCCTGGTCCGTCCAGCAGAGCTACGTCGACGTGGACCCGGCGACGTACACGGACGACTACATCGCCAAGCTCGGTGAAGTGCGCGCCCTCGCCTGCAAGGGCAACAACGGCGCGGTCTACACCCAGATCACCGATGTGGAAGGGGAGTTGAACGGCCTGCTCACCTACGACCGCCAGGTCGTCAAGCCGGACGTGAAGCGGGTGAAGGCCGCGCACGAAGCGCTGATCCGTGACGCGTCACAGGCCACGGTGCCGGGCTGCACGAACTCCTGAGACCCCGGCCTCACCGCATCTGCCGCCGCACCAACTCGTGCAACCGCCCGCCCGTATCGGCCAGGAGCCGTGCGGGCGGGCCCTGTTGGACGATGCGGCCCTCCGACATGACGACGACGCGGTCGGCGTCCATGACCGTGGACAGGCGGTGGGCGATCACGACGCGAGTGGCGTTGAGGGCGCGGGTGCTGTCGATGACCGTGCGCTGCGTCTCGTTGTCCAGGGCGCTCGTCGCCTCGTCGAAGAAGAGGACGCGGGGGCGGCGGATGAGGGCCTGCGCGATCATCAGGCGCTGGCGCTGGCCGCCGGAGACCGCGCCGCCGCCGGAGAGCATCGTGTGCAGGCCCATCGGCATGCGCTTGATGTCCTCGGCCAGCCCCGCCATCGCCGCGGCCTCCCACGCCTCCTCCTGCGTGAACGACTCGGCGCCGCAGATGCATTCGAGGATGGACCCGGTGAGCGGCTGGGCGTTCTGCAGGACCACGCCGCACTGCCGGCGCACCGCCGACTGGTCCAGGGCCGCCAGATCCTGCCCGTCGTACAGCACACTGCCCGAGACCGGCTCGTCGAAGCCGATCAGGAGGCGCAGCAGCGTCGACTTGCCGCAGCCGCTCGGGCCCACGACGGCCACGAACTCACCGGGCCGGATCGACAGCGACACGTCGTCGAGGACCAGCGGACCGTCGTCGGTGTAACGGAAGGACAGACCGCGGGCCTCGATCGCGCCCCGCAGCTCGCCCGGCTGCGTGCTGCCGGAGCGGACCTCCGGAGCCTCGTCGAGCACCGGTTTGATCTGCTCGAACATCGGCAGCACGGAAGCCGCCGAGATGAGCGCCCCGGTGAGCTGGGTGACGGAGGTCAGGAGCATCGTCACGGCGGTGCTGAAGGTGAGGAACTCGCCCGCGGTCAGGCTCCCGCGCGCCGGGCCCGCGAGGAGCACGAACATGACGAGCGTGCAGAGCGGCAGATAGACCGCGTTGAGGACCGTCGTGACGTTCTTGATGCGCCCGGCCCGCTGCTGCAACTCCCTGCTGCGCGCGAACTCGCCCGCCCACGCGGCGTACGCGAAGCTCTCCGCGCCCGCCACGCGGAGTTTGGGGAGCCCGCGCAGCGTCTGGAACGCCTGGTTGTTGAGTCTGTTGCCGAGCTCCACGAGCCGCCGCTGCCAGCGCAGTTCCCACAGCCCGAGCGTGAGGAACACGGCGGCGATGACGGTCAGCATCCCCAGCGCGGTCAGGGCGAGGGGGACGCTGTAGAACAGCAGCAGGACCAGGTTCATCGCGCCGACCGAACCGGCCTGGAGCGCGACCGGGCCGATGCCCGAGAGGACCCGGCGGATGGCGCTGACGCCCATCGCCGCGCTGGCCAGTTCGCCTGTGGAGCGCTCGGCGAAGAAGCGCGTCGGCAGCCGCAGCAGCCGGTCCCAGACCGCCGGTTGCAGCGTGCTCTCCATCCGTCCCTCCATCCGCAGCACGGTGAGGTTCTGGAGCAGCATGAACGCGGCCGAGACGATGCTGGTGACCATGACGGCCAGGGACACCTGGACGATGAGGCTCTTCTCGGCGTTCGGCACGAACACACCGAGCACCTGTCCCGTGGCGATCGGCACCAGCGCGCCGATCGCCACCGTCACCAGACCGGCGAGCACGAGGTTGCGCACGTCGCCGCCGGTGCCGCGCAGACTGAAGCGGAAGAGCCGTCCGAGCGTCAACGGCCGCTCGGGCAGCGGCCGGTAGAACATCACGCCCTGCGGTTCGAACTCGTCGGCGTTGTCCGCGTCGATGCGGGTGCGCCGCCCGGACGTCGGGTGCACCGACTCGTAGCCGCCGCGCCGCCACAGCAGCGCGACCGGCGCGCCGCTCGCGGCCCGGTGCCCGACGAGCGGGCCCGCGTCCTGGCGCCACCAGCGCCCGTCGAGCCGCACGGCACGGGTGCGGATCCGGGACGCCACCGCCACCTGCTCGACGGGGTCCATCCGGTCGCTCACCGCCCCGCCGCCCTCCGAGGCGGCCGACAGCGTGATGCCCGCCGCCCTGGCGACGAGCCGGCAGGCGGCGTACGTCGCGTCGTGACCGCCACCGGACTCGGTGCGCCGCGCGCCGCGCCGGCCCGAGCGGCCGATGGAGGCGAGCAGCGTCCGGTCGGCCTGCTCACGGACGCTCTCGCCCGCCTTGATGCCGGCCGCCGTGCGGTCCTCGTGGGCCCGCTCCAGGCGTTCGATCCAGCGGTCGAGCGTGGCCAGGAGCCGGTACTGCTGGTTGACCATCCGCTGCCACATCGCGGCGTCGACCAGCAGGTCGCCCGCGGCCTCGGCGCTGTAGGCGGCGCCGTACTGCACGCTGCCCGGCGCGACCGGCATCCACAGGATGTCGTCGTCGGCCACCACCTCGTCGCCGACGGTCCTGCCGTCGAGCGGCGCCTCGAACAGGACCCGGTGGCCGCGCCCGATGCCGAGCGCGAAGGCGTGCTCCAGCAGGCTCAGCGCCTGGTCCTGCGTGTCGTACTGGCTCGGGTACTGCTGCTCGTACGACCAGGTGTCGCCGTAGTCCGGGCGGTACAGCTCGCGCAGGGGGATGCGGCGCAGCTCGCAGCCCTGGAGGGGGCGGCCGACGAGGGTGTGCTGGGGGCCCTCGACCGGGCCGAGGAGCAGCGTGCCCGGTTCGAGGCGGCCCAGGTAGTGCCAGTGGCCCTGCTGCGCGGCATCGACGGCGAACAGGTCGAGGGCGCCGGCCACGACGAGCCACAGCACCTGCGGCCCCTCCAGGTGCACGTTGCGCAGTCCCGCGCAGTCGACCGGCGTGCCGAGCGCGTTGAAGGCGGCGGCGACCGGGTCGTGGGTCTGGGTGTGCTGTTCCGGTACGGAGGTCACCTCAGTGCTCCTTGACCAGGTCGGCGTAGGGGCCACCGGCCGCGACGAGGTGTTCGTGGCGGCCGCGCTCCACGACCTGGCCGTGGTCGAGCACGACGATCTCGTCGCTGTCGCGCACGGTGCTCAGGCGGTGGGCGATGACGACGCAGGCGCAGCCGCGGCGGCGCAGGTTGTCGATGATGACCTGCTCGGTCTCGGCGTCCAGGGCGCTGGTCACCTCGTCGAGGACGAGGATGCTCGGGCGGCGGACCAGGGCACGGGCGATCTCCAGGCGCTGGCGCTGCCCGCCGGAGAAGTTGCGCCCGTCCTGTTCCACGCGGCCGTGGATGCCGCCGGGCCTGCGGGCCACCACCTCGTACAGGCAGGCGTCCTGAAGCGCCGCCACGACCGCGTCATCGGGGAGGGAGGGGTCCCACAGGGCGACGTTGTCGCGGACCGTGCCCTCGAAGAGGAAGACGTCCTGGTCCACGAAGGAGACGGAGGCGGAGAGCGCGCCGCGCGGGATGTCGGCCAGGCGCTGACCGTCGATGCGGATCGTGCCCTCCCACGGGCTGTAGAGGCCGGATATCAGCCGGGAGACCGTCGACTTGCCGCTGCCGGAACCGCCGACGAGCGCCACCTGCTGTCCGGGCCCGACCGTCAGCGAGAAGCCGGTCAGGAGCGGCTTGTCGAGGGGGCTGTATCCGAAGGTGATGTTCTCCAGCGTGACGTGCCCCTTGAGGCGGCGTGTGCTGGCGGCGGGCTCGGGGCGCGAGTAGAGCGTGTCGACGGGGAAGTTCTCGACGTCCTTGAGGCGGGCGACGTCGGCGGCGAAGTCCTGGATGCGGCCCGCGACGCCGTTGAGGCGGGTGATCGGCGCGGTGAACCGGGTGACGAGGGCCTGGAAGGCGACGAGCAGCCCGATCGACAGGTGACCCTCGACCGCGCGCAGACCGCCGATCCACAGGATCAGCGCACTGTTGAGGGTCGCCAGGGTCGGCGCGACGACACCGAGCCACGCGCTCGGCACCCCGAGCCGCTGCTGCTCCTCCAGTGTGGTGGCGTGCTGTCCGGCCCAGCGCCGGAAGTAGCCGTTCTCGCCGCCGGTGGCCTTCATCGTCTCGATCAACTGCAGGCCGGTGTACGAGGTGTTGGTGAGCTTGGCGCTGTCGGCGCGCAGCTTCTGGGTGCCGGTGGCGCGCAGCCGGATGACGACGCGCATCGCCACGATGTTCAGCAGGGCGATGCCGACGCCGACGAGCGTGAGCTGTGGATCGTACGTCCACAGGAGCGCCGCGTAGAGGAGGACGACGATGCCGTCGACCCCGGCGGCCGTGAGGTCGCGGGCCAGGGTCTCGGCGACCGCGTCGTTGGACGCGAGGCGCTGCACAAGGTCGGCGGGGGAGCGCTGGGCGTAGAACGTGACGGGCAGCCGCAGCAGATGGCGGAAGAAGCGGGCGCTGCCCAGCGTCGAGGAGATGATGCGGCCGCGCAGCAGGTTCGCCTGTTGCAGCCAGGTCAGCACGACGGTGAGCGCCACCATCGCGCCCATCGAGGCGAACAGCGCGCCCAGCAGCGAGGTCTGATGGCCGATCAGGAACAGGTCGATGTACGTCCGGCTGAGCGCGGGCAGCGCCGCGCCGACCGCGACCAGCAGCAGGCTGGCGAGGAGCGCGGCGAGCATCGTGCCCGTGGTGCCGCGCAGCCGTGCGGGCAGCGCCTTCATGACGCCGGGCCTGCGGCCGCCCGACGTGAAGTCGGCGCCCGGTTCGAGGACCAGGACGACACCGGTAAAGCTGGTGTCGAAGTCCTCCGACGGCACGAAGCGGCGGCCCTTGTCGGGGTCGTTGATGTACACGCCGCGGCGGCCGAGGCGGCGTCCCATGCCGTCGTACACGACGTAGTGGTTGAACTCCCAGAAGAGGATCGCGGGCGCCTTCACCTCGGCGAGCGCGGCCGGCTCCATCTGCATGCCCTTGGCGGTCATGCCGTAACTGCGCGCCGCCTTCAGCACGTTGCTGGCCCGTGACCCGTCGCGGGAGACGCCGCACGCGATGCGCAGCTCCTCCAGGGGGACGTGCCGTCCGTGGTGGGCGAGGACCATGGCGAGCGCGGCGGCGCCGCACTCCACGGCCTCCATCTGGAGGACGGTGGGGGTGCGGACGGTCTTGGGGCGCCTTCCCTTCGACGCGGGGCGCGGTGCCGCGCGGCGACGGCGCTGCGGCTCCTCGGGGCGGTGCCTGCGGCGGCCGCCGGGGGGCGGCAGCTGCTGCTGGTGCGCGGGGGAGGGGTGGGGAGCGGTCACGGAAGCAGCCAATCGATCGGGCGCTGCTCGGCGTGGTGGAAGGCGCCGGTGGCCGGGGTCATGGAGTCGAGCGCGAAGGGCGGGCCGGAGGGGGTCGACCACGCGTAGCCGGACTTGGTCGTGGCGGAGCGGTCGAGCTCGACGAGGACGGCCACGGGAGGTCCGTCCTCCGTGAACCGCCCGGCCAGTTCGCTGTCGCCGAGGAAGCCGGTGATCTTCTGGCGGCTCTGCGTGGCCCTGCCGACCGCCTTCACCCGGCCGCGCAGTGTGCCGTACCGCTCCGTGGGCACGGGCTGGACGGTGAGATCGACCGAGGCGCCGACGGGAACGGTGGCCGCGCTGTCGGCGGGTACGTAGAGCATCGCCGTCAGCGGGTCGTCGGTGCCCGCCACGCGCTCCAGGGTCGCCACGTCGGCGCCGGTGGTGACGACGGTGCCGATCCTGGCGACGAGCGCGGTCACGCGGCCCGCGGCGATCGCGCGCACGACCTTGTCGCCCTGCTCGGTGCGGACCTTGAGCACGGGGGCGCCGGAGGCGAGCCGCTCGCCCTCCTCGGCCAGGACGCGGGTCACCTGGCCGGTCACGGGGCTCTGCAGGACGTAACTGCCCTGGCCGTGGGTGAGGATGCCGGGTGCGCGGAGCGTCGAGGAGAGGGAACCGGTGACGGCCCAGACGCTCGACGCGGCCATGACGACGAGGGTGACGGCGAGGACGAGCAGGCCCTGGGGGCGGGCGTAGCGCACCGGCAGGTCGAGTTCCTCGGGCGACTGCAGCTTGGACAGGGCCTGTTGGCGGAACTGCACGGAACGCTTTCCTTACCTTGCGTCCGAGAGCCCCGGAACCTGAGGTTCCGGGGCTCCCGAATGACGGCGTCTCTGTGAGCGGAAAGGCTCAGAGACCGGCGGTCAGGCCGTCGGCGAGGCCGGTGACGGCGCCGGTGTTCAGGCCGGTGGCACCCTCGACCGTGCCGACGACGCCGCCGACGACGCCCGAGACGGGGGCGATCGAGTCAACGGTGCTGGTCACGTTGGACGCGACACCGGCGACGAGGCCACCGGAGACGTTGTCGAGGTCGGCGTCGGAAATCTCGAGGGTCTCGACCTGGGGGACGTTGTTCATGGTGTGAGCTGCCCTTCTCAATGAATGTGCATAGGTATTACCCACGCCGTGGAACCTGGGGATTCGAATTCCGCGGCGAGCCAGGATCAAAGCACGTTCGCAGCTCGTACATCCAATCGACGGGGAGGCGCTCCTGCGCGGTTGTGGCGGCGTATCACCGCTGCGTGCAGGCAGGTTCACCGCGTCACGCCAGCTCCTTCACAAGATTCACAGACGGGAATCAAGGATGCGGAGCGACTCCTTCCAACAAATCGGACACTTTCCTGCCGAGGCGCGGATCGAATGGTCGATGCATGGAAATTCGCGGGCCGCAGGGGCCGAATTCCGTGACCGGAGTGCACATTCGATGTGCAGGTTGTTTGAAGGCGAGTCAGGCGTGCTCAATCGCGACCGAAGGGGACACCCGGGGGCAGGATCGACCTTAATGCGCTGTTAACTCAGCGTAGCTTGATCGTACTTGACCGTAGTCGCTCGGACGGGTTGACTTCTCGTTCGACATCCCCCGCATCGTCCTCGACGCGAGAGCGAGTCCGTGACTTCTACGCCTGCTCAGAGCTCCGACCTGCTCGTCCCTCTCGATCTGGCCTTCTGGAACATCGAGACCGCCGAACACCCCATGCATCTGGGCGCCCTCGGGGTCTTCGAGGCCGAAGGGCCCGACGCGGCGGACCGCGCCGCGGGGCTTCTCGCGGTCCGCGCGGCGGCCGTGCCGGGACTGCGCATGCGGATACGTTCCGTCTGGCTGCCCGTCGGCGGCGCGATACGCGTGCCGATGCCCGCCTTCGACCCCCTGGAGCACATCCGGCTCGCGGCCCCGGTGACGGACTTCCACGCCGCGGCGGGGGAGTTGATGCAGCGTCCGGTGGCGCGCGACCGGCCGCCGTGGGAGGCGCACGTCCTGCCGGGCGCCGACGGCACGTCCTTCGCGGTCCTCTTCAAGTTCCACCACGCCCTCGCCGACGGCCTGCGCGCCCTCACGCTCGGCGCCGCCCTCCTCGACCCCGTCGACCTGCCCGCCTCCCGGCCCCGCCCGCCGGCCCCCGCGGCCTCCCCCTGGTCGCTCCTCGACCCCCGCACCCTGCCGAGCCGGGTCCGCGGCACCGTCGCGGAGGTGGGCCAGGCCCTCGGCATCGGCACCTCCGTGGCTCGCGCCGCCCTGGGCGTACGCTCCTGCGCCGCGCTCTCCTCGGCCGCCACCGGCACCCGCCGCACCGCCGGCGTCGTCCTCGACCTGGACGACGTGCACCAGGTGCGCAAGGCCGTCGGCGGCACCGTCAACGACGTCCTGATCACCGTCGTCGCCGGCGCCCTGCGCCGCTGGCTCGACGAGCGCGGCGACTGCAGCGAGGGAGTCGAGCCGCGCGCCCTCATCCCGGTCTCCCGCCGCCGCCCCCGCACCGCCAAGACCCCGGGAAACCGCCTCTCCGGCTATCTGGTCCGCCTCCCCGTCGGCCGCGAGGACCCGCTCGACCGGCTGCGCGACGTACGCACCGCCATGGACCGCAACAAGGACGCGGGCCCCGAGCGGGGCGCCGGAGCCGTGGCGCTCCTCGCCGAGCACGTGCCGTCGCTCGGGCACCGGATCGGCGGCCCCGTCGTCGCCCAGGCCGCCCGGCTGCTCTTCGACATCCTCGTCACCAGCGTCCCGCTGCCCGGCGTCGGACTGCGGCTCGGCGGCTGCCGCCTCACCGAGGTCTATCCGTTCGCGCCGCTCGCCCGGGGCCAGTCCCTCGCCGTCGCCGTCTCCACCTATCGGGGCCGCGTGCACTACGGCCTTGTCGCGGACGCCGCCGCCGTGCCCGACCTGGAGCTCCTCGCGCAGAGCCTGCGGGACGAGCTCGCGGGACTCGTGGCGGTGTGCGCACGGGAAGCGCGTTTGGTTCCCGGGCCCACCGCTTTGTAAACTTCCGCTTTTGGAGTTCCGCGGACGACCGGATGCGCCGTGGCACGGACAACGAGGACAGCGGCGATGACGGTGACAGACGAAAGCCAGGAGGGGCACGCCGAGCAGGCGACGTACGGCCCCGGCATCGACCCGGACCGCCTCGCCGTCTGCCTCGCCGTGCTCGACGAGCTGGACGAGCTGGAGGTCGACCACCCGGACGCGATCGCCGTGCGCCGCGCCACGGCCGGGATCTACCGGACGGTGAAGCAGCGCCGCCGCCAGGAGCGCCGCGCCGCCAAGACCGCCCACGACAAGGCCGTCACCGAGGCCACCGCCACCGGCTCCGCGCAGCGCATCGACGACGAGACCGAGGGCCTGCTCCCCTCGTCGCAGACTGAGGAGGGCCGGGTCGCGGGGATACTCCAGCGCCCGCGCTCCTGCTACACCTGCAAGACCCGCTACGTGGAAGTCGACTACTTCTACCACCAGCTCTGTCCGGACTGCGCCCGCCTGAACCGCTCCAAGCGCGACGCCCGCGCCGACCTCACCGGCAAGCGCGCCCTGCTCACCGGCGGCCGCGCCAAGATCGGCATGTACATCGCGCTGCGGCTGCTTCGCGACGGTGCCCACACCACCATCACGACCCGGTTCCCCAAGGACGCCATCCGCCGCTTCAAGGGGATGGACGACTCCGCGGACTGGCTGCACCGCCTGGAGGTCGTCGGCATCGACCTGCGCGACCCGGCCCAGTCCGTGGCCCTCGCCGAGCGGGTCGCCGCGGCGGGCCCGCTCGACATCCTGATCAACAACGCGACGCAGACCGTGCGCCGCCTGCCCTCCGCCTACGCCGCACTGGTCGACGGCGAGAGCGCGCCGCTGCCCGCCGGGGAGCTGCCCGCCCACTCCGTCATCGGCGCCTTCAACTCCGGAGCGGTCGACGGCCTCGCCGCGCTGCCCATCGGCACGAGCGGCCTGGACGCGCAGAAGGTGGCCGACCTCGCCCTCGTCGCGGGCAACGCCAGCGTCGCCCGGCACCTCGACGGCACCGCCATCGACGCGGGCGGCCTCGTCCCGGACGTCGTCGACAGCAACACCTGGGTGCAGACCATCGAGCAGATCTCCCCCGTGGAGCTCCTCGAGACCCAGCTGTGCAACTACACGTCGCCGTTCATCCTGATCAGCGCGTTGCGCCAGGCCATGGCCGACGCCGCGAAGAAGGCGTCGAGCGGCCGGGCCCACATCGTCAACGTCTCGGCGATGGAGGGCGTCTTCGGCCGCGGCTACAAGGGCGCTGGGCACCCGAACACCAACGCCGCGAAGGCCGCGATGAACATGGTGACGCGCACCAGCGCCCAGGAGATGTTCCAGACCGACGGCATCCTCATGACCTCGGTGGACACCGGCTGGATCACCGACGAGCGCCCGCACTACGACAAGCTGCGCCTCGCCGAGGAGGGCTTCCACGCCCCGCTCGACCTGATCGACGGCGCCGCCCGCGTCTACGACCCCGTGGTGCGAGGTGAGGCGGGCGAGGACGTGTACGGCGTCTTCCTCAAGGACTACGAGCCGGGCAAGTGGTGAACGAGTAGGACCGTCGTGGTCGGCTGATACCTCCGTCTCAGTATTCGGATGGTTCGCGAAAGCTTTTGGGCAGCCGGTTCGGGGTGCCGCGCTCGGCGCGGTCCGGGCCGGCTGCCGTTTTCTCGCCTCTCGTGACCGGGTGTGCGCCCACGGTGACCGACCCGTCGGTGAGCGGGCAACTCCCGCCTGTGTCACGGTTGGTGGCGGAGGTGCGCCGGTACGTGTCCGTCGCCCGGCGGCGGTGTCGGCCGCGCGTCCCCTCCGGGTCTGCGTCAGCCCGGGCCCCTGAGGCCTCATACGGCCGCTTCGGGGGCGTTGTCCGGATTCCACCCCGACTCCGGTCCCCATCGAGCGCGGCGGCGCTCATTTGGTTAATGTAGTGCGAACGGGCGGCCACGAGAGATCCACAAGCATCCCTCGGCCGCTCCGGGGACAGGCCGGCAACCACGGCCGCGGTCCCGCCAGAGAACGGCGCCACCGCGACCGAACTGCCCTTGCCCTTCCGTTACGCGACACAAAGGAGTGCGCGGTGACACCAGATCTGACGAAGCACGAAAAGCGACCGGCGGAACGCGGCGGCGAGCGGGCCGGACGGCCCCACAAGCTCCGCAACCTGGAGGCGTGGGCCAAGGCGGCCCCCATCCGCCTGGCCGGCTACGAGGACGACCTCGCCGAGCCCCACATCCTCCCCGGCATCGACTGAGTCGACACCGGCCCGGTACCGCACCGGTCCGCTTCGCCACGTGCCCCCTGTCCTGGACGACGGGGGGCACAGGTGTGTCCGGACGCGTTCTCGCCGCTCCGGCCGCGTGATTCATCCGATGGCTGGCTCAAATGTCCAAGTCCCCGTGGCGTGCGATGCATTGACACCCTTGTGGAGCGCTTGAATCATCGGACCTCATGACCGAACTGTGTTCGCGTTCCCTGCCGCGGGTGTCCCGGGCGGTCGGCACGGTCGTGGTGGCCCTGACCTTGTCGATGGCCCCGTCCGTCACCGCCGTCGGCGCCTCCGGAGGGGCCCCTGACGTGCCGACCACCGTCCCCGCGCTCACCGACTGGACCCCCGCCGAGGGCACCTTCCGCTACGGCCCCGGCACCCGCCTCGTCGCGCGCGACGCCGAGTCGCGCCGGGTCGCCGCCACACTCGCCGACGACCTGGAGGCCGCGGGCGAGGGGCGCGCCCCCGTGACGCGCGGCGCCGCGCGCGACGGGGACATCGTGATCGACGTCGACCGCACCCGGAAACCACTCGGCTCCGAGGGGTACGACCTGCGGGTGGGCGACCGCCTGGACATCACCGGCGCCCGTGAGGCCGGCGCCTTCTACGGCACCAGGACCCTGCTCCAGCTCCTGGCCCGCGGCGACCGCGTACCGGCCGGACGCACCGTCGACGTGCCGCGGTACAAGGAGCGGGGCGTCGGAGTCTGCGCCTGCTACATCAACATCTCCACGCCGTGGCTGGAGAACCTGCTGCGCGAGATGGCGTACCGCAAGCAGAACCAGCTGCTCCTGGAACTCAAGGTCAAGAGCGACCGCCACCCCGAGGCCAACTCCTGGGGCTACTACACCAAGCGTGACCTGCGCCGCCTGGTCGCGCTCGGCGAGAAGTACCACGTGACGATCGTCCCGGAGATCAACTCGCCGGGGCACATGGACCCGTGGCTGGAGAAGCGCCCGGACCTCCAGCTCACCGACTCCGACGGCAAGCCGCAGCCCTCGCGCCTCGACATCACGAAGGACGAGTCCTTCACCTACTACAAGAGCCTTGTCGACGAGTACGCCGAGGTCTTCCCCGCGACGTCATGGCACATGGGCGCCGACGAGTACATGCTCGGCTCCGACTTCGCGAAGTACCCGCACATCCTGGAGTACGCGAAGAAGAAGTACGGCGAGAACGCCACCCCGCAGGACGCCTTCATCGGCTTCGTGAACCGCGTGCACGCCTACGTGACGGGCAAGGGCAAACACCTGCGCATCTGGAACGACGGCCTCACCGGTGCCAACACCGTGCCCGTGGCGCCCGGCACGACCGTCGAGCACTGGCTGGACGTGAAGACGAAGCCCAGCAGCCTCATCGCGCAGGGCCACCCCGTCATGAACGCCGCGTACTCCCTCTACCTCGTCCGCGGCGGCTTCCACACCGACACCCGGAAGCTGTACGACGAGCAGTGGGACCCCCGCACCTTCGAGGGCGAGACGCCGGCCTCCGCCGACGGCGTCACCGGCGCGAAGATCAGCCTGTGGCCCGACAACGGGCGCGGCGAGACCGAGAACGAGGTCGCCGCCGCCACGGCCATGCCGCTCGCCCACATCGCCCAGGTCACCTGGGGCTCCGCCCACCCCGACCCGACCTACACCGAGTTCGCTGCCCGCGCCCGGTCCGTGCGTCACGCGCCGGGGTGGCGTGATCTGACGAAGGTGCCGGTCGCCGACGGGACGTACACCCTGCGCGACACCGCAGGCCGCGCCGAGCCCCTCGACGTCGAGGTGAAACGCACCGCCGACGGATACGTGACGCTGAGGACGGCGACCGATGGGAAGTGCCTGGAGACCCGCAGCGGCAGGCTCACCCTGAACGTGCCGCTCCAGCCCGGCACGGCCGTCACCCGGGAGACCTGCGACGCCGCGAACACCCTGCAGCGGTGGCAGATCACGGAGGTGCCCGGCGGCCACCGTCTCACCAACGCGATCACGCGCATGGCCGCGCACGTCACGCGGGACGGGCGGATCGTGCAGTACCCGGTGGATCAACGGCAGCCCGCCGTATGGACGTTGACCGCGGACTGATCACCCCGTCCCGACTGCCCTCCACCCGCTGCCCTCCACCCGTTGCCTTCCATCCCCGAAGGAGACCGGCCCCCGATGACCGTCAGCAGACGTCTCTTCATGGCCGCGGCCGCCGCCGTCACCACCTCCGCCGCGGTGTCGAGCACCGCACTCGCCGCGACCGCGGGCCCGACCACCCGACCCACCCGACCGCCCACCGGAGCCGAACCGCCCCACGGCATCCGCATCGGCCCCGACGACACCCCCGCCTCCCTGGTCGCCAAGGCGGCCCGCGTCCGTCCCACCGCACGCCAGATCGCCTGGCAGAAGCTGGAACAGACCGCGTTCCTGCACTTCGGAGTCAACACATTCACGGGCCTGGAATGGGGCACGGGGGACGAGGACCCGGACGTCTTCCAGCCCTCCGCGCTCGACACCGACCAGTGGGCGCGCGCCCTGCGCGACGGGGGATTCAGGCTCGCGATCCTCACCGTGAAGCACCACGACGGCTTCGTGCTCTACCCCTCCCGTTACACCGACCACAGTGTCAAGAGCAGCAGTTGGCAGGGAGGCAAGGGCGATGTGCTCAGGGCGTTCACCGGTTCGCTGCGGCGGCACGGCATCAAGGTCGGCGTCTACATCTCGCCTGCCGACGAGAACCAGTACCTCGACGGCGTCTACGCCAACGGCAGCGAACGCGCGCCGCGCACCATCCCCACCCTGGTCCCCGGTGATGACCGGTCGGGCTCCCGGCCGCGCTCCTTCACGCTCGACGCCACCGACTACGGCGCCCACATGCTCAACCAGCTCTACGAAGTGCTCACCGAGTACGGTCCCGTCGACGAGGTGTGGTTCGATGGGGCTCAGGGCCGTATCCCGCCGGACAAGGTCGAGACGTACGACTGGGACAGCTGGTACGCGCTGATCCGCGCCCTCGCGCCGGACGCCACGATGGCCGTGCGCGGCCCCGACGTGCGCTGGGTCGGCAACGAAGGCGGTCTCGCGCGCGAGAACGAGTGGAGCGTCGTCCCCGTCAAGGACTCAGGCAACGGCAGCATCGACTACGCCCTCAGGTACGACGCGCCCGACCAGGGCAGCCGCGAGGCGCTCGCCGAGGCGCGGTCCGTCGCCCAGTACCTGCAGTGGTGGCCCGCCGAGTGCGACGTGTCGATCAGGCCTGGCTGGTTCTACCACGAGGGCCAACAGCCCAAGAGCGTCGAGCAGTTGACGGACATCTGGTTCCGGTCGGTCGGACGCAACTCCGTGCTCCTGCTGAACATTCCGCCGGACGAGCGGGGTCTGCTCCCGGACGCGGACGTGGTGCGGCTGCGCGAGTTCCGCGAACGTGTCCGGCGCGAGCTCCCGAAGGACCTCGCGCACGGCAGGCACCCGAGCCACGACCGCGCGGCCGGCACGGTCGCCGTCGACCTCGGACGGGCACGCGAGGTCGACCGGATCAGGATCGCCGAGGACATCCGGCACGGGCAGCAGGTGGAGAACGCGGTCGTCGAGGCGCGGGTGGGCGAGCGGTGGGAGACCGTGACCGAGGTCGACACGGTGGGGGCGAGCCGTGTCCTGAGGCTCGGCGCGCCCGTGACCGCGCGGCGGTGGCGGCTGCGCGTGACGAGGTCGCGGGCCGGGGCGCGGATCGCGGAGTTCGGCCTCTACCGCTCGGAGGTGTGATCCGGTCCGCGGTGTGATCCGGGACGGGGGAGGCGACCCGCGTTGACATGCGGGGGAGTGGGTGACTGTAATGGTGCTCGTGCCGCGTGGCGCCGACCAAAGAGCAGTGGGCAGGTCGACGACCGGGCGAGCACCTTCACTCAAGGACGACGCCTATGAGTACGTCATAAGTACGTCGTGAGTTCTCACCCTCGGGCCATCGCCCGACCCGCGCGCCCCGGCGCGCCTCCGGTCGCGCCGCACGCGTGACCGCGACCTCCCTCCACCATCCCGTACGGAGATGCGACACCGTCATGCCCACACCCTTCAACCAGTCCGTCATCGACGAGTTCCGAGCCAACGGGGGCCAGGTCGGCGGCCCCTTCGAGGGCGGCGACCTCCTTCTGCTCACCACTACCGGCGCGCGGTCCGGCAAGCAGCACACGACCCCGCTCGGCTACGTCCGCGACGGCGGCCTCCTCCTGGTCATCGGGTCGAACCTCGGCGGCCCGCGCCACCCCGACTGGTACCACAACGTCCTCGCGCACCCCACGGTGAACGTGGAGCTCGGCACCGAGACGTTCGAGGCCGTCGCCGTTCCCGCCGAAGGGGAGCGGCGCGACCGGCTCTTCGCGCGGATCGTGGCCGCCGACCCCGGCTACGGCGAGTACCAGAAGCGGACGGACCGGGTCCTGCCCGTGGTCGTCCTGGAACGGCCCGCGCACGAGGCGGACATCCCGGAGGAGGCGTCGAACCTCGCCGACAAGATGGTCCAGGTGCACCTGTGGCTGCGCGGCCAGCTGCGGCACGTACGCGACGAGACCGACGCGTACTTCGCCGCGCTCGCCGGGCACCGGGGGCCGGACGCCCCGCCGGCGCCGGGTCTCGGACTGCAGATCCGCCAGCACTGCCTGGCGTTCTGCGACGCCCTGGAGTTCCACCACAGCGGTGAGGACGCGCACCTCTTCCCGACCATGGCGGGATACCACCCCGAGCTGCGCGACACCTTCGACCGGCTCGCCGAGGAACACCGCGACGTCGCCCGTATCCAGGGCGAGCTGGCCGCGCTCCTCGCGGACGTCGGCGGCGCGGACCCCGTACGGTTCCGTGCCGAACTCGCCCGCATGTCGCAGGAGCTGACCGCCCACCTCGACTACGAGGAGGAGTCGCTGCTGCCGATCCTCGCCGGGCTGCCGTGGCCGCCCGGGCCGCCCGCCTGACACCGGCTCACGCCCTGGCCCGCCCCGTGCTCTCGCGTTCGATGAGCCGGGGCAGCGGGACCTGGACCGTCGCCCCGGGACCGTCGTCCAGCAGGGCGAGGAGCTCGCGGGCGGCGGTCCTGCCGAAGGACACCGTGTCCCGGGAGAGGGCCGTCAGCCATGGGTGCACCATCCGGCACAGCGCCGAGTCCTCCCAGGCGACGACCGACACGTCGTCCGGGACCGCGAAGCCGAGGGAGGCCGCCGCGGCGACCCCGGCGACGGCCATCACGTCGTTGTCGTAGACCAGCGCCGTCGGGGGCTCCGCCGACTCCAGGACCCGACGGGTCGCGGCGGCGCCCTCGGTGTCCGAGTAGTCCGTCGTCACCGAACGGACCCCCGACAGGCCGCGGCCCGCCGCCTCGACGCGCAGGGTGCGGATGCGGCGCTCGGTGTGCGCGAGGCCTTCGAGGCCCGCGATGTGCACGATGCGGCGGTGCCCGAGCGCGTGCAGATGGCCCACGACCGAGGCCATCGCGCCCGCGTCGTCCGCCCACACCGTGGACAGGCCGGGGTGCCCGGCGTCCGGATCGGGCACGCCGCCCGTCACCACCGCGGGCAGCCCCAGCTCGTCGAGGAGCGCGGGCCGTGGGTCGTCCGTGCGCGGGTCCACCACGAGGACACCGTCCACCCGGTGCTCCGCCCACCAGCGTCGGTAGACCGCGCACTCGGCCGCCACGTCCTCCACCACCTGGAAGAGCAGCCCCAAGTGCCGCTCCGCGAGGACCTCCTGGACGCCGGAGATCAGCTGCAGGAAGAACGAGTCGACGCCCAGCGTCGCCGCCGGGCGTGCCACCACCAGGCCCACGGTCGCCGAGCCCTCGCCGGACAGAGCGCGCGCCGCCGTGCTGGGTCGCCAGCCCAGCTGCTCGGCGACCCTGCGCACCCGGTCCCGGGTGATGTCGGAGACGCCGGGCCGGCCGTTGAGCGCGAAGGAGACGGCGCTCTCGGAGACCCCGGCCCGGCGCGCGATGTCCTTCATGGTCGGCCGGCGCGCCGGTGACCGCTTGCCTTGCACCCGTTGCCCCTTTCCTGGCTCCCGGATACTAATGCGCTTGAGCGCTCAGACTCTAAAGCGCATTAGTCATCTGCCGCAAGGTCTTCAACGCACCCGCCTGACCTGCCGAGTTGCCCGAAAGATCGACCGATCCTCGACTTCTTTTCCCCGAATCCATTGACTTTGCGCCACAGTTCCGTGCAGGGTCTGCCTCGGCGTGGATTGCCCGGCTCGGACGGTCGCAGTCACCGCCGTCTCACGCTGGGCCGAGCAAAGGAGCCGTTTCACCGTGCGTATCTCCCGCAACCCCCGCAGAGCCGTCGCCGCAGGCGCCGTCCTCGCCGTCCTGCTGCCGTTGAGCGCCTGTGGTGACGGGGACGACGGCGGAGGTTCGACCGACGCGTCGGGGAAGGTCGAGGGTGAGATCACCTTCCAGACCTGGAACCTGAAGGCGAACTTCAAGTCGTACTTCGAGGGCGTCGTGGACGGCTTCGAGAAGAAGTACCCGGGCACGAAGGTCCGGTGGATCGACCAGCCCGGCGAGGGGTACGCCGACAAGATCAGCGCCGACGCGGCCGCGGGCACCCTCCCCGACGTCGTCAACGTCTCGCCCGACCTCGTCGCCCCGCTCGCCAAGGCCGGCCTCGCCCTCGACCTCGACAAGTCGGCGTCGAAGTACGAGAAGGAGTACCTCCCCGGAGCCTGGAAGAGCCACCAGATACCGGGCATGGACGGCACCTACGCCTTCCCCTGGTACCTCAACACCGGGCCGCTCTTCTACAACAAGCGCCTGTTCAAGGACGCCGGCCTCGACGAGAACAAGCCCCCGACGACGTACGACGCGCTCTTCGACGACGCCCTGGAGCTGGCCGACAAGAGCGACGGCAAGGTCGCCACGCTCGCCAACGTCCCCACGATCGAGGACTTCGGGCGCTACGGCGTCCCGCTGATGAACAAGGAAGGCACCGGCTTCACCTTCAACGACGCCAAGGGCGTCGAACTCCTCACCAAGTACAAGAAGCTGTACGACGCGAAGGCCCTGGACGGGCAGGCGCTGACCGCGACACCCGAGTCCACCGGCAAGAAGTTCCTCACCGAGGCCGTCGCCATGAACCCCGGCAGCGCCCTCGACCTGGAGAAGTTCAAGAAGGACGCGCCGCGGCTCTACAAGAACATCGGCATCACGCCGCAGATCAGCAGCACCGGCAAGGACAACATGTACGTCATGGGCGTCATGGTGAACACCAAGACGAAGCAGACGCCCGCCGCCGTCGCCTTCGCGCACTACGTCACCGACGCGCAGCGCCAGATGGAGTTCGCCAAGAAGGTCGCGATCTTCCCGAGCACCGAGGGCTCCCTCGACGACCCGTACTTCACCAAGCAGGACGGCAAGGACGAGACGCGCGTACGCGTCGCCGCCGCCAAGTCCATCAAGACCGCGGTGAACTACACCCCCGTGCTCTTCAGCGAGCAGATGAAGGTCGAGCTGCGCAACTCCGTCGCCAAGGCGCTGCAGGGCAAGCAGAGCCCCAAGGAAGCACTTGACAACGCTGTCAAGAACTGCGACCGGCTGCTGCAGCAGAGCTGAGACCAGGAACCGGTACCGCCATGAAGAGCACCACCGCCTCCCAGGCCGCCCCCACCGACATCTCGACCACCGGCACCGCACGCAAGGAGCCGCGCCCCGCCGGGCGCGGCCCCCGCCGCGGGATCCGACGCCAACTGCCCACCAGCCCCTGGCTGTTCGCGGCACCCGGCCTCGCGATCGTCGGGATCTTCATCCTCTATCCGTTCCTCAGCACCCTGAACAACGCGTTCACCGACAAGCGGACCCTCATCGAGGGCGACTACGTCGGCTTCGCCAACTTCCAGGAGCTGTGGCACGACGAGATGTTCTGGATCGGCCTGCGCAACAGCACGTTGTACGTCCTCGGGGTCGTGCCCGCGCTCGTCGTCCTGCCGCTGCTGCTCGCGATGCTCGTCCAGAAGCACATCCCCGGCATCACGTTCTTCCGCTCCGCCTTCTACACCCCGGTGGTCGCCTCCATCGTCGTGGTCGGCCTGATCTGGGTGTGGATGCTCGACGAACGGGGCCTGGTCAACGCCCTGCTGGAGGCGGTGGGCGTCGGCAAGGCCGGTTTCCTCAGCGACCAGTGGCTCCTCCTCCTGAGCGCCATGACGGTCACGGTCTGGAAGGGCCTCGGCTACTACATGATCATTTATCTCGCGGCGCTCGCCAACGTGCCCCGCGAGCTCCACGAGGCCGCGGCCGTCGACGGAGCGGGCGCCGTACGCCGCTTCTTCAGCGTCACCGTCCCCGCCGTGCGCTCCACCATGGTGCTCGTCGCCGCCCTCTCCTCGGTCGCCGCCTTCAAGGTGTTCTCCGAGGTCTACCTGATGGCGGGACCCACCGGCGGCCCCGCGGGCGAGGACACCACGCTCGTCATGCTCGTCCAGCGCGTCGGCACCGGCCTGACCGGCCGGGTCGGCTACGCATCGGCCATCTCCGTCGTCGTCTTCGTCGTCACCGTCGCGCTCATGCTGCTCGTCCTGCGGGCGGACCGGAAGGAGGACGCGTGACCACCATCGACGGCGGTGCGCGCCGCGAGACCCGCACGGACAAGGCCGGCAAGCCGCGCCGTACGAGCCGTGGGCGGATCACCGACGAGAACGGCCGCAGGATGCCCGTCTGGGAGATCGTCCTGCGCTATCTGCTTCTCGTCGCGGTCCTCGCGCTGATGATCGGCCCGTTCCTCTGGCAACTGTCGACCGCCCTCAAGGGCCCGCACGAGAACATCTTCAGCTCACCGCCGAAGTTCCTGCCCTCCGACCCGACCCTGCACAACTTCGAACGCGTCGCCGACACCATCCCCGTCTGGGACTACGCGCTCAACTCGCTCAAGGTGGCCGCCGCCAACGTCGTCACCAACTGCGTCGGCGCCGCCCTCGCCGGCTACGCCCTGGCCCGCCTGCGCTACCGCGGCCGCAAGGCGGCCACGATCGTCTTCATCCTGGCCATGCTGGTGCCCGTCGAAGGCATCATCATCGCCCAGTTCACCACCATGCGTGAGCTCGGCCTGAACAACACCCTCATCGGTGTGCTGCTGCCCGGCTGTGTCTCCGCGCTCAACGTCCTGCTGATGCGCAACGCCTTCCTCAACGTGCCGTACGAGATCGAGGAAGCCGCCTTTGTGGACGGCGCGAACGTCTGGCAGCGGTTCCTGCGCATCGCGCTGCCCGCCGTCAAGGGCACCCTCGCCGTCGTCGCGATCTTCGCCTTCATGGGGGCCTGGGACGACTTCCTGTGGCCGCTGATCGTGCTGAGCGACCCGGACCGGTTCACGCTCACCATCGGCCTGAACTACCTGCACGGCACGTTCGCCAACGACGAGCGCCTCGTCGCCGCGGGCACCGTCATCGCGGTACTCCCGCTGATCATCCTCTTCGCGTGCCTCCAGCGGTACTTCTTCCGCGGCGTGGGCGAGGGCGCGGTCAAGGGCTGAGCCCCGCCCCACGATCCGCCGCGCCCCCTCTCATCTCTTCCCCCCAGAACCAGGATCCGCCTTGCCCTTCTCCGCCTTGCCCTCCTCCGCATCGCTTTCCTCCGCATCGCCTTCGGGCGCGCCGCGCTTCGGCGCCAACTACACGCCCGGCCAGGGGTGGTTCCACCACTGGCTCGACTTCGACCTCGACGCCGTACGCGCCGACCTGGACGCCATCGCCTCGCTGGGCCTCGACCACATCCGGGTCTTCCCGATCTGGCCGTACTTCCAGCCGAACCGCACCCTCATCCGCCCGCGCGCCGTCGAGCAACTGGTCCAGCTCGCCGACGCGGCCGCCGAACGCGGCCTCGACGTCAACGTCGACGGGCTCCAGGGGCACCTCTCCAGCTTCGACTTCCTGCCCGCGTGGACGCAGACCTGGCACCGGCGGAACATCTTCGCCGACCCCGACGTGATCTCCGGGCAGGCCGATTACTTGCGGACGCTGGCCGCCGCGTTGGCGGACCGGCCGAACTTCATCGGCATGACCATTGGCAACGAGATCAACCAGTTCTCGGCGGGCCCGCACCCCGACCCCGACCGCGTCACCGAGGAGCAGGCGGAGAGCTGGCTGCGGACCGTCCTCGCCGCCTGCGAGGAGGGCGCCCCCGGCAAGCTGCACCTGCACGCCGAGTACGACGCCGCCTGGTACCAGGACGACCAGCCCTTCACCCCGGCGCAGGCCGCGCGGCTCGGCGCGGTGACCGCCGTGCACTCCTGGGTGTTCAACGGCACGGCCCAGCGCCACGGACGTACCGCGGCGGCGACGCGGCACCACGCGGCGTACATGATCGAACTGTCCAAGGCGTGGGCGACCGACCCGCGTCGTCCCGTCTGGCTGCAGGAGGTCGGCGCGCCCGCGCCGCTCATACCCGCCGAGCACGCGGCGGAGTTCACCGAGGACACCGTCCAGGCGGCGCTCGACTGCCAGGACGTGTGGGGCGTCACGTGGTGGTGCTCCCACGACGTCTCGCGCGACCTCGCGGATTTCCCCGAACTCGAATACAGCCTTGGTCTGTTGACCAACGAGGGCAAGGTCAAGCCCGCGGGGGAGGCGATCGCCCGGATCGTGCGGGAGTGGCGCGGCCGTCCGTACGCGCCGGCGTCACGGACGACCGCGGTGGTCGTCGACGACGACCTTTCCCGGCGCTCGGAGTGCGCCCCGGGTGGAGCGGTCTTCGAGGCGTTCGCGCGGCTCGTGGCGGACGGGGTGCGCCCCGCGGTGGTCCTCGCCGGACGGGCGTCGGACACGGAGCACCTCGCTGCGCGGGGCATCACGGAGGTCGTGACGCCGGGGGAGGTCGGATAGGCCGTAACGCTTCCTGTTCCCCGACCCCGCCCCTTCCCGAAACCAAGGGGCTCCGCCCCGGACCCCGCTCCTCAAACGCCGGACGGGCTGGATGATCCCCGGCGCGAGCTGCATCTTTCAGCCCCTCCGGCGTTTGAGGAGCGGGGTCCGGGGCGGAGCCCCAGTTTCGGGAAGGGGCGGGATCGGGGAAAGTTCACCGCCCCCCACCCACTCGCACTGAAGAACCCCCGGGAGACCCCTCATGCATGACGACCGCACCCTGGTCGAAGCCCGCCTCAAGCGCGTACTCGACGAGCGCATCAGGCCCGCCGTCTACCCCGCATCCGTACCCCTCGACGTGGCCGTGTGGAACGCGCCCGGCGAGCCCGTGCCGGTCGCAGAAGGGCTCGCCGCCGAGCCGTCGCCGACAGCCGTCGGCGAGAAGTGGGGCGCGCCCTGGGGGACCAGCTGGTTCCGGGTGACCGGGACCGTGCCGCGGGAATGGGCGGGCAAGACCGTCGAGGCCGTCCTCGACCTCGGCTTCGACGAGAACATGCCCGGCTTCCAGTGCGAAGGCCTCGTCTACCGCCCCGACGGCACCCCGGTGAAGGGCCTCAACCCGCGCAACCAGTGGGTGCGGATCGCCGCTCCCGCCGAGGGCGGCGAAGAGGTGCGGCTGCACATCGAGGCCGCGTCCAACCCCGTCATCCTCGACTACCACCCCTTCCTGCCCACGCAGCTCGGCGACAAGGAGACCGCGGGCAGCGAACCCCAGTACAAGCTGGAGCGCATGGACCTCGCCGTCTTCGACGAGACGGTGTGGCAGCTCGTCATCGACCTCGAAGTCCTCGGCGAACTCATGCAGGAACTGCCCCAGGACTCCGGGCGGCGCTACGACATCGTGCGCGCAGTCGGCCGCGCCCTCGACGCCGTCGACCTCCAGGACGTGAACGGCTCGGCCGCCGCAGCCCGGGCCGAGCTGGAGAAGGTGCTCGCCACTCCCGCCGAGCCCTCCGCGCACCGCATCAGCGCCGTCGGCCACGCCCACATCGACTCGGCGTGGCTGTGGCCGCTGCGCGAGACGGTGCGCAAGGTGGCGCGCACGACGTCGAACATGACCGCGCTCATCGAGGACGAGCCGGACTTCGTCTTCGCCATGTCGCAGGCCCAGCAGTGGGCGTGGATCAAGGAGCACCGCCCCGAGGTGTGGGCGAAGGTCAAGAAGGCCGTCGCCGACGGGCGGTTCGTGCCCGCGGGCGGCATGTGGGTCGAGTCGGACACGAACATGCCGGGCTCGGAGGCGATGGCCCGTCAGTTCGTGCACGGCAAGCGGTTCTTCCTCGACGAGTTCGGCGTCGAGAACGACGAGGCGTGGCTGCCCGACACGTTCGGCTTCGCCGCCGGGCTGCCACAGATCATCAAGGCGGCCGGCTCCAAGTGGCTGCTCACACAGAAGATCTCGTGGTCGCAGACGAACCGCTTCCCGCACCACACCTTCAACTGGGAGGGCATCGACGGCACCCGGATCTTCACGCACTTCCCGCCCGTCGACACGTACAACTGCTCGATGAAGGGCAGCGAGATCGCCCACGCGGCGAAGAACTTCAAGGACAAGGGCGTCGCCCGGCACTCCCTCGCCCCGACCGGCTGGGGCGACGGTGGCGGCGGCACCACCCGCGAGATGATCGCCAAGGCCGCACGCCTCCGTGACCTGGAGGGCTCGGCGACCGTCGAGTGGGAGACGCCCGCCGACTTCTTCGAGAAGGCCGAGGCCGAGTACCCGAACGCCCCCGTCTGGGTCGGCGAGCTCTACCTCGAACTGCACCGCGCCACTCTCACCAGCCAGGCGGGCACCAAGCAGGGCAACCGCCGCAGCGAGCACCTCCTGAGGGAGGCGGAGCTGTGGGCCGCGACGGCGGCGGTGCGGGGCGACTTCGCCTACCCCTACGAGCAGTTGGACCGCATCTGGAAGACGGTCCTGCTCCACCAGTTCCACGACATCCTGCCGGGCTCGTCCATCGCCTGGGTGCACCGCGAGGCCCGCGCGACCTACGCGGCGCTCGCCCAGGAGCTGAACGGCATCATCGACGCGGCGCAGCGCGCACTCGCGGGCGAGGGCACGGGCGCCCTGGTCTTCAACTCCACCCCGCACAGCCGTGCCGGCGTGCCCGCGGGCGGCGCGCGGCCCGCCGCCGTCGACGCACAGGCGGCGATCGCCTCCCGCGCCGGCGGCGGCTACATACTCGACAACGGGCTGCTCCGCGTGGAGATCGACGGGCGCGGACTGGTCGTCTCCGCGTACGACCTGGTGGCCGACCGTGAGACCGTCGCGCCGGGCCGGGCGGCGAACCTGCCGCAGATCCACGCCGACTTCCCGAACATGTGGGACGCGTGGGACGTCGACGAGTTCTACCGCAACACGGTGACCGACCTCGTGGAGGCGGACGAGGTCACAGCCGGTGAGGGCGCGTCCGTGCGGATCGTGCGCACCTTCGGCGACTCGCGCCTCACGCAGGTGCTCACGCTCGCGCCCGGCGACCGGCGGCTCGACATCGACACCGAGGTCGACTGGCACGAGACGGAGAAGTTCCTCAAGCTCGCCTTCCCGCTGGACATCCACGCGGAGCGGTACGCGTCGGAGACCCAGTACGGACACTTCTACCGTGCCACGCACACCAACACGAGCTGGGAGGCCGCCAAGTTCGAGGCGTGCAACCACCGCTTCGTGCACATCGAGGAGCCGGGCTGGGGCGTCGCGCTGGTCAACGACTCGACGTACGGGCACGACGTGACCCGCACGGTCCGCGCCGAAGACTCCGGTACGACCACGACGGTCCGCGTCTCGCTCCTGCGCGCCCCGCGCTTCCCCGACCCCGAGACGGACCAGGGCGTCCACCGGTTCCGGCACGCCCTGGTGCCGGGCGCGGCGATCGGCGACGCGGTGCGCGAGGGCTACCGCGTGAACCTGCCCGAGCGCACGATCACCGGGGGCGCCGAGGTGGCGCCGCTGGTGACGGTCGACAACGACGCGGTGGTCGTCACGGCGGTCAAGCTCGCCGACGACGGCAGCGGCGACGTGGTCGTCCGCTTCCACGAGGCCCACGGCGGGCGCGCGAAGGCCACGCTCGCCACGGGGTTCGCCGTGGGTTCGGTCGCCGTGACCGACCTGCTGGAGCGGCCGCTCGACGGGGTGCCCGCGCCGGAGCTCGCGGACGACGCGGTGGCGGTGACGCTGCGGCCGTTCGAGCTGGTGACGCTGAGGTTCACGCGGGGCTGAGCCCCGGGCGGGGGTGCGTCATCCGTCGGTCCGCAGCCATACGCGCAGCGGGCCGACGGGCTCGAACCCCTGCCGGATCGCGGCCGCGAGGTCGTCGCCGTGCTCGTACCCGACGACGGGCACGCCCGGCCACAGCCGGCCCGTGGCCTCCAGACAGGAACGCCACGCGGCGTCGGCGTCGGGGTCGTCGTCGGCGGCGAAGAGGTTGGATACGCCGATGGCTCCGGCGCCGGGGTACGCGATGGCCCCCGCGGTGACGGGGCCCGTGCCCGCGGGTGCCAGGAACACCGCTCCGTCGTCGAGCAGCGCGGGCCGGAACAGCCCCTCGCTCTCCCCGTCACCGCTCCACGCGGCCTCCCACGCGAGCAGCCGTCCGGTGCCCTCGACCGGCTCCCAGCCGTCGGCTCGTGACGGTGCGGGTTCCGTCGCCGGGCGGTGGATCCACCGTGCCTCGAACAGCACCTCGAAGCCGGCCCCGGAGAGGTCCAGCATGCCGAAGCTGTCCTTGACCGACGCGCCGGGGGAGGTGAGGTCGATGCGGGGCAGTACGTCCTCCGGGGTCACCGCGGGCGACAGCGTCACGGCGTCGGGGTACAGCGGGGGAGTGCGCAGCGCGCTCGCCCATACGCCGCCCTCTACGGTGCCTCCCACTCCGTGCGAGCGGCAGACGGCATCGCACCAGGCGGCGTTGTTGCGTACGGCCGCGGTCAGGGGCGGCGGCGGGGTGGCGCGGGAATCGGTGATCACGCGGGGATGCTGCCAGGACCGGCCCGTGCCCGTCGCCTGAATATCTTTCGGCCGCCTTGCGGGGAGAGGGATGTCATCGGTGGTCCGGTGCAACATGATGAGCTCCTGAGGCTGTCGCGCAACGGGGGTGTGGCATGGAGTCGTCGGAGCTCGCGATGCTCGCGGTGGGGGTCGCCACCGCGGTGGCCAACGGGGCGTCGACCGGGGTGGGGGAGGGCGCGGGGGCTGCCGTCACCGATCTTGTCCGGTCACGTCTGGCCCGCACGGAGCGGGGGCGCGCGGCGCTGGAGGGGATCGACGGGGGCGGGGCGGGCGGATCCGCGCGGTCGGAGTCGCGGGCTCGGGCGCAGGCCGTCCTGCGCGAGGAGATCGACGCGGACCCCGAGCTGGGGCGGCAACTGGCGTTGCACCTCAACGCCCCCACGACGTACAACCGCGACGCGGTGGTCATCGACCACAGCACGATCACGCGCAGCCACATCTCGCTGGGACCGATCACGGTCAAGAAGACCCCGGGCGCGCTCACCGTCCTCGCGCTGACCGGCGTACTGCTGCTCGCGCTGGTGGCGCTGGGCGTCTACGGGGGGACGCGGCTCATCGCCGACGACGGCACTCGGGACGCGTCGGCGCAGGGGAGCGGGGAAGGTGGCGCGGGCAAGGAGGACGAGGATGCGCCCGAGGAGGGCAAGGCCGCCGACACCGGCGGCGATCCGGGCAACCGCACGCGCGCGCTGACCGTGGCGCAGACGCGCGCCGCGCTGCCCGTGCGGGGGGATCTGCCGCCCGGCTGGACCCAGCAGGGCGAGGCCGGTGCCGCTGCGGCCTCGGGCCCGGGCGGCTGCCACCAAGGGGGCACGAAGTACGCGTTGTCGTCGGCGGGGGCCGGATACGTCAGGGCCGAGTATTACGTCTTCGGCTGCGACTCACCCGCCCAGGCGGAGCGCGTACGCAAGCAGCTCGTCCAGGACCAGTCCGGCTACGACGGGACCACACCGCTCTCCCTGCCGACCCTCGGCGACAAGAGCTCGACCTTCACGTACTACAAGGAGCCCGAGGACAGCACCAACGCCATGGCCGTCCTGCGGGTCGGCAGTACCGTGGGGTGGCTGCGTCTCGGAGAGGTCGACGACCTGCCGAATTACGAGGCGCAGCTCGACGACCTCGCCCGCGCCTTCGTCGACCGGATCGAGCGGACCTTGGCCGACGGCTGACGGCCGTTCCGCGGCGCGCGCCTCACCCCTCCACCTGCGCCCGCAGCCACTCCTCGACCTCGCCCACGTGTGCCGCCGCCGCGGCGCGGGCCGCCTCCGGGTCCCGCGCGACGAGAGCGCGGTGGATGCGGGCGTGCTCGCGGCGGGTACGCTCGAACGCGTCCTCTTCCTGGTAGCCGCGCCAGACCCGTGCGCGGAACGTCCTGGACGACAGGCCCTCCAGGATGGCGGCCATCGTGTCGTTGCCCGCGGCGAGGGCGATCGTACGGTGGAACGCCAGGTCGTGGGAGAGGATCTCCTCGGGGTCGTCGGTGGCGTTCATGGCCTCCAAGTGCTTCTCCACGTCCGCCAGTTGGCCAGGTGAGATGCGGGCGGCCGCCAGCGCGGTCGCGGTGGACTCCAGTACCCGGCGTACTTCCAGGAGCTCGACGAGGCGGGCTCCCCGGGAGAGGTCCGCGACCACTCCGAAGGTCTCCAGGAGGTCGCCGGCCTCCAGTTGGGTGACGTAGATGCCGGAGCCGTGCCGGGCCTCGAGCACGCCGAGCACCGTCAGCGCCCGGATGGCCTCCCGCATCGAGCTGCGCGAGATGCCCAGCTGCGCCGCCAAGTCGCGTTCCGTGGGCAGCCGTTGTCCCGGTTCGAGCCTGCCCTCGCCGATCATCGCCTTGATCTGCTCGATGGCCCGCTGCGTCACGGTGCCCTTCTGCGGGGCGGACTGGTCTGGCTGGTCCACGTAACGCTCCTCCACTGGCCGGGTCGCCGCAGTCTAGCCAGAGATGTGGTCCGACCACTACGGCCGGAAACCGGGGAAAGTCGGCGCCGAGGGGTGTTGTGGGCGGCAAGTGGTCTGATAAATATTCGCGTCATCAGGTCCCGATCAGGTCCCCCTTCGTTCCCCCCTGTCGATGAGGAGCCCGCAGATGGCCAGCCGGACAGTGCGCAGCAAACCGAGCAACAGGACCGGCGGGAGGGGGACGTCGCGTGCCGTGCGCGCCGCGGCCGTCACCGGCTGCGCGGCCCTCGTGCTCGCCGCCTGCGGCAGTACGAAGGACACCGCGTCGCCCGGCGCGGGTGGTGGCGGCGAGGGCAAGGTCGGTGTGGTCCTGCCCCTGCTGACCTCGCCGTTCTGGCAGTCGTACAACGACTACGTGCCGAAGATGGCGGAGTCCGAGGACGTCGACGCGATGAAGACCGTCAACTCCAACAGCGACCCCTCGCAGCAGATCACCGACATCAACAACCAGCTCAACCAGGGGGTCAAGGGGCTCGTCGTCGCGCCGCTCGACAGTGCCGCGATCGCTGCCGGGCTGGACCAGGCCGAGCGCAAGGGCGTGCCCGTGGTCGCCGTCGACGTCGCCCCCGAGAAGGGCAAGGTCGCGATGGTGGTCAGGGCGAACAACGTCGCGTACGGCGAGAAGGCCTGCGACTACCTCGGGAAGAAGGTCGGGACCGGCGAGGTCGTGCAGATCATGGGTGATCTGGCCTCCGTCAACGGACGCGAGCGCTCCAAGGCCTTCCGGGATTGCGTGAAGAAGAAGTACCCGAAACTGAAGGTCCTGGAGATCCCCGCCAAGTGGGAGTCCGACACGGCCGCCGCCAAGCTGGACACCCTGCTCAACTCCCACCCCGACATCAAGGGGATCTACATGCAGGCCGGCGGCGTGTACCTGGCGCCCACCCTGCAGACCCTCAAGTCCAAGGGGATGCTGAAGAAGGCGGGGGAGAAGGGGCACATCACCGTCGTATCCAACGACGGCATCCCGCAGGAGTTCGACGCGATCCGCAAGGGCCAGATCGACGCGACCGTCTCGCAGCCCGCCGACGCCTACGCCAAGTACGGCATGTACTACATCAAGGCCGCGATGAACGGGAAGAAGTTCGAGCCGGGGCCGACCGACCACGGCTCCGAGATCGTCAAACTGCCCAGCGGCATCCTGGAGGACCAGCTGCCCGCCCCGCTGGTCACCGAGGAGAACGTCGACGACTCCGAGCTGTGGGGCAACACGGCCACATGACGACGACCGAACCCCCCACCGGCCGGACCGGCGTGACTCCGCTCGTCGAGGCGTCCGGCATCGTGAAGCGGTACGGACCCACCGTCGCCCTCCAGGACGGTCGGCTGTCCGTCCTGCCCGGCGAGTCCCACGCCCTCGTCGGCCGCAACGGCGCGGGCAAGTCCACCCTCGTCACGGTCCTCACCGGACTCCAGGCCCCCGACGCGGGCACGGTCCGCTTCGACGGCGACCCCGCGCCCCCGCTCGGCGACCGCGACGCCTGGCGCCGCAAGGTCGCCTGCGTCTACCAGAAGCCCACCGTCGTCCCCGAACTGACCGTCGCCGAGAACCTCTTCATCAACCGGCAGCCCTCGGGCCGCGGCGGCTTCATCAGCTGGCGCAGGCTCCGCAACGAGGCAGCGGACGTCCTGGCGCAGTGGGACGTACACGTCGACCCCGACGCCCGCACCGCCGACCTCAAGGTCGAGGACCGCCAAATGGTCGAGATCGCACGGGCATTGAGCTTCGGGGCGCGCTTCATCGTCCTCGACGAGCCGACCGCGCAGCTCGACAACCGCGAGATAGAACGCCTCTTCACGCGCATGCGCGCCCTCCAGGAATCCGGCGTCACGTTCCTGTTCATCTCTCACCACCTCCAAGAGGTGTACGAGGTGTGCCAGACCGTCACCGTCCTGCGCGACGCCCGCTGGATCACCAGCGCGCCCGTCGCCGACCTGCCGCGCGGCGCCCTCGTGGCGGCCATGGCGGGCGAGGTCATCGCCGAGAAGGCCGACGCCGAGGAAGCCGTGGCCCGCTCCGGAGTGCCGACGGACGCCCCGGTGCTGCTCGACGTGCGGGGTCTGACCAGCGAGTCGTACAACGGCATCGACCTCGCCGTGCGCGCAGGCGAGGTCGTCGGGCTTGCCGGATCCAGCGGCAGCGGCAAGATCAACCTCGCGGAGAGCCTCGCCGGACTGCACACCCCGACCGCCGGCACCGCCCGGCTCGACGGGCGGCCCCTGCCCTTCGGCGACGTGACCGCGGCCCTGCGGGCCGGGGTCGGCTGCGTACCGCGCGACCGGCACGGCCAGGGCCTGGTCCTCGGCATGAGCATCGGCGACAACGCCACCATGAGCGTCCTCGACCGCCTCGGCCGGTACGGATTCATCGGCACCGACACCAAGCGCCGCTTCGCCGACGACCTCATCGACCGCCTCGACATCCACGCCGAAGGCCCCGGCCAGCTTGTCTCCGACCTCTCCGGCGGCAACGCGCAGAAAGTCGTCATGGCCCGCGCCCTCGCCTCCGACCCGCGCCTGCTCGTCCTCATCAACCCGACCGCGGGCGTCGACGTGAAGTCCAAGGAGTCCCTGCTCGCCCGCGTCGACAGCGCCCGCGACGACGGCACGGCCGTGCTCGTGGTCTCCGACGAACTGGACGACCTGCGCCGCTGCGACCGCGTCCTGGTCCTGTTCCACGGCCGCATCGTGGCGGAACACGAGGCGGGCTTCACCGACCACGACTTGATCGCGTCGATAGAGGGGGTGGGCGCCGAGGGCCCCGACAGGGGCGCGGGGCACTGCGCGAACAACCCCCACCGGCCCGCGGCCGAAACCGAAGGAGACCACCATGGCTGACCTCAAGGCCGCGCCCGCACAAGCCGCCCCCGAATCGCCCCGCACCTCCGAAGCCCGCGCGGCGAAAGGTCTCATCCTCCGCCGCGCCCGCGAACTCGCCCTCGTACCGGCTCTGTTGCTCCTCATCCTCCTGGGGGCTCTGCTCAACGACTCCTTCCTGACCGAGCGCAACCTCGTCTCGATCCTCGGCGCGTCCGCCGCGCTCGCCATGGTCGTCCTCGCCGAGTCGCTCGTCCTCATCACCGGCAAGTTCGACCTCTCGCTGGAGTCCGTCGTCGGCATCGCGCCCGCCGTCGGCGCGCTCCTCGTCCTGCCCGCCGCCCAGGCCGGCTTCGGCACGGACCTGCCCGCCGCCGTCGGCATCCTCGCCGTCGTGCTGGTCGGCGCGGCCATCGGCGCCTTCAACGGCGTCCTCGTCGTGAAGCTCAAGCTCAACGCGTTCATCGTGACGCTCGCCATGCTGATCGTGCTGCGCGGCCTCCTCGTCGGCGCCACCGAGGGCAAGACCCTCTTCGGCATGCCCGACGCCTTCTACACCCTCGCCACCACCACCTTCCTCAGCATCCCCATGTCCGTGTGGCTCGCGGGGGCCGCCTTCGGCATCGCGGGCTTCGTCCTCAAGTACCACCGCGTGGGCCGCGCCCTGTACGCGATCGGCGGCAACCCGGACGCCGCACGCGCCGCCGGCATCCGCGTCGACCGGGTCATGCTCGGCGTGTTCGTCGTCGCCGGGGCCCTCGCCGCGGTCGGCGGTCTCATGCAGACCGGCTACGTCGGCGCCATCAACGCCAACCAGGGCCAGAACATGATCTTCACGGTGTTCGCCGCCGCCGTCATCGGCGGCATCAGCCTCGACGGCGGTAAGGGCACGATGTTCGGCGCCCTCACCGGCGTCCTGCTGCTCGGCGTCGTACAGAACCTGCTCACCCTCGCCCAGGTGCCGTCCTTCTGGATCCAGGCCATCTACGGCGGAATCATCCTCGTCGCCCTGATGATCGCCCGCGTCACCACCGGCCGCGCACAGGACTGACCCACCGCGGTCAGCCGCTGCCCCGCCCCCTTCCGGAAAGGCCTCCTGTGTCCCCGACCCCCGCCCGCATCACCGCGGTAGACACCTACGACATACGGTTCCCCACCTCGCGGGAGCTCGACGGGTCCGACGCGATGAACCCGGACCCCGACTACTCCGCCGCCTACGTGGTGCTGCGCACCGACGCCGACGACGGCCTGGAGGGGCACGGCTTCACCTTCACCATCGGCCGCGGCAACGACGTCCAGGTCGCCGCGATCCGCTCCCTGCGCCACCACGTGATCGGCCGCCCGGTCGACGCCGTCTGCGCCGACCCCGGGACCGTCAACCGCGACCTCGTGGGCGACAGCCAGCTGCGCTGGCTCGGCCCGGAGAAGGGCGTGATGCACATGGCGATCGGCGCGGTCGTCAACGCCGTCTGGGACCTCGCCGCCAAACGCGCCCGCAAACCCCTGTGGCAGCTGCTCGCCGAGGCCACGCCCGAATGGCTCGTCTCCCAGGTCGACTTCCGCTACATCGCCGACGCCCTCACCCCGCAGGAGGCCCTCGACCTGCTGCGATCCGGCCGGGCGGGCGCGGCGGACCGGACCGCCGCCCTCCTGGAGCGGGGCTTCCCCGGCTACACCACCTCGCCCGGCTGGCTCGGCTACAGCGACGAGAAACTCACCCGCCTCGCCCGGCAGGCCGTCGCCGACGGCTTCACGCAGATCAAACTGAAGGTCGGCGCCGATCTCGCCGACGACGTCCGCCGCTGCCGCACCGCCCGCGCGGCCATCGGCCCCGACATCCGCCTGGCCGTCGACGCCAACCAGCGCTGGAACGTCGACGAGGCCGTCCAATGGACACGCGCGCTCGCCGAGTTCGACCCCTACTGGGTCGAGGAGCCCACCAGCCCCGACGACGTCCTCGGCCACGCCGCCATCCGTGCGGCCGTCGGACCGGTCAAGGTCGCCACCGGCGAACACGTACAGAACCGCATCGTCTTCAAACAGCTCCTCCAGGCCGACGCCATCGACATCCTCCAGATCGACGCGGCACGCGTCGGCGGAGTCAACGAGAACCTCGCGATCCTGCTGCTCGCCGCCAAGTTCGGCGTCCCCGTCTGCCCGCACGCGGGCGGCGTCGGACTCTGCGAACTCGTCCAGCACCTGTCGATGTTCGACTACGTGGCGCTCGCCGGGACGACGGAGAACCGTGTCATCGAGTACGTCGACCACCTCCACGAGCACTTCACCGACCCCGTCGTGCTGCGCGCCGGCCACTACACGGCCCCGACCGCGCCCGGCTTCTCGGCGACGATGCGCGCCGAGTCCCTCGCCGAGTTCACCTACCCCGGCGGCACGTTCTGGGCCGCGGACCTCGGACGGGAAGAGCGCGCGCAGGACGCCCCCGCACACGACCACATCACACGGGACAAGGGAGCAGCCGCATGACCGACTTCCAAGGCCTCAAGGCCCTCGTCACCGGAGGGGCCTCCGGCATCGGACGGGCCACCGCCGAGCTCCTCGCCGCCCGCGGCGCCGACGTCGCCGTCCTCGACCTCGCCCCGGACGGCGTCGACAAACCCCTGCGCGCCTACGCCGCCGACCTCACCGACGACACGGCCGTCCGGGACGCCGTCGCCGCGGCCGCCGCCGATCTCGGCGGCCTCGACGTCCTGATCAACAACGCGGGCGTCGGAGCCCAGGGCACCGTCGAGGACAACGACGACGCCCAATGGCACGCCGTCCTGGACGTCAACATCCTCGGGATCGTCCGCACCACCCGCGCCGCCCTGCCGCACCTGCGCCTCTCCACGGACGCGGCGATCGTCAACACCTGCTCCATAGCCGCGACCGCGGGACTCCCGCAGCGCGCCCTGTACTCGGCGTCGAAGGGCGCGGTGCTCTCCCTCACCCTCGCCATGGCCGCCGACCACGTACGCGACGGGGTGCGCGTCAACTGCGTCAACCCCGGCACCGTGGACACCCCATGGGTCGGCCGGCTCCTGGCCGCCGCCCCCGACCCGGCCGCCGAGCGGGCCGCGCTGGAAGCCCGGCAGCCCACCGGACGGCTCGTCACGGCCGACGAAGTCGCGGGCGCCATCGCCTATTTGGCGAGCCCCCTGTCCGGCGCCACCACCGGCACCGCGCTCGCCGTCGACGGCGGCATGCAGGGCCTGCGACTGCGGCCGGTGCAGCAGTGAGCGGCCCGGCGCGACGCCGCCTCGGACCCGGCGGCGTCGAGGTGACCGAGCTGTCCTTCGGCGCCGCCGGCATCGGCAACCTCTACGCGCCGATCACCGACGCGCAGGCGGCCACCGCACTCGACCACGCCTGGAACGCGGGCATCCGCTACTTCGACACCGCCCCGCACTACGGCCTCGGCCTGTCCGAGCGCAGGCTGGGCGAGGCACTGCGGGGCCGGGACCGCTCCTCGTACGTCATCTCCACGAAGGTCGGCAGGCTCCTGGAGCCCGCGAACCTGCCCGGAGACGACCTCGCCGACGGCGGCTTCGCCGTGCCGAGGACCCACCGCAGGATCTGGGACTTCAGTGCGGACGGCGTGCGCCGCTCCATCGAGTCCAGCCTCACCCGGCTCGGCACCGACCGTGTCGACGTCGTCTTCCTGCACGACCCCGACAACCACGAGGAGGAAGCCTTCCGCGAGGGCTATCCGGCCCTGGAGAAACTGCGCTCCGAGGGCGTGGTCGGCGCGATAGGCGCGGGCATGAACCAGGCCGAGATGCTCACCCGCTTCGTCCGCGACACGGACGTCGACACCGTGCTCTGCGCCGGCCGCTACACCCTCCTCGACCACCGGGCCCTCGCCGAGCTGCTGCCCGCGGCGAGCGAGCGCGGCGCCTCGATCGTCATCGGCGGCGTCTTCAACTCCGGACTGCTCGCCGACCCCAAGCCGGGCGCCCGCTACGACTACGTCGAGGCGCCACCGGACCTGCTGGCCCGCGCCCGCGCCCTGCGCACGCTCGCCGAGCGGCACGGCACCACGCTCCGCGCCGCCGCCCTGGCCTTCCCCTTCGGTCATCCCGCCGTCGCCAGCGTGCTCGTCGGCATCCGCGCACCGGAGCAGGTCACCGACGCGGCCGAGCAGTTCGCCGCCGACGTGCCCGCCGACTTCTGGGCGGAGGCGCGGGAGACCGGGCTGCTGCCCCCGGAGGCGCCGGTCCCCGACGGTGCGCGAGGAGGCAGCCGGACATGAGAGTCGCCCTGCACACCAAGGTTCGCGCGGACCGCGTCGAGGCGTACGACGCCGCGCACCGCGAGGTGCCCGCCGAGCTCACCGCGGCGATCCGGGCGGCGGGCGCCACGTCCTGGACCATCTGGCGCAGCGGCACCGACCTCTTCCACGTCCTGGAGTGCGAGGACTACGTGCGTATGCTCGCCGAGCTGGAGAAGCTGCCGGTCAACGTCGCCTGGCAGGCCCGCATGGCCGAGCTGCTGGACGTCGTCCACGACTACTCGGACGCGGGCTCGGACGCGGGCCTGCCCGTCGTATGGGAGCTGACGTGACAGGGACCGAGCCGGGCCTCGTCGACGCCCACCACCACGTGTGGGACCTCTCCGTCCGCGACCAGGACTGGATCACCGGGGACGCGCTCGCCCCGATCCGCAGGAGCTTCTCCCTCGCCGACCTCGCACCCGAGGCACGCGCGGCCGGTGTCGGCGCCACGGTCGTCGTCCAGACGGTGACCGTCCCCGAGGAGACCCCGGAACTCCTGGCGCTCGCCGCCGCGAACGACCTCGTCGCGGGCGTCGTCGGCTGGACGGACCTCACCCGCCCCGACATCGCCGACACACTGGCGGCCCTGCGGGAACTCCCGGGCGGGGAGCACCTGGTGGGCATCCGGCACCAGGTGCAGGGCGAGCCGGACCCCGAGTGGCTGCTGCGCCCGGACGTCCGCAGAGGCCTGTCCGCGCTGGCCGAGGCGGGCCTCGCCTACGACCTCGTGGTCCTGCCCCACCAGCTGCCCGCCTGCGCCGATGCGGCGGCCGACCTTCCCCAACTCACCTTCGTCCTCGACCACTTGGGCAAGCCGCCCATCGCCGGTGGAATCCTCGAACCCTGGGCGTCGGCGGTCCGCGCGCTCGCCGCCCGCCCCAACACCGTCTGTAAACTCTCCGGCATGGTCACAGAGGCCGACCATGCGACATGGACCGTGGACGACCTGCGGCCCTACGCGGACACCGTGCTTGAGGCCTTCGGTCCACGGCGCCTGCTGTACGGCTCCGACTGGCCGGTCAGCACCCTTGCGGCGGCGTACACCGAAGTCCTGGACGTGGCACGCCTGTTGACCGACAGTCTCGACACCGACGGGCGCCGGGAGGTCTTCGGCGGCACCGCCCGGCGCGTCTACTCGCTCCGCGCAGGCGGGGCCAGCCGCGTCGGCCCGAGGAACTCACGGACGTAGGTGCGCTCCCAGCAGGCGCCCGTCTCGCGCAGCTCGCGCCAGGTCGTGTACCGGTAGCGGTACAGCCTGGCGCGGATGTACGCGGGCGGGGACCCGGGCGGGAACGGTGAACTCCGCAGCAGACGCAGGGTGTCACGGTCGTCGTCGAGCAGGCGCTCCACCAGCGGGCCGAACCACGAGCGCGCGTACGCGGGGGAGAGACCGGCGAACCACATCATCCAGTCGAGCCGCAGATGGTAGGGCGCGAACTGGCGCGGCCAGCGGTGTACGTCGCCGGGCTTGCCCTTGAACTCGTAGGCACGCCAGTCCGAGTCCTCGCGGGGCACCGTGTCCGCCGTGCCCTCGATGACGATCTCCTGGCGCACCCGGCTGACGCTGCCGAACGCGCCGTACGCGTTGACGAGGTGCAGCGGATCGAACGAGCGGTTCATGACCTGCCGACGGGACAGCAGATTGCGCACCGGCCGGTAGCTCATGGCCAGGAGCAGTGCCGCCACGGCGGTGACCACCACCTCGTACCAGAGGGGCGCGGCCGCGACGTCGGGTGCCGAGTATCGGGCGGACAGGTCGAGGGCGGAGACCGCGAGCACGATGGTGATCCAGTTCAGCCACGAGAAGTTGCCGGAGAGGACCAGCCAGAGCTGGGTCAGGATCATCAGGCAGGCGGCGCACGTCGCCACCGGCTGCGGGGTGAACAGCAGGAACGGCACCACGAGTTGGGTGACGTGGTTGGCGGCGACCTCGATCCGGTGCGCGGGCTTCGGCAGGTGGTGGAAGAACCAGCTCAGCGGCCCGGGCATCGGCTGCGTCTCGTGGTGGAAGTCGAGACAGGTGAGCTGGCGCCAGCACGCGTCCCCGCGCATCTTGATCAGCCCGGCGCCGAACTCCACGCGGAAGAGCACCCACCGCAGCAGGAGGAGCACGAGGACCGGCGGGGCGACCCGGTCGTTGCCGAGGAAGACCGCGAGAAAGCCCACTTCGAGGAGCAGCGACTCCCAGCCGAAGCCGTACCAGGTCTGCCCCACGTTCACGATGGAGAGATACAACGCCCATGGCACCAGCCACAGCAGCATCGCGCCCCACAGCGGCAGGAGCCCGTCCACCCCTGCGAGCAGGGCCACCGCGACCGCGCATCCCGTCCACGCGCAGAGCGCGAAGAACCGGTCCGAGAAGTGCAGCTGGAACAGGCTGGGGGCGCGGCGGAACGGCACCCGCTCGACGCACCGCGGCACCGGCAGCATCCCGCGCTCCCCGATGAGCGCCCGGAACTGCAGGGCGGCACCGAGGAAGGCCGTCACGTAGAGCGCGGCCAGGGACCGCTGGAAGATCAGCCGACTCAGCCAGTACGCATCCGCCGTGAACCACTGCACGCCTCCATTGTGCTGCCGACCAGGGCCTTCCGTACGCCGACCGGGCCGCTCGCCCGACTCGACCCGGCTTGCGGGCCCTCGGGAACGCCCGCAGACAATGGCGGAACACCCCCTTGAGCGGGGGCACACTGCACGGCAACGGCGGGAGAACCGGTGCGCACATCCACCAGGACCCACGCGCTCGTCTTCGCGATATCCGCGGCCCTAGCGGTAGCGGGCTGTTCGGGCGACGGCGACAAGAAGACCGCCGACGGCGGCAGCGAACTGTTCATGCAGCCGGTCGCCGCCCAGGGCCCCGATCCGTTCACCGAGTCCACCGCGAACACCGACGCCGCTCCGCCGCCCGTCACCCGTTCGCCGCAACCCTCGCCCACCGGATCGGCCACCCCGCAGGGCACCCGGTCGATCCCTGGCGGTACGCCGGGGCTGTACGGCGGCACGCACAACGTCGGCAGCTGTGACGTCGACCGGCAGGTCCGTTTCCTCACCACCGACCGGGCGAAGGCCCGCGCGTTCGCCGAGGCGTCCGACATCGCCGAGGCCGATGTGGCGAGCTATCTGCGAGGGCTGACCCCGGTCGTGCTGCGGGCCGACACGCGCGTCACCAACCACGGCTACCGCGGCGGCTCGCCCACGAGTTTCCAGTCCGTCCTGCAAATCGGCACGGCCGTCCTCGTCGACGACCGGGGCCTGCCGCGGGTGCGGTGCGCGTGCGGCAATCCGCTGAAGCCGCCGGTCGCGTTCAAGAGCTCGCCCCGGCACAACGGGCAGGCGTGGAACGGCTATCAGCCGACGCGCGTCGTCGTGGTGACCCCGGCGCCGCAGCCGATCGTCAACATCACCATCGTCAACATCGTCAACAACACCTGGATCGAGCGGAAGATCGGCGACGGCAAGGCGCACCACGACCGCCCGACCAAGCCGCCGACACCCACCCCGACGCCGACTCCCACGCCGACGACGCCGAGCCCCACGTCCCCCTCGCCGTCCAGTCCGACGCCCACGGACCCGGACGAGACCACTCCGGACGAGACGAGCCCGGACGCGACGGAGCCCGACGAGACGAGCCCCGATCAGACGAGCCCGGACGAGACCGGCTCCGGTCAGACCGATCCGGACGGAACGAGTCCTGAGGAGACCGGTCCTGACGAGAGCAGTCCCGACGGAACCAGCCCCGACGAATCCAGCCCGGACACCTCGAGCCCGGGCGACTCCCCGTCCGACTGCCCCACCCGGACAGGCACGCCCGCGCGCCCCGCGTCGCCGGTCCCGCCCGGCTGCCCCTCGCCGGTGCTGCCCTCGTAGGCGGCGCCGAGTCATACCGGTCAGACGGCGGGTGAGAGGGCCATGCGGAACGCGCCAATCGTTCCCGGGCCCTCTCGTCGCTGTCGCCCCTGCCGCCACGGACGTCCTTTCCCCGGCTCGCAAGCGCGTTCTGAAATATCGCCGAGTTCAGTCATCAGGCAAATGCGCAAGAGTTTCCGAATGATATGGAGCGGGCCCGTCCGATTTGTTGGGGCGTGGCGCATTCACGTCGGTTATGACGTGGCATTGAGTCAAATGGCGCTGGTAGTTGATTTTCAAATATGGCAGAGTCGTGCGTCGGGTGGCCGGTCAAGTCCAAGCATTGGAGCCAGTCGGTCTTCCGGTCACCCCGAGGACCAGCCATCAGCCGCGGGGGAGAAGTCGGCTCATGAACTTGGTGGATCGTGGTGAAGAACTCTCGGTCATGGAACACATGCTCGTCTCAACCGAGAGCGGGCATGGCGGCGTCCTTATGGTGAGCGGCGCCGTCGCCAGTGGCAAGACCGCGCTGCTGCGTGCCTTCGGTGCGCGCGTCACATCCAAGGGCGCACTGTATCTGCAGGCCACAGCGTCCGGTGCGGAGACGGACCTGCCTCTCGGGGTCATGGGGCAGCTACTGCTCGGCGCCGGTCTGCCCGGGGCGGACGCACGCCGCGCGACACGGCTCGTGGCGCTCGTCGCGGACTCGGCCCGCTCGCGACGAGCGGCCGGCGAACGGCCCGCCGTGGCGATGGACGGGATTCCCGAGCTCTGCGGACTGCTGCTCGAAAAAGCCAGGGAAAGGCCCCTGGTGCTCAGTATCGACGATGTTCAGCATGCCGACGAGGACTCGCTCGAATGCCTCCTCTACCTGTCGCGCCGACTGGCCGTGAGCCGCATTCTGGTCGTGCTGGGGGAGAACAGCGACTTCCTGGCGGGCAATGCGAGATTGCGCGTCGATTTACTGCGTCTGCCCGGCTGCCGAAATATCAGGCTCGGCCCGCTCCAGCGGTCCGGAGTCGCAGAAATGATCTCTGCATTCGGTGCGCCGGGGTGGGGGACGCGCAAGCTCGTTCCCGAACTGCTGCACATGGGAGGCGGCAGCCCGCTCCTGACCCGCGCGCTCATCGAGGACCACCGCGCCGCGGGCGCCGCCGACGCCGCCTCCGGCGATCCCGTACCGGGAGAATCCTTCGTCCGTGCCGTCGCCACCTGCCTCTACCGCAGCGACCTCGCCACCCGCCGCACCGCATGGGCGCTGGCGGTCGCGGGCCCCGACATGTCGCTCGCCGAACTCGTGGAGGTCCTCGGCACCAGCAGGGAATCGCTGCTGCGCAGCCTCCGCGCGCTGAACGAGGCGGGGCTCCTCGACGCGGGCTGGTTCCGGCACGAGGCGGGGCGCACCGCGGCCCTGCGAAGCCTGGAGCCCGCCGACCGCGCCCGCGTCGAGGCGCGTTGCGCCCGGGTCCTGCACGAGCACGGAGGGGCCCCGTCCGCGGTCGTACGGCACCTGATCGCCGCCGAGACCGTCGACGCGCCCTGGGCGCGGCGCACCCTGATCGACGCCGCCGAGCGCGCCCTCGCCGACGACGAGGTCGACCTCGCCCTCACCTGTCTGCGCATCGCCCGCGACACCAGCACCGACGCCCACCAGTCCCTGGAGATACGGGCCGCCCTCACCCGGGCCCTCTGGCGCGTCAACCCGGCGGGCGTCGCCCAGCACCTGCCCGAACTCACGGCCGCCGCCCTCGACGGGCGGCTCGGCACCCGGCACGCCGACGCGCTCGTCGGCCACCTGCTCTGGTTCGGCCGCCCGGAACGCGCCCTGGACGTCCTGCGCGCCGTCGAGCGGCAGAGCGCCGCGCAGGCCGGCCGGAGCGGGACCGGCACACCCCACCGGCACGACTGCCCGCACCTCTGGCTGACGTACGCCTACCCGGGGCTCGCCGCGGCCGACTGCACCGCCCCCGGGGGGACACCGGAGCACACGACCGCGCAGGACACCACCCCGCAGCACGCGGCGGCCCTGGCCCGCAGCCCGCACCGGCGGGCGGCGAGCCTGGTGAAGTCGCTCCTCGACGGGCCGGGCAAGGACGTGGTGGTCAGGGCCGAACAGATCCTGCAGAGCACCCGGCTCGACGACGACACCGTGACGGCGCTCCTCGTCGCCGTCGACTCCCTCGTGCTCGCCGACCGCCTCGAAGCGGCGGCCTTCTGGTGCGAGACGCTGCTCAACGAGGCCGCCGAACGGCGCGCGCCCCTGTGGCAGGCGCTGCTGGCCGCCGCCAGAGCCCGCATGGAGCTCAGGGCGGGCGCCCTCACCACCGCGCGGAAGCTGGCGCGTTCGGCGCTCGCCCTCGTACCGGCGGAGGGGTGGGGCGTGGCCGTCGCCGCGCCCGTCGCCACCGCGCTGTTCACCGGCACCCTGATGGGCCGGCTCGACGAGGCGGCGGCGCACCTCGCCGTACCCGTACCGGACTCGGCCTTCCAGACGACCGACGGACTGCTCTACCTCCGGGCCCGCGGCCACTACTTCCTGGCCGCGGGGCGCCCCTATGCCGCGCTGGACGACTTCCTCACCTGCGGGGACCTCATGCGGCGCCGGCGCTTCGACCTGCCCGCCCTGGTGCCCTGGCGCACCGACGCGGCCGAGGCCCATCTGTCGCTGGGCGACGTCGAGCGCGCCCGCGCCCTCGCCGAGGAGCAACTCGCCCTCGCGGGCGGGCGGAACGGCTGGGTGCGCGCCGTCTCGCTGCGCGTGCTCGCCGCCACGTTGAAGGCCGTGCACCGGCCGGCGCTCCTCGGCGAGGCCGTCGAGATCCTGCGGGACGCCGGACACCGCATCGAACTCGTCCGCGCCCTGGACGAGTTGGCCCGGACGCAGCGGGAGCTCGGGAAGGTCGGGCAGGCCAGGGCGCTGGCCCGCAAGGCGCAGCGACTGGCGGGGGAGTGCGGCATGCCCGTGCCGCCGTCCGCGGCCGACCAGGGCAGCCCGCACCCGGCCGAGCAGCCGTGGTCGGCCGGGAACCGCCGACACCCCGACGAACTCAGCAACGCCGAACTGCGTGTGGCCACGCTCGCCGTCCGCGGCCACACCAACCGGCAGATCGCCGACAAGCTCTGCATCACCATCAGCACCGTCGAACAGCACCTGACGCGTTCCTACCGCAAACTCGCCGTCCAGCGGCGCGCGGACCTCGCGGCGAAGATCGGCCCGGTCGCGGGACCCGGCGACGACGAGGAACCCGCGACGCACGACGCCTGCGACCGGCTGCACGTGGGCTGACGACCGGACATCCGTCATGTGCCCGTCTCCCCCTCGATGCGGCTCGTGCGGCTCGGTGAGTTGCCGGCTGCCGTTGCGGTGACGCGGTTCCGTTTCTACGCGGCGGGCGGTCACACCGCGGTCCGAAGATCTGCGACCGCCTCACAGGAACCGGCCCGCACGAGACCGCGCCGGCTGTGACCCGTGCGTGACGGGCGTTCGGGCACCGTGGACTTCATGATCAGCTCCACTCCGACGAGGGTTCTGGTCGCCGAGGAGCACGCCGGGCCCGCCCGGTCGGCGGCGCGGGCGCTCCGCCGCGAGGGCATGGTGGTCGAAGTCGTCCCCGACGGCGCCGCTGTCCTAGCCCGCACATCGGTGACCGACTACGACGTGGTCGTGCTCGCCCGGGACCTGCCCGGCATGTCCGGCGACGAGGTCTGCCGAAGACTGGCGAAACGGCCGACACACGCCCGCGTGCTGCTCCTGGCCGCATCCGACACGGTCGCCCACGCCGAACTGGTGGCGCGTGTCCGCGCACTCGGCCGCCGCTCGCGGACCGCGCCGCCCCCGGTGCTCGTACGCGGAGACCTCAGACTCGACCCGGCACGACGGGTCGCCACGCGCGCCGGCGAGCGGCTGGCGCTCACGCCCAAGGAGTTCTCGGTCCTGGAGTACCTGCTGGCGGCCGAGGGCCGGGTCGTCCCGGCCGACGAACTCCTGCGACGGGTGTGGGACGAGACGACGGACCCGTTCACCACCACGGTCAAGGCGACGATCAGCCGCCTGCGGCCCAAGCTCGGCACCCCGCCCGTCATCGAGACCGTTCCCCGGGGCGGCTACCGGATTTGAGGGGCCCATGCACCTGCCCTCGCGGCGTGCGGGCGTACGCCTCACGCTGCTGTACGGCGCGCTGCTCGTCGCCTCCGGGGCGGTCCTGCTCGCGCTCACGTATCTGCTCGTCCTGCGCTTCCCCGCGGACCGCGTCCTCGTCGACGGGGCGGGCGCGGACGCGGGGACGGATGTGAGCGGCGGCCGCTCCGGCGGGGGGCTCCCCGGTGTGCGGCCGACGGCCGGCTCCGGCGACGTCTTCGCGCTGCTCCAGGAGCAGGCGGTTCGTCAGCACGCCGACCAGTTGCGGCAGTTGCTCATGCAGTCCGGTGTCGCGCTCGCCGTCATGCTGGTGGTCTCGGCCGTCCTCGGCCGGCTGGTCGCCCGGCGTGTGCTGCGCCCGCTGCGGGCGATGACCGGCACCGTCCGGCACATCTCCGCGCACACCCTCCACGAGCGGCTCGCCGTCGCGGGACCGGCCGACGAGCTCAAGGAGCTGGCCGACACCGTGGACGGGCTCCTCGGCCGCCTGGAAGGGGCCCTCGACTCCCACCGGCGATTCGTCGCCGACGCAGCCAACGCCCTGCGCGCCCCGCTCACCCAGGAGCGCCGGCTGCTGCGGGAGACGCTCGTCGACCGCGACGCCACCGCGGAAACGTTTCGCGCGAACTCCGAGCGGCTCCTGGAGATCAGCGAGCGGCAGGCCCACCTCCTGGAGTCCCTGCTGGCGCTCGCGGGCAGTCACCGAGGCCTCGTCCACCGCGAGGAGCTGGACCTCGCGCCCCTGACCGAGTCGGCGCTGCACGTCGCGCGCCCGGACAGCGAGCGCCTCGGACTGAAGGTGGCGGCGGCCGTCGGGCCCGCGCCCGTCACGGGTGACCCGGCGCTCGTCCAGCGGCTCGCCTCCTGCCTCGTGGACAACGCGGTGGGCCACAACCGCCCCGGCGGCCGGGTGGAGATCAGCACCGCCGTACGGGGCGGGCACGCCGTCCTCTCCGTCGCCAACACCGGCGATCGCGTCGCGCCCGAGCAGGTGAACCGGCTCTTCGAACCCTTCCGGAGCCCCGGCCGAACGGCCGCCGACGGCCACCCCGGCCTCGGCCTCGCGATCGTGCACGCCATCGCCCTCGCCCACGACGCGGTGATCAGCGTCCGCGCACGCCCCGACGGTGGACTCGCCGTGGAAGTCGCCTTCCCGGCACGGACCGGAGATCCACGTGAAGGTGCCGAAGATATTGGGCAGTTGGACAAGAGGACCGGACTTCATTGAGGAATGGCACGGACACCTCCTACCGTGGTCGCCCGACGTAATTCCCCGAAGGGTCCCGCACGACGGGCCCGAGACAATTCCGGGGAATATCACGTATCCGCGATCGGTCCCGCTCGTCGTCGCGGCCTCATGCCCGGGAGGAACCCTTGGTTGTCGTGATGGCCCCCGAGGCCACGCAGCGCGATGTGGACGCCGTCGTCGATCTGGTGCGCACGGCAGGCGGGGACGCGTTCGTCAGCCGGGGCGTGACCCGCACCATCGTCGGGCTCGTAGGGGACGTGGCCGCTTTCGGCGCCCTGAACCTCGCCCACCTGCGCGGAGTCCTGGACGTCGTGCGCATCTCGGCGCTGTACAAGCTGGTCAGCAGGGAACACCACCTCGACCGCTCCGTGGTGAGCGTGGCCGGCGTCCCCATCGGCCCCGGCACGCTGACGGTGATCGCGGGACCCTGCGCGGTGGAGACCCCCTCGCAGACCCTCGCCGCCGCGCGCATGGCCAAGGCGGCCGGCGCCTCGCTCCTCAGGGGCGGTGCCTTCAAGCCGCGCACGTCGCCGTACGCCTACCAGGGGCTCGGCGAGAGCGGACTGCGCATCCTCGCCGACGTGCGGGACGAGACGGGGCTGCCCGTGGTGACCGAGGTCATCGACCCGGCCAGCGTCGAACTCGTCGCTCCCTACGCCGACATGCTGCAGATCGGCACCCGCAACATGCACAACTTCGCCCTGCTCCAGGAGGTGGGCGCGGCGGGCAGGCCCGTGCTGCTCAAGCGCGGCTTCGGCGCCACCGTCGAGGAGTGGCTGATGGCCGCCGAATACATCGCCCAGCGCGGCAACCTCGACATCGTGCTCTGCGAGCGCGGCATCCGCACCTTCGAGACCGCCACCCGCAACACCCTGGACATCAGCGCCGTACCGGTCGTCCAGCGCCTCTCCCACCTGCCGGTCATCGTGGACCCCTCGCACTCGGGCGGCCGCCGGGACCTCGTCCTTCCGCTGACCCGCGCCGCGCTCGCCGCCGGCGCGGACGGCGTCATGATCGACGTGCACCCCGAGCCGGGGACCGCACTCTGCGACGGCGACCAGGCCCTCACGCGGACCGAGATCGACGACGTGGCGTACGCCGTCCGGGCCCTGTCGCCGCTGATGGGCCGCACCCTCGCGCGGTCCGCGGCCGGTGCGCAGGCCGGTAGGGGTGAATAGGGGTGGCGCGGCCCGTGGCGTGCCACTAGTGAGGGGTACCAGGCCGGAAAACGCGTTGTTAAGGTGAACATGACCGGCCGTGGAAATGCATTCCGCGGCCCGACGGTACGGATTCCGTGAATTCCCGGAATCCGGATGCGGTGGTTGAAGACGGCGAAGGGCGCACCCGTGCGCGCCGCACCTTTCGCCGTGATCCGGGAGAACACACCCGCAGAGCGCGCAACGCGTTCACTTCAGGGCCCTCGACCAAGGGCGAACGCGTACGCGGCGCGGCGGTGTGGCGTGACCGGTCGGCATGCCGGGACACGCACACGGGGGAACATCAGAGCTTGAGGGGGAGTTGAGTTGGCAACACCCGAGCACGCAGAGATCGACCGATTAATGGTCGTCGAAGTCGAGATCGGCTCGCTTTCGACGGCTGACTCACCGCGGACGGCCGGAGTCGATCCGGAGCACGTCCAGGCACTGGCGGTCGTACAGACCCCGCTGCCGCCCATCACGGTGCACCGCCCGACGATGCGGGTCATCGACGGACTGCACCGCCTGCGCGCCGCCGAACTCCAGGGGCAGCGCAAGATCGCAGTGAAGTACTTCGACGGGGCGGAGGACGACGCCTTCGTCCTGGCCGTCGAGTCCAACGTCACCCACGGCCTGCCGCTGACCACGGCCGACCGCAAGCGGGCGGCCGCCCGCATCATCGCCACCCACCCCCAGTGGTCGGACCGGATGATCGCCTCGGTCAGCGGCATCGCGCCCGGCACCGTCGCGGACATCCGCAGGCGCGCGCCGGGCGGCAGGGACGGCGAGGAGAGCAGGATCGGCCACGACGGCCGTGTGCGGCCCATCAACGGCGCCGAAGGGCGCAGGGTCGCCAGCGAGCTCATCGCCCGGAACCCCGCCCTGTCGCTGCGCCAGGTGGCCCGGGTCGCCGCCATCTCGCCGGAGACGGTACGGGACGTACGCAACCGCATGATGCGCGGCGAGGACCCCGTCCCGCGGCGCGGGAAGCGGACCGACCACGACAGCCACGTCGCGGCACCGCGGGTCGCCCGCCCCTCGGCCGTGCCCGACCGGGACGCGGCCCAGGACCGTGCCGCGGCGGTCAAGCGCCTCAAGGCCGACCCCGCGCTGCGCTTCAGCGAGATCGGCCGCACCCTGCTGCGGCTGCTCAACATCCACACGATCAGCATGGAGGAGTGGGACCAGATCATCGAGAAGGTCCCGCCGCACTGCCGGGGCATCGTCGCCTACCTGGCGGGGGAGAGCGCGGAGATGTGGACGGAGGTGGCGGTGCGGGTCCAGAGCAAGGTCGCGGAGACGGCGTAACCGCTGCTCCGCCGCACGGTGTCCGGGTGAGCGGGGCCCGCGGTCGGCCGCACGGTGTCCAAGTGGGCGGGGCCCGCGGTTGGACGGCGGAGCCCTGCCCGCCGTCCCCGCGCCCCGCCCCGGGCGCCGTGCTCCCGCGTGCGGCGGCGGGAGCCTCCGCCTAGCGTGATCCCATGGAGCACGACCCGGCGGGACCATGCCGCTGCGGGCGGCAGCCGGCCGGGGAACCGTCCGGCTGTTTCCTCGCGCTGTACGGGGCCGCGCTGCGCACGGGCCGCTTCGACTGGGACCTCGACACGGGCCTCATGACGATGGACGCCACCGCCCACGAGGTCTTCGACGTACGCCCCGAGCAGTACGACAACCGGCCCGAGACCCTCGCCTTCCGCGTGCCGACCGTCGAGGCGCACCGCCTGGACCAGATCGTCTCGCACGCCCTGAAGGACGGCAGCGAGACGTACGGCGCGTACTTCCGGATCCGCTGCCACACCGGGACCCTGCGCTGGACCCACACGCAGGGCTGCATCCAGCGGGACGCCACGGGCCGCCCGCGCCGCATCGTGGGCCTCGTCAGGGACGCCACCCGGGAGCTCGGCGACAGCCCGGCCGCACTGCGCGAGCGCGCCGACGACGAGGCGGAGCGCCGCCGCACCACGAGCCTCGTCCAGGGCACCACGGCCGCGCTCGCGCACGCCCGCACGGTCCGGGACGTCATCGACGTCCTGCGCGACACCCACGGCCTCGCCCACCTGGGCGCGTCGAACCTGGTGATGGGCCTCGTCGAGGCAGGCCGCATCCGGCTGGTCGCCGAGGGCCCCGCGGGCAGCTTCGTGCCCGGCACGCGCCTCACGGGCGTCGACGAGGACTACCCGATGAGCGAGGTCGTCCGCACCCTCGCGCCGCGCTACATCGAGACGGCCGACGACTTCGCCGAGTCCTACCCGCTGCTCTGGCCGCACATCGGCGAGCTCGGCATCACCGCCGCCGCCTATCTGCCCCTGATCGCGCAGGCCCGCCCCATCGGCGTGCTCGGCCTGCTCTACCAGGACAAGACGGGCTTCACCGAGGACGAACGCAACGTCCTGGTCGCCCTCGGCAGCAGCATCGCGCAGAGCCTGCAGCGCGCCATGTTCTACGAGCAGGAGAAAGACCTCGCACAGGGCCTCCAACAGGCGATGCTGCCCCGCACCATCCCCGGCGTGCCGGGGGCGGAGATCGCCGTCCGGTACCGCTCGGCGGCTCTCGGAAGGGACATCGGCGGCGACTGGTACGACGTGATCCCGCTGCCTGGGGGCACCCCCTCCGGGGGCGGCCACGTCGGCGCCGTCATCGGTGACGTCCAGGGCCACGACACGCACGCCGCCGCCGTCATGGGCCAGCTCCGCATCGTTCTGCGCGCCTACGCCGCGGAGGGCCACACGCCCGCCACCGTCATGGCCCGCGCCTCCGGGTTCCTCCACGAACTGGACACCGACCGCTTCGCGACCTGCCTCTACGCCGACGCCGACCTGTCCACCGGAGTCGTCCAGCTCGTCCGTGCGGGACACCTCGACCCGCTGCTTCAGCACACCGACGGCTCCTGCCACCGGGTGTCCGTGGAAGGCGGCCTGCCCCTCGGCCTCTCGGCGGAGTTCGGCCGCCTCGACTACCCCGTCACCACCCTCGAACTCGACCAGGGACAGACCCTGTTGCTCTGCACCGACGGCCTCGTCGAAGTGCCCGGCGCCGACCTGGACGACGGCATGCGCGCCCTCGCGGATCTCGCCGCCGTCGCACCCCGCGACCTGCAGCGGCTCGCCGACCGGCTCTGCGGCATCGTCGACGGCCGGGGCGGGGACGACGACGCGGCGCTTCTGCTGCTGCGCCGCCGCACCGACGACACGCCCCGCTCCGGCGGCCGCCTCCAGCAGCACGTCGCCCCCAGCGACCCGGAGGCGCTCGCCGAGGCCCGGCACATGATCACCGCCGCGGTGCGGGCCTGGGGCGCGGGCGAGCGCGCCGACGAGATCGAGCTGGTGGCCGACGAGGTGATCACCAACGCGCTCATGCACACCGACGGGGCCGCGATCGTGACCCTGCGCGTCCTGACCGGCACCGACCGGCGGCTGCGCGTCGACGTCGAGGACTCGTCGAGCGCCCTGCCCCGCCGCCGCGACGCGGGCGAGTCCGGGGTGTCGGGCCGCGGCCTGCTCCTCGTGGACCGGCTCGCGGACGGGTGGGGCGTGGAGGCGCGCGGCGGCGGCAAGTGCGTGTGGTGCGAGTTCGTCGTGCCCGACCCGGAAGAGCGGGAGTGAGGGAAGAGCCGTGCCCGAACTGCCAGAAGTGGAAGCGCTGCGCGAGTTCCTGACGGACCATCTGGTCGGCCGGGAGATCGAGCGGGTGCTGCCCACCGCCGTCAGCGTCCTCAAGACGTACGACCCGCCGCCGGGCGCCCTCGAAGGCCGCACCGTCACCGGAGTGGAACGGCATGGCAAGTTCCTCGACATCGACGCCGAGGGGACGCACCTGGTCACCCACCTCGCCCGCGCGGGCTGGCTGCGCTGGCACGACAGCGTCCCGGAGGGCCTGCCGCGCCCCGGCAAGGGGCCGCTGGCGCTGCGCGTCGCCCTGACGACGGGGGAGGGCTTCGACCTCACGGAGGCGGGCACGCAGAAGCGCCTGGCGGTGTACGTCACAAAGGCGCCACTCGAACTGCCCGGCATCGCACGGCTCGGCCCCGACCCGCTGGCCGCCGACTTCGACGAGAAGCGGTTCGCGGACCTCCTGGCGGGCGAACGACGGCAGATCAAGGGGGCGTTGCGCGACCAGAGCCTGATCGCGGGCGTCGGGAACGCGTACAGCGACGAGATCCTGCACGCGGCCCGCATGTCCCCGTTCCGGCTCACGTCGCGCCTCACCGAGGAGGAAGTCCATGGGCTGCATGTGGCGCTGCTGGCCACGCTGACCGAGGCGGTGGAGCGTTCGCGCGGTGTCGCGGCGGGCCGCCTCAAGGCGGAGAAGAAGAGCGGCCTGCGCGTGCACGGCCGCACCGGCGAGCCGTGCCCGGTGTGCGGCGACACGATCAGGGAGGTGTCCTTCGCCGACTCCTCGCTGCAGTACTGCCCGACCTGCCAGACGGGCGGGAAACCGCTCGCCGACCGCAGGATGTCGAAGCTGCTGAAATAGCGCGCGTCAGGGGCGCCGCGAGGTCATGGGCGCCGCAGGGTCAGGAGCGGCTTCCCGTGCGCCGTGCGCACCTCGTACCGGTCGGTCCGCGCGGTGCGCAGGGCCGCGGTGCCCTCCGTGTGCATCGTCGGCGCGGGCACCCGCCACGACATGACGGTCTGCTCGGACCCGTCGACGTCGACGGCGACCAGCTCGCAGACCCGCCCGCCTGCCGTCGCGCCCGCCGTGTCCCGCACCGTCAGCCCGATCTCCGACCCCCAGGGCCGGTCCCGGGCGGTGAGCGTCGCGGATACCCCGCTGCGGGCGTCACGCGCGGTGATCCGCACCGGCCCCGGACCGTCCGCCGGCGTGAGGGTGACGGCGGGCACGCCGAGGGCCAGGACGGCGCCGACGGCGACCGCGCACAGCCGACGCCCGCGCCGTTCCCCGGAAAGCCGCCCCGCCCGGCCCAGAAGGCGGTCCAGGAGGCCGGTGGAGGGCGCGGCGAACGGTTCCACGGGAGCCGGGGTGGCGCGGCCGTAGAGCGCCAACTGGAGCGTCGCGGTGTGGAGTTCGTCGATCTCCAGCAGGCACGCCGGACAGTCCATGAGGTGATCCTCGAAGCGGAAGGTGTCCGCCGCGTCCAGGACGCCGAGCGCGTAGGCGCCCGCGTCACGATGCCGCTCCAGGGGCCCCATGGCGTTCCCTGCCGTTCCGTGTCGGTGCGGAGTGCTGTTCCTCCTCCGATACGCGGCGGAACGCGGATTCACTCAAGGGCCGAACGGTCTCAGAAGAGGTGGATCGCCAGATGTCCCAGCGGCAGCCCGAGCCGCCACGCCGGGGTCCACACCTTCGGCCCGTCGTCCTCGCCCTGGACGGCGCGGCCGGGCACGGAGTCGAGGTCGGGTGCCAGGAGTTCGGTCTCCTGCAGCCAGCGCCACGCCTGGTCGGCGAGGTCCAGATCGGGTCCGGGGCCCGCGGCGGCGCCCGCCGTGAGCAGCGCCATCCGCTCGCGCACCCAGTCCTGCCAGGGCTGGCCGTAGGCGGTCAGGCTCAGCCAGGTCTCCAGCTGGGAGACCACGCGGATGCCGGACAGCTCGTTCTTGGTGTCCGACAGGAAGATCGTCAGGGCGAGGGCGTCGCGCCCAGCCCGGTACTCGAAGGAGGTCGGCGGCATCAGATCGCCGGTGCGCAGCAGCTCGTCGGCGATGTATTCGGCGTACAACCACGCCATGGGGACGACCAGTTCACCGTCCCGGGGGCCTCCCGTGCCGTCGGGGTTTCCTCTGCTCTCATGTCGCATCCTGCTCCGCCTTCCTCCGGGCCGTGCGCGTCACCGGCTCTGGCCCCCCAATCCGGCACACGGTGAGGACAGCCGATTACCCGAGAGGGGTGTCGAGCAAGGCGCTTTACGGAGCCTTGACCCGGGCGTCGGTTTCACCGCAGGTGGGCCGCCCTGTGTTGTTCGCGTCACAGGTGGAATTGTATGACTCCGTTTCAGGTACTTGGACGGCAATGGTCCTTGCTTAACCGTTAGCTCCGTATGTGGATTCTTCTGGCCGAATATCGTCCCAGCCAGGGAGTCCGACCGATGAAGCAGCGCGCACGGATCACACGGCACACACGCCCCGTCCCCACCTCCCACAACGCGCGGAAGGCCCCGCGTCCGCGTCCCGCGGCGGCCGCCGCGGCGGCCCTTCTGATCGTCGGCCTCGCGGGCACCACCGCCTGCACGGCCCAGCGGCCGACGGCCGAAAAGGAACCCGTCCGGCACGGCGACTCCCACCGCGCCGACGAGGGCGCGGCCCCGGCGCACTCCCCGGCCGGCGGATCCGCGGCGGGCAAGCGCGGCTTCACCCTCGCCGCCTCCGGCGACGTCCTGCCGCACGCATCGATCATCCGCAAGGCCAACGCGGACGCAGGCGGCGACGGCTACGACTTCAAGCCGATGCTCGCGGGCGCCAAACCCGTCATCAGCAAGGCCGACGTGGCGATCTGCCACATGGAGACGGTCTACGGCGCGGACGGCGACTACAGCGGCTACCCCAGCTTCAAGTCCCCGCCCCAGGTGGCCCGCGCACTCAAGGCCACCGGGTACGACGCGTGCTCCACCGCCTCCAACCACACCCTCGACGACGGCGCGGCCGGCGTGCGCCGCACTCTGGACGCGCTCGACAAGGCGGGCGTCAAGCACGCGGGCTCGGCCCGCTCGGCCGCCGAGGACAAGACCCCGGCGTGGCTGCGGGCCGGTGACGCCAAGGTCGCACAGCTCGCGTACACCTACGGCACGAACGGCTATCCGCTGCCGAAGGGCAAGCCGTGGACCGTCGACCTCATCGACCGCGACAAGATCGTGGCGGACGCCAGGGCGGCCCGCAAGGCGGGCGCCGACGTCGTGGTCGTCAGCCTGCACTGGGGCAGCGAGTGGCAGGACGCGCCGGACAAGCAGCAGCTGCGCCTCGGCAAGCAGCTCACGGCGTCCCGCACGGACGGGCGCCCCGACATCGACCTCATCCTCGGCACCCACGCCCACGTCCCGCAGGCCTACGAGAAGGTCAACGGCACCTGGGTCGTCTACGGCATGGGCGACCAGGTCGCAGGCGACATGATCAATCACGAGGGCGCGCACGACCCGCGCGGCAACCAGGGCACCATCGGCCGCTTCACCTTCGCGCCGCCCGCCGAGCCGGGCGCCCGCTGGCGGGTGAAGAAGGCCGAGTTCCTCCCGATGCTGTTCGACACCGACTCCGTCCGCGTCGTCAACCTCAACACCGCCCTGGACCGGGGCGCCGACGTCAGCGACGTCCGCGACCGCATCCGCCGTGTCGTCCTCAGCCGCGGCGCGGGCAAGGACGGCCTCGTCATGGGGAAGTAGCCGCGCCGGCATCCGCCGAGGGCGAGTCGACGCGCAGCAGCCAGCCGCGTCCCGGAGCCACCGGGACCGGCTCGCCCTCGGCGAACGACCGCTCCGGCTGGAAACCGTCGATCGCGGGGGCGTAGGCCGCCACCGGCCCCGCCTCCGTGCCCAGCACCACCTCGACGGGCTCCGGTGCCCACGACGCCAGCGCGGTCGCCGTCCCGCCGGGGCCCCGCCACGTGGTCGCGAGGACGTCGGCACGCCCCGTCCGCACCGGCGGATCGCCCGCCCACCAGCCGGTGATCTCCGCCTCGGGGAGCCGCAGCAGGTCGAAGGCCCGCCACAGCGGCCGTACGTCGGTCATCGGGGCCCGTGCCGTCATGCCGAACACCAGACCGCGCCACGGATTGCCGCCGCCCTCCAGCATCTCGCCCATCAGCCCGAACGGGACGCCGGACATCTCGACGAGCCAGTACGCGGGGTCGGCGCCGTCCGCGCCGTCACGGCCCTCGTAGTCGAAGAGCTCGCCGAGCCAGAGCCGGTCGACGTACGGCAGCAGCTCCGCGTACAGGTTCGCGCTCGACGCGAAGCCGTCCGGCGCACGGAACTGGTTGCACGAGTGGAGGTCGACGAGCGGCGCGGACGCGGCGGACCGGGCCAGCGCCTTGCGGACCCTCTTCATCGTGGTCCTGTCGTAGGCGACGTCGTCCAGATAGAGCCCGTCCACGCCGACGATCCGGCGCAGCCGGTCGATGCCGCACACATAGGAGTTGTGCCACCGCGAGTCGCCGGACGTGACGACCGCGACGTCACCCACGTCGGGCGCCACCCAGCCGGGGACGTAGCTGTCGCCCATGTGCTCCCGCAGCCACGCGTGCCCACCGCCTGGGCCCGGCGCGAAGATCTCGTCGCCGAGCGCGGCGAGGACCGGCAACTCCGGCGTGTGCCGCGTGAGTTCGCGGATCGTGTCGTACACCTTCACGCGCACCCCGAGCCGGTGCGCCTCGTCCGTGTAGGCGCGCAGTGTCCCGGCGGCGAGCAGCGGGTCGTTGATGTACGGGTTCGGCGGCGTCGCGTGGTGCAGGTTGACGACGTTCGCGCCGTATGCCGCGACCTCGCCCGGGGAGGCGTACGCGTGGAAGTACCGCTCGGTGAGCTGGCGCGCCGGGTCGAGCGGTTTGAACGGGGTGAGCAGCAGCCGGCAGGTGAAGCGGCGGCTCTCGCCCGCGCGCAGCCGCAGCGGGCCGCTGAAGGCGGTGAGCGTCCGCACGCCGTCGTGCGTGCGCAGCCGCACCCCGCCGTCCCCGTCGCCCGCCCAGGAGCGCGGCGTGACCAGGGGCTTCTCCCGGTAGTAGTTGGTGTTGAGCGGGCGCGCGTAGTGCTCGTCGCGCAGCGAGAGGTGCAGGCCGGCCGCCGGGTCGCCGAGCCAGCAGGCGTCCTGGTTGCGGGTGGGGGTGTCCCACGTCCAGTCGTACGTCGCCGGGCACGCGCGGCCCGTGAGGCCGAGTCCCATGGCGTACCGCGCGATGTCCTCGCGCAACGGCACGTCCAGGCGCACGTCGAGTTCGGTGTCGGCGGTGGCCTCTAGGGTGGCGTGCAGGGCGAGGAAGCCGTCGGACTCCAACTCGCCGTCCAGGCACAGGTGTACGGCCTCGCCGGTCGCCGTCGTCGACCACCGCGCGCGGGCCGGGCCCGGCTGGTCGACGGCGAGCGGCCCGTACTCCAGGGTGCGCCCGACGCCGAACGTCACGGGGGCGGCGAGCAGTTCGCGCTCGGGGCCGTCGGCGCGGGTCACGGACGGCGTGAAGGCCGAGGAGATCCGGTGGGGCAGGCCGTCGGGGCCGAGCTCCACGGCGCGTCCGAGGATCGCGAGCCGCTGCCCGTCGACCTCGACGGGCGTGAACGGCGGGACCACCTCGTCGTCCTGTGCCAGCGTCGAGTCGAGCCAGCGGAGCCGGGCAAGCCGGGCCGGATCGCCCGCGCCGTGTCCTTCGACCACGGTCTCGCGCACGGTGAGCCGCAAGGGCAGTGTGCGCTCCGGGACGCCCCGCGCGCTGACGGCGATCTCACCTTCGTAGAGGCCGGATCGGGCTTCCTCGGGCACGTCGACGCCGCACCACAGCGCCGTCACCCCGCCCTCGACGACCTCGACGTTCCGCTCGAAGGCGGCGCCGCGCGCGTCGACGCCACCCGTGCTCAGGCACCGCACGGCGAAGGGCAGCCCGCGCACCTCGGCCCGCACCTCCGTGAGGTCGGCGAGCGCGTACACGCCGACCTGCACCGCGTAGAACTCCCCGCGGTCCGCCGCACCCGTGAACGCCGCGCCGGGCGCCGTCCGCGCCCAGCGCGCGGGCAGACTCCCGTACCGGCCCAGCGGGTACGCGCGATCCTCGGCGAAGACCACGAACCGCTCGCCGGAGTGCGCCTCGCGCAGCGCCTCGCACTCGGCCCCGGTCGCGGCGAAGCCCATGGGGGCGAACGAGTCGAGAGCGCTCGCCGCTTCGTAGCGGAACGCCTCGGCCCGGGGGAGCCGGGCCCAGCCGCCCGCCCTGGTTCCTGTCGCCCCGGGCCCGTCGGTGCCCGCTCCTTCGACGCCGCCTCCGTCGAGGCCGCAGCGGTGCGCCCAGCCGGGGTCGGCGGTCCGGGTGGGCGGCCGGTAGGCGGCCTGCGGGTAGTAGGGCTTGCCCGTGTGCGCGTACGGCAGGTAGTGCACCGCGTACGCCCCAGGGCCCTCCACCGGCTCGAAGGCGATACGGCCGCGTTCCCCGGTCGCCTCGACGGTCACGGTGTTGTGCACGCGCAGCCCGGAGGGCGCGAGGACGATCACGTCCACGTCGCCCATGACGGAGCGTACGCTCACGCCCTGGCGGCGCCAGGGGAGTTCGGCCGCGACGGCGGGGGCCGCGTCGGTGACCTCCACGAGCAGGCGATGATTCCCGTAGACGTCCTGATCCCAGATGCCGACGCCGCACGCCAGCTCGGGGTGGCCGGCCCGCGGTTCTGTCTGACCCATCCGTGCTCCCAGGGCGCTGTTTGTTAGGTAAGTTTCTGAATCGCTCCGGGTCACCCTGGGAGCAACCGATTGTGCTGTCAAGGGGGAGGGACCCATGAGTGGCGACCCGTTGAGTGGCGATCCGTCACTGCTGCGACGGCTGAACGCGGCGGCCGCCCTGCGCGTGCTGCGCGAGCGCGACGAGATCACCGTGCCCGAGCTGGCCGCGCTGATCGGCGTCTCCCGGCCCACGGCCCAGGACCTCACCGCCCAACTCCTGCGCGAGGGCAGGCTCGTGGAGCTCACGCCGGGCAGTGGCGGAGTCGGCAGACCGGCCCGCAGGTTCCGGTTCCGCGCCGAGGCCGGGCACGTACTCGGCGTGGACATCGGCGCGCACAAGGTCCTCGTGCTCGCCGCCGACCTGCTCGGCCGCACCGTCGCGGCCCAGCGCGTCGCCGTCACGCCCGAACTGCCCGCGCACGCACGGCTCGACGCTGTGCGCGCCGCGATCGCCGGCTGCCTCGCCAAGCCCGAGGCGGCCGGGGTGCGCCCGCTGGCCACCGGCATCGGCACCAGCGGCATGGTCGACACCGAGGGGCGCGTCGCGGTCAGCGACTCGCTGCCCGAGTGGACGGGGCGCGACCTCGCACGCGACCTTGCGGACACCGTCCACGGACCCGTTGTCGTCGGCAACGACATCCAGCTGGCCACCCTCGCCGAGTGCACCGGCGGCGTCAGCGTCGACGTGCGCGACTGCGTCTACCTCTACGTCGGCAACCGCCTCGGCATCGGCCTGTGGCTCCGCGGCGAACTCCACCGCGGGCACCACGGTGCGGCCGGCGAGATGGCCGCGGGCGACGGCTGGGGACGCTCCTACCAGCGGCTTCTCGACTGGTTCGCCGGTCACCAGGGCGCGGAACGGCCCACTCGCGAGAACGCGGCACGCGCGGTCGTCACCGCCGCTGCCGCCGGTGACGGCGGCGCCCGCTACACCCTGCGCGCCTTCGCCGAGTGCCTCGCCGACAGCCTCACCCGCCACGTCGCCGTGCTCGACCCGCGCGCGGTCGTGCTCGGCGGCGGCATCTCCCGCGCGGGCGCCCTCCTGAGCGAGCCGTTCGCGCGGCGCCTCGCCGAACGCTGCCCGTACGCACCCGAGGTGCGCACCTCCGTCCTGGGTGAAGAATCCACCGCAATCGGGGCGGCCCGCCTCGCACTGGACCACCTGGAACAGACGGAACACATCGACCGCGCCACGCAGAAAAGTCCAACCCCTTAGGACTCACAAGTGGTTGACGGGCGCGGGCGGCGCTTCCATGATGTGGCTCACTTTCGGAAAGTTGGCTTCTTTATTCGCCGCATTCGCCGCCAGGCCAGGGAGCACGAGTGACATCCCCTGCAACGCGACGCAGGCCACAGGCCGCGTCACCGCCCGCGTCCGAGTCCAGGACGACGTCGAACTCCCCGTCGCCTGGCCCCGGTTCGCAGCTGCGCCTGCGCGCCCCGCTGCGTGTCCGGCTGCGCAACAACTGGGTGATGCTCGCCCTCATGGCCCCGGGCGTGCTCTTCTTCATCGGCTTCTTCTACGTCCCGATGCTGGGCAACGTCATCGCCTTCCAGGACTACCAGCCCTTCATCGGCTTCAAGGACAGCCCGTTGGTCGGCCTCGCCAACTTCCAGGAGCTCTTCGCCGACCCGGCGTTCTGGGAGTCGGTCCGCAACACCCTCGCCTTCGCCGCACTCCAGCTGATCTTCTTCTTCCCGGCCCCGCTGGCCCTCGCACTGCTGATCAACAGCCTGGTCAGCCCGCGCGTGAAGAAGTTCGTGCAGAGCGTCGTGTACCTCCCGCACTTCATCTCGTGGGTGCTGGTCGTCGCGCTCTTCCAGCAGGTCCTCGGCGGCGCCGGCCTCTTCAGCAACTACCTGCGCGACCACGGCATGTCGCCGCTCGACGTGATGAGCGACCCCAGCACCTTCCCGCTCCTCATCACCGGCCAGGTGATCTGGAAGGACATCGGCTGGGGAATGATCATTTACCTGGCTGCGCTCGCCAACGTCGACCAGAGCCTGTACGAATCGGCGGCCGTCGACGGCGCGGGGCGCTGGCGCCGCATGTGGCACGTCACCCTGCCCGCCGTCCGGGGCGTCACCATCATGCTGCTCGTGCTCCGCCTCGGTGACGTGCTCTCCGTCGGCTTCGAGCAGTTCCTCCTCCAGCGCGACGCGGTCGGCGCGAGAGCCGCGGAGGTCCTCGACACGTACATCTACTACCACGGCGTGGTCTACGGCGACTGGGGCGTCGGAGCCGCGGCAGGACTGGTCAAGGGCGTCATCGGCGCCCTGATGATCTGGGGCGCCAACAAGGTCGCCCACGCTTTCGGAGAGCACGGGGTGTACAGCAAATGACCGGCTTCGGATTCCCCCTGCGCACCACCCGGGCCCGCGAGGAGCGGCCCGCCTGGGAAGAGCCGCCGACGAAGATCGGCTCGGCCGCCAAGGCCGTCGTCATCACCGTCATCTGCGCCGTGATGATCCTGCCCTTCCTCACGGTCCTCTCCACCAGCCTCGCCTCCCGCAAGGAGATCACCGAGTCCGGGGGCTTCGTCCTCTTCCCCACGGACCCGACCCTGGAGGCGTACCGCACGATCCTGTCCGGCGGCATCGTCTCCCGCGCGGTCGTCGTGAGCGTCCTCATCACGGTGGTCGGCACGGCGCTGTCGCTCCTGACGACGATCGCCCTCGCGTACGCCCTGAGCAAGCGTGGCGTCCCCGGCAGCAAGCCGATCCTGCTGATGGTCCTGTTCACGCTGCTGTTCGCGCCGGGCATGGTCCCGATGTACGTGGTGGTCAAGGAGCTCGGACTCCTCGACTCCTACTGGTCGTTGATCCTGCCGGTACTCATCAACGCCTTCAACCTCGTCGTCCTGCGGGCGTTCTTCATGAACATCCCCGAGGAGCTCTACCAGGCCGCCCGCATCGACGGCGCGGGGGACTGGCGCATCCTCACCCGCATCGTGCTGCCGCTCTCCAAGGGAGTCGTCGCCGTCGTCGGCCTCTTCTACGCGGTGACGTACTGGAACGCCTTCTTCAACGCGATGCTCTACCTGAACGACTCGGGCAAGTGGCCCATCCAGCTGGTCCTGCGCACCTACGTCGTCCAGAACAAGTCCATGACGAGCGACCAGCTCGGCATCGCCCACATGCCGCCGCAGCAGTCCCTGTCCATGGCCGTCGTCATGCTCGCGCTGCTGCCGATCCTGGCGCTCTTCCCGTTCCTGCAGAAGTACTTCACCAAGGGCGTGCTCACCGGCGCCATCAAGGGCTGACCCACCCCCCCCAGGGCCGGCCCCGCCCCGTCTTCCCCACCACGACCACATCCGCGGAGATCCCCATGCCCGGCATGTCCCGACGCACCTTCCTGAGCCTCTCCACCTCCGTTGCCGCGGGCGCGGCCGTCACCTCCCTGACGGGGTGCGGCTCGTCCGCGAAGAAGACCGGCGAGGCCGCGTCGTCGAAGGTGAAGCTGCCCACCCACGTCCCCTTCGACAAGATCAAGCCCGACCTCGCCCCCAACGCGAAGGGCCTCTCGGCGGGGTTCCTCTCCTACCCGAAGGACCTGGTCCGCAGCGTCGCGAAGACCCCGGGCGACGGTTCGAAGATCACCATGCTCACCGAGATCTGGACGCAGCCGCCGACCCCCAAGGGCTCCAACGCGTACTGGCGCAGCCTCGACAAGGAGCTCGGCGTCGAGCTCACCGCCATCCTCGGCACCGACCCCGGCTACGAGGAGAAGTTCTCCGCGACCATCGCCGGCGGCGACCTGCCCGACCTGCTCTGGATACCGCCGAACCAGGGCATCCAGCACGTCGCCGAACTCCTCGAGGCCAAGTGCGCGGACATCACGGAGTACGTCTCCGGGGACGCGGTGAAGCAGTATCCGAACCTCGCCGCGATGACCCCCGCGCACTGGAAGACCGCCGTCGTCAACGGCAAGATCTGGGGCGCGCCCGTCCCCTACCCCTCGTTCGGCCAGGTCTACGCGGGCAACCCGAAGGTCTGGGAGAAGGCGGACGGCATCGCGTCGAGCGGCCCGGAGGAGTTCCTCGCCAAGTGCAAGGAGGTCACCGGCGGCAAGACGTGGGCCCTTGAGCCGATCTACGTCAACGCCGTCAGCGTGATGAGCCAGTGCTTCGGCGCGCCCAACAAGTGGCGGCGGAACAAGGACGGTTCGCTGACCTGGTTCCAGGACACCGACGAGTACGAGGCCGCCCTCGACTTCGTCCTGAAGCTCAAGAAGGCGGGCGTCTTCTACCCCGGCAACCCCAAGATGGCCGACGCCTACATCAAGATGGCGCAGGGCACGATCGGCGCGACCGTCCACGCCAACCCGTACAACGCGCGCAAGGAGATCCGCGTCCAGGACCCCGCCCTCGCCGCCGAGATCCTCATCCCCTTCGCCGCGGGCGGCAACAAGCCCAACCACCACTACCACCTGGGCACCATCGGCTACACCGCCATCAAGAAGGGCGACGAGAAGCGGGTCCGCATGCTTCTGCGCGTCCTCGACTACCTGGCCGCGCCGTTCGGCAGCAAGGAACGACAGTTCCTGGAGTACGGCACCGAGGGCGAGGACTTCACGTACGACAAGAACGGCTTCCCCGACCGCACCAAGCAGGGCAAGCAGCAGGTCGAGGGCCTCTTCAGCGGCCTGCAGACGTCGACGACCTCCCCCTTCGCGCTCATCGCGTCCAGCTTCCCCGGCACCGACCGCGTCCAGGACGTCAAGGACGTCTACGCGGCCGAGCAGAAGCTCCTGGAGACCGCGATCCGCAACCCCACGGTCGGCCACTACTCGGACGCGTACACCCAGCACTACGGGCGCATGTCCACCGAGGCGACCGACCTGGTCAACGACATCGTCAGCGGGCGCAAGAAGATCGGCGAATGGCGGCCCTTCTGGGCCGAGTGGAAGAACAAGGGCCTGGAGCAGATGGCCCGCGAGTACCAGAAGTCCATCGAGCGGAGCTCCTGACCCGCCTCACTTCCCGGTGGTGGTCCCGTCCGTCTTCGCCAGCTCCGACCTGCGGTACGAGTAGCCGAAGTAGACGACGAGGCCGAGCAGGAACCACACGGCGAACCGCACCCAGGTCTGCCACTGCAGGAACGTGATCAGCCAGATCGAGAAGACCACCCCGATGGCGGGCACCACCGGCATGCCGGGGCAGCGGAACGTGCGCGGCAGCTCCGGCCGCTTGTAGCGCAGCACGATCACCGCCACGCACACCACGACGAACGCCAGCAGAATGCCGATGTTGGTCAGCTCGGCCGCCTCGCCGATGGGCAGGAACCCGGCGATGGCGGCCGACGCGATCCCGACGATCCACGTCACGCGCGTCGGCACGTGCCGTGTCGGATGGGTCTTGGCGAACCACTTGGGAAGGAGACCGTCCCGGCTCATCGAGAACCACACGCGCGTGCAGCCCAGCATGAACGTGAACATCACGGTGAGGATGCCGATGATCGCGCCGACCGCGATGACGTCCGCGAGGCCGCCGAGGCCCACGGACTTGAAGGCCGTGGAGAAGCCGCTCTCCGGGTCGACGTCCTTGTAGCTCTGCATGCCGGTGAGGACCAGGCACGCGAGGACGTACAGCACCATCGAGATCGCGAGGGAGTAGAGGATCGCCTTCGGCATGTGCCGCTGCGCGTCCTTGGACTCCTCGGCCGCCGTCGACATGGCGTCGTAGCCGAACACGGCGAAGAACACCGTCGCCGCGCCCGTGAACGCGCCGCTGACCCCGTAGGGGAAGAACGGGTCGTAGTTCCCGGTCTCGATGTGGAAGAAGCCGACCGCGATCACGACGAGGACCACGATCACCTTCAGGACGACCACGATCATCTCGAAGCGCGCGGCGTTCTTGATGCCGAGCGTGAGCAGGTACGCGATGAACAGGCACAGGACAGCGGCGAACAGGTCGACCTTGTGCCCGTCGCCGGTGCCGGGCGCGCCCATCATCCAGTTCGGCAGCTCGGCGCCCATCTCCTCCACGAGGAAGCCGAAGTAGCCGGAGATGCCGATCGCGACCACCGCGACGATCGCGGTGTACTCCAGGAGCAGGTCCCAGCCGATGAACCAGCCGGTCAGCTCGCCGAGCACCACATAGCCGTAGGTGTAAGCCGATCCGGCCTTCGGGATCATGCCGGCGAACTCGGCGTACGAGAAGGCGGCGGCCGCGCTCGCGACGCCCGCGATCAGGAAGGAGATCAGTACCGCGGGGCCCGCCGTGCCGTTGGCGACGGCCCCGGCGAGGCTGAAGATGCCGGCGCCGATGATGCCGCCGACGCCGATGGCGGTGAGCTGCCAGAGCCCGAGGGACTTGGCGAGTCCGCCGCCCGCCCCCGCCTCGGTCTCCTCGATCTGCTCGATGGGCTTGCGGCGCAGCACGCCGTGTCCCATCCGTAGTCCCGACATGAGCTCCACCTCTTCGCAGACGGCCGTCGGCTGATGGCGGATCATGATGGCCCAGTGCGGGGCACTACGGAAGGAGCCACACCAGGCCGTGTCATGCGGGTCTCGCGGAGGATGCGGACGCGGGTCCTACGGCACCACTGTGACCGGCCAGCGGCCCGCCTTCACCAGGCGGACGGCGACCGAGCCCACGATGCGGTGGCCCGCCTGCTCGGAGGCGCCCACGACGACGGCGTCGGCCTTGAGGTCGTCGGCGGCGGTGACCAGACCGGTGTAGGGGTCCCCGCGGAAGGTGTGGAACTCCCAGCGGACGTCGAATATGTCCTTCACCCGCTCGGTCGCGGCCCGGATCTCCGCGATGAGACCCTCGGCGATCTCGTCGGTGGTCTCGGCGACCGGCACCCCGAACGCGGCGCCCGCCGCCATCACCGGCTGGACGTACACGACGGCGAGCAGGGCCCGCTGGCGACGGGCCAGGCCACCGGCATATGCCGCCGCTCTCAGTGAGGAGTCGGAGCCATCTACTCCGGCGACGATCACCTTGGGCCCGTCGGTGCCGCGTTCGAACTGCTGGGACTGGTCTTCACTCACGCCGGAAGATTAGCGGAGGCAGTCATACCGCCCGCGTTCCGGGCGGCCGTGCCCCGTCCCGCCGCGCTCGACCTGCGCGTCGGCACACCTCTTCCTAGAGTCGTGCCATGACGGTCAGCACGGAGGAGCCCGAGGCCAGAGGACGGATACGGGCCCGAGGCGGTTTCCTCGGCCGCGTCCCGGAGGGCTTCGCCGCCTTCTTCGGCGCACTCGGCGTCTTCTGCGCGGTCCTCGCGGTCATCTCGCCGCTGCGCCGCCTCCTCATGCCGGTCGTCCGTGTCCTCGACCTCCTCACGGTCCCGGTCAGCGCGAACCTCGCGTACGCCGTCTTCCTCTTCCTGCTCGCCGCCGCGACGGCCGCCCGCAAGAAGGTCGCCTGGTGGCTCGTCATCAGCTATCTGGGCCTGCTCCTCGCCTTCGACGTGCTCGGCGCGGCCCTCGGCTTCTGGGCGGAGTCGCTGCCCTCCTTCGTGATCTGCGGCGCCGCCTTCGTGCTGCTGATCCTCGCCCGCAAGGAGTTCTCCGCCGACTCCCGGCGCGGCGCCGTCCGGCGGGCCGTCGCGGTCCTCGCCGCGGGACTCGGCATCGCGATCCTGGCCGGCTGGGGCCTGGTCGAGCTGTTCCCCGGCACCCTGGTGCGCGGCGAGCGGCTGCTGTGGGCGGCGAACCGGGTCTGCGGCGGGCTGATCCACGGCCGCGACTACTTCGACGGCACCCCGCCGCGCGGCCTCTACTTCTGGCTCGGCCTGTTCGGCGCCCTCGCCCTGCTGAACGCCGCCGCCACCCTCTTCCGCTCCCAGCGCATGGAAGCCGCCCTGCACGGCGACGAGGAACCCCGCATCCGCGCCCTCCTCGGGGCCTACGGCGCGCAGGACTCCCTCGGCTACTTCGCGACCCGGCGCGACAAGGCCGTCGTCTTCTCGCCGAGCGGCAAGGCCGCCGTCACCTACCGCGTCGAGGCCGGCGTCTGCCTGGCCAGCGGCGACCCCGTCGGCGACCGCGAGGCCTGGCCGCACGCGATCGGCGCCTGGCTGGACGTGGCCCGGCGGTACGCGTGGGCCCCCGCCGTGATGGGCGCGTCCGAGGACGGCGCGACCGCGTACGCCCGCGCAGGGCTCGGCGCGCTGCAACTGGGCGACGAGGCGATCCTGCACGTCGCCGACTTCGACCTGGACGGCCGCGACATGCGCGTCACCCGCCAGGCCGTCAACCGCGTCCGCCGCACCGGCGCCACCGCCCGCATCCGCCGCCACTCCACCCTCACCGACGAGGAAATGGAGGAGATCGTCGACAAGGCCGACGCGTGGCGGGACACCGAGACCGAGCGGGGCTTCTCCATGGCCCTCGACCGCCTCGGCGACCCCGAGGACGGCGACTGCCTCCTCGTCGAGGCCCTGGATGCCGAAGGGAAGCTCCTCGCGCTCCTCTCCCTGGTCCCCTGGGGCAGGGACGGCATCTCCCTGGACCTGATGCGCCGCGACCGCACCGCACCCAACGGCGTCATGGAGTTCATGGTCGCCGAACTGTGCGCGGCCGCTCCCCGCTCCGGGGTGCGCCGCATCTCCCTGAACTTCGCCGTGTTCCGCTCGGTCTTCGAGGAGGGCGGACGCATCGGTGCGGGCCCGGTGCTGCGCCTGTGGCGCAAGCTGCTCCTCTTCTTCTCCAAGTGGTGGCAGCTGGAGGCCCTCTACCGCTCCAACGCCAAGTACCACCCCGAGTGGTACCCGCGCTTCATCTGTTACGGCGACAGCGGCGCCCTCGCCCGCATCAGCCTGGCCTCCGGCATCGCCGAGGGCTTCGTCTCGGTGCCGTCCCTGCGCAAGCTCTGGGGGAAGGGCCACAAGCCCCGGGGCGTCACCCAGCCCACGACCACCGAGGGCCTCCCTTCGATCGCCGCGCTCGGCCTGTCCGGCGCGGACGACGCCACCGACGCGGACCCGGCGTCGAGGCTCCCCGAACAGATCCGCATCCGGCACCGCAAACTCGACCGCCTGCGCGCCGAAGGCGTCGACCCCTACCCCGTGGGCATCCCGCCGCGCACGCACGAACTCACGTCCGTGCACCGCGACATGACGGGTTCCCAGGTCACCGTCGCGGGCCGCGTCATGCTCGTACGCGACTTCGGCGGCATCGTCTTCGTCGTGCTGCGCGACTGGTCCGGCGACCTTCAGCTCGCCCTCACCCGTGACGCCTCGGGACCCGACGTCCTGGACCGCTTCACCGCGGGCACCGACATCGGCGACCACATCACCGCCACCGGCACGGTCGGCACCAGCGACCGGGGCGAGCTCACCGTCTTCGTCACCGACTGGCACCTCACCGGCAAGTGTCTGCGCCCGCTGCCCGACAAGCGCCGCGGCCTGACCGACCCCGAGGCCAAGGTCCGGCGCCGCTACCTCGACCTGGTGGCGAGCCCCGGCGCGCGTGATGTGGTGCGGGCCCGCTCCACCGCCGTCCAGGCGCTGCGGCAGGGCCTGCTGGACCGGGGCTATCTGGAGGTCGAGACGCCGATGCTCCAGCAGATTCACGGTGGCGCCAACGCGCGGCCCTTCACCACCCACATCAACGCCTACGACCTCAATCTGTACCTGCGCATCGCCCCCGAGCTGTATCTGAAGCGGCTGTGCGTGGGCGGCATGGAGAAGGTCTTCGAGATGGGCCGCACCTTCCGCAACGAAGGCGTCTCCTACAAGCACAACCCCGAGTTCACGATGCTGGAGGCCTACCAGGCCTTCGCCGACTACGACGTGATGCTCGACCTGACCCGCGAACTCATCCAGGGCGCCGCGACCGCCGCGTTCGGCCGTCCGGTGGCCCACAAGGACGGCGTCGAGCACGACATCTCCGGGCCCTGGCCGGTCAAGACGGTGTACGGCGCGATCTCCGAGGCGCTGGGCGAGGAGATCGACGCGGACACACCGGTGGAGGCCCTGCGCCGTCACTGTGACCGGGCGGACGTGCCGTACACGACGGATGACGGCCGGGGCGATGTCGTCCTGGAGATGTACGAGCGGCTGGTCGAGGAGAAGACCCAGCTGCCCACCTTCTACAAGGACTTCCCGACCGACGTCTCGCCGCTCACCCGCCAGCACCGCGCCGACCCGCGCCTGGCCGAGCGCTGGGACCTCGTTGCCTTCGGCACGGAACTGGGCACCGCCTACTCGGAGTTGACCGATCCGGTCGAGCAGCGCCGCCGCCTCACCGCGCAGTCGCTGCTGGCCGCCGGGGGCGACCCCGAGGCCATGGAGATCGACGAGGACTTCCTCGACGCCCTGGAGTACGCGATGCCGCCCACCGGAGGCCTCGGCATCGGCGTCGACCGGCTGGTCATGTTCCTCACCGGACTCACCATCCGCGAGACCCTGCCCTTCCCCTTGGTCCGCCGCGTCTGAACGGGTGCTTTCGGGGGCCGCCCCGGTGTTGGTGTCCCGCCCCGGCCTGCCGCCATGCGACGGATTAGTCATGAAAGATGATCAGCTGACGCCAGGGCGGCGGGTCCTGCTCCGCGCCGCCGCGGTCCTCGGCCTGGGCACGACCGCGGCGTGCGGGGGAGCGGAGGGCGCGTCCGCCCCCGGCCCCTCCGCCTCCGCGGGCGGACCCGCCGGGGGCCCGCCCGCGGCACGCCGCCTCAAGCCCTCCGCGTACCGCCTGCAGCCCATCACCGGATACGGCCCTCAACGCGCCGGACGGGCCCTGCCCCAGGTGCGCAAGGCACCGATCCTGCGCATGCCGGGGCGTGAGCGGTCGATGGTGCTTTCGTTCGACGACGGGCCCGACCCGCGCTACACCCCGGACATCCTGCGCACGCTCCGCAAGCACGATGTGCGGGCGATGTTCTTCGTCTGCGGCGAGATGGCCGTCGACAACGCGGACCTGCTGCGCCGGATGGTCGACGACGGCCATGTCATCGGCAACCACACCTGGAGTCACCCGCTGCTGCCCCGCCTCGGCCGGGCGGCGATGCGCGCGGAGATGGAGCGCACCTGCGACGTCATCGAGGAGGCCACCGGAGAGCCTCCCGAGTGGTTCAGGGCCCCCTACGGCGCGTGGAACCGCAACGCCTTCCAACTGGGCGCCGAGCTCGGCATGGAGCCGCTCGCCTGGACCGTCGACACCCTCGACTGGACCGAGCCGGGCGCGGCGACCATCGTGCGGCGCGTCCGGGCCGGCGCGGCGCCCGGCGTCGTGGTGCTCTCGCACGACGCGGGCGGCAACCGCTCGGGCAGCGTCGAGGCGCTGCACGCGTACCTGCCGGAGCTGCTCGACTCCGGCTACCGCCTCACGGTGCCGAGCCGCTACATGTCCTGAGGCCCCGGGTTCCGAGTCCCCGCCCGTCCGGTCGCCCCGCTCAGCGCACGGCGACCAGACGGGCGAACACCACGACGTTCCCGTCGTATCCGGACTGCTTGGAGAAACCGCCGCCGCAGGTGATGACCCGCAATTCGGGAGTTCCGCTGTTCCCGTAGACGCGCTTTCCGGGGAACTTGTTCTTGTCGAAGACCTCGATGCCGTAGATTTCGAAGATCGCCGTCTTCTTGTCGGCGCGGCCGACCTCGATGTGGTTCCCCTTCTTCAGCGAACCGAGGCCGTAGAAGACGGCGGGGCCCCGCTGGTTGTCCACGTGGCCGACCACCACGGCCGTGCCCTTCTCGCCGGGCGACACGGCGCCGGTGAACCAGCCCGCGAGGTTCGGGTCCTCGGGCGGCGGCGCGTCCACCCATCCCTCGGAGTCCAGCCCCACCTGCATGATGGGCGCGTCCACCCGGATGCCCTTGATGCGCACGCGCTCGGCCGGCGAGAACGTGAGCGGCACCGGTGCGGCGGCCCTCGCGTCGGGCGCGCGGTCCGCGGCCGCGGCGGAGGCGGGCTGCGGCGGGCCCACGTCGAATTCCCCGGAACCGTTGCGGATCAGCGCCAGTCCGGTCAGCAGGACAAGCGCCATCACACCCCACGGGGCACGCTTCTTCTGCTTCTCCTCCTCCTGGAAATCCTGCAGGTCCTGGAATTCGAACTCATCGGCCGGATGGGACGAAGGCATGCTCTATCCCCTCTCGAACACGGCGGAGAGCCGTGTCCGTTGCGCGTACCGAAACGCTAAGCGCGGCGCGCGCGGCGTGCGAAAGGGCGGGAGCGAACGGGTGGCACCGGGCGCGGCGTGCGCCATCCGAGTCGCGCCGGACAGGATTTTTCTGACGGTCCGTGACCTGCGGAGATGTCGGGTTGCGCGGACGCGCCCCGGCGTGTCGTCTCACCAGGACGGCCGAGCCCCGACATGCGGGTCCACGCAGGTCATCTGAGGGTCAGTCTGGGAGGCGCTCTCGCCGATCGACCGGGGACGGTATCCCCGGGGCGTCTTCCGCGGAGGATTGCCATGCGTACTTCTCGTATGCGGACCACACGTGCCCTCGCGGTCGCCGCGGCGGCCGTCGGTGCCGTCGGGCTCGCCGCCCCGGCCGCGTCCGCCTGGGCCGACCCGACCAACATCGTGGCGATGCCCAGCGTGATCCCGAGAGGGGGGCATCTGACGGTCACCGTCGACGGGACGTCCTGCCAGACGGCCGGCAGCAAGATCACGTCGCCCGCCTTCCCGGACACGAACCTGCACCCGATCGCGGGTGGTTCGACGGCCAGCGGGACCGCGATCGTCCACAAGCACGCCCGCCCCGGCGCCTACGACATCACGGCCCACTGCGGCGGCAAGACGCTGACCCGTCCGGCCGCCTTCACCGTCATCCACGGCGGAGTCCGCGGTGGCGTCGGCGGCAGCGCGCAGTCGGGCGCGACCGGCACGGACATGGCGATCGGTGGCGCGCTGGTGGCCGCGGCGCTGCTCGGTGGCGGTGTGTTCTGGATGCGCCGCCGCTCGGAGAACAGGATCTGACACGCGGTCCCGTACCGCAGTCGGGCCGGCGCGACCCCCTTCCGCTCCCCGCCCGGCACCACCCTGCTCGCACGGCAGGTGAACGGCGTCGCGCCCCCGGGATCCGGAGACATCCCGGGGGCCGCGCGCTGCCCGGTCCCGATCAGGAGTTGTCCTCGCCGGTGCGCCGACGGGCCTTGTAGTACGCGGTGCCCAGCGTGCCGAGGATCAGGGCGCTGCCGAGGGCGATCTCGTGCAGGTCGAGCCCGCCGAGGCTGCCGCCGATACCGGCCTTGACGCCCTTGTTGTGCTGGTTGTGCTGGTTGTGGTGCGAGTTGTTGTCGGGGCGGCCCGTGGCGATGGTCAGATCGGTCTTGTCGCTGCCGGGGTTGCTGCCGTTGCAGGTGAACGTTACCTCGTACATCGCGCCGGGCTTCGCGTCCCAGAACACGTGGGCGGTGGCGGACTTCTGCCCCTTGGGAATGGTGGTGTCGTCGAAGACGCCCGAGGTGACCTTGGTGTCGCCGTCGTCGCACCCGTCGACGTTGAGGGTGACCTGGCCGCCCGCGGCGACCGTCTTGGGGGTGATGCTGAAGCCGAACGCGGTGACGTTCTCCTCGCCGACGGCGGCAGCGGAAGCGGCCGGTGCGGAGAGGGCCAGCGCGGAAGCGGTGAGCAGAGCGGCCGAAGCGACGCGTATCGCGCGCATGGTGAATCCTCCGGGTCTCCGAGGAGCAGCTGCGGACCTTCTTCCGCTGGCGCCTGGAATGCACCTCGATGCCCGAAACGCTAGGTACGGTCCCGGCGCGCCGCGATCCGTGTCGCGCGAACGGGGCAATCACGTGGGCCGGTCGGGCGAACGGCGCGGCGCGGCGCGGACGACGGGGGCCGGTGGTGTGCGAGGGCGCGTCCGGCGGGGACGGCGGCTCGCGGGCGAGCCTTTCAAGGGTGGCTTCAGGGGGTCAGGCCGGTGCGGGACGCGAGCCACGGGAGCTGCCTCTCCAGACCGGGGCGCCACACCTGCCAGCTGTGCCCGCCGGGCAGCTCGACGAGCTCGACCCGCATCCCCGCCTTCTTCGCCGCCGCGTACACCTTGAGCGCCTGTGGCCGGTACGTCGAGTCGTCGGTCCCCGCGACGACGGCTCCGGAGGTGTCGGGGAACTTCGTCCTCGCGAGCACGTCCATCGGGTTGACCTTCTCGTACGCCGCCTCGTCGCCGCCGAACGCCGCGTCCACGGTCTCCTTGCGGCTCCCGAGGGTCGGCTCGTCCTGGCCGGAGATGTCGAGGAAGGTGCCGTAGCGCCGCGGCGCGTTGACCGCCATCTGCAGGGCGCACGTACCGCCATTGGAGAGGCCGGAGACCGCCCAGTGCGCCCGGTCCTTCGCCGCCTGCAGATGGCTCGCCGCCCAGCCGGGCACGTCGTCGGCGAGATACGTCTGCACGTTGCCGAGCTTGGAGTCCATGCACAGCGGATTGTCGAAGGGGGAACCCAGCGGGTCCACCACCAGGACGACCGGCGCGAGCCCCGCGTGGCGTCCGGCGAAGTCGTCCATCATGTCCGGCAGCTGGCCCGAGGTGATCCAGTCCTGCGGGGAGCCGGGCTGCCCCGCCATGAGGACGAGCACGGGCAGGAGCGGCCGGGGCGAGGCGCGGTAGGCCGGCGGCAGATAGACGTAGGCGTCGCGGGCCTTGAATCCCGACTTCTTGCCCGGGATCGAGACCGTGGAGACGGTGCCCTTGCCGGGCAGCCCGGCCGGCGCCTTCCAGACGTCCGACAGCGCCTTGCCCTCCGGCACGTCGAGCGTCGGTTCGTTCTTGCCCGTCGCGTCCTTGAGGCTGACGGTGTCCTGCGGGCCGAGCATGGTCCGCAGCGTCGGGTAGTTGTCGAAGTGGATGTTGACCTCGGAGAGGCCCAGCACGACGACGAGCACCCCCGAGAGCAGTGCGCCCGCACGCCCGCGCCAGCGGAGCGTGGGCATCCGGAACAGCGCCAGACATACCCCCAGGATCGCCACCCCGAGCCACACGACGACATCACCGGGCAGCTTGTCGGGGAAGGGCTGCCACCAGTCGTCGACGGTCAGCTCGACCAGCAGGGTCAGCAGCGCCGCCGCGGCCACGGCGAGCGGGAGCAGCCGGGTCCACCAGCGGCGGTCGCGGGAGAGGATGAGCGCGGCGAGGGCGAGAGCGCCGAGGATCTTGACGGCGAGCGGAACCGCCCCGTCGACCAGCGACCAGTCCAGCGGCCCGACGGCCATCGGCACCCGCTCCACGCGCGTCCCCGTTCCGTATCTCGCTTCCCAGGAACGATAACAATTGGGGTGAATGCGGCAAATCAGACCGCCGGGTGGCGCGCGTGCCGCGCGGACGGGGGCGTGCCGCGCGGGCGGGGGCGTGTCCGGTGCGGGGCGGCGTGTGTCAGGAGGTGGCTTCAGGCGTGCGGCCATACGTGCGGGCCGCCGCGCCACTCGACGAGGTGCGGGTCGTCGAGCGCGATGTCGGCCTCGCCGAGCCCGGCCCGCCGCAGGAGTTGTGTCAGCTCGTCGTCGCTGCGGGCGACGCCCGCGTCCTGTCCGCGCACAGTGACCTGCCGGCCACCGTCGGCGGCGGGCGGGTGGACGACGATCGGTGATTGCCAGGCCATGGGACCAGAGTGCGCCGTTTCGGGCCGCGGCGCACTGCGGTTCACGGCCATCGCGGGCGATCGGCCACACAACTGAGCCTGTCCAGCGCGGAGTTGGCGGAATTCCGTGAGCCCTGCCGTAGGGTGAGGCCGACCGCACGGTGCGTCGCATTGGGGGGGTGATCGTGAGCCAGGCGTCCCGGGCCGCCGACACGCCCTCCCCGAAGGTCGTGGTGGTCGTCCCCACGTACAACGAGCGGGAGAATCTGCCCCTACTCGTCGGCCTGCTCACCTCGCTCGCCCTGCCGAACCTGCACGTCCTGGTGGTCGACGACGGTTCGCCCGACGGCACCGGCGCCCTCGCGGACCGGATCGCGGCGGAGTCCGCCGGAACCGTCACCGTCCTGCACCGGACGCACAAGGACGGCCTCGGCCGTGCCTACGTGGCCGGAATGACCCGCGCCCTCGCCGACGGCGCGGACGTCGTGGTCCAGATGGACGCGGACCTCTCGCACCCTGCGGAGACGCTCCCGCTGATGGTGCGCACCCTGCTCGCGGGCGGCGACGGCCCGGCCGTCGTGATCGGCTCGCGGTACGTGGCGGGCGGCGCGCTCGCCACCGCCTGGTCCTGGCACCGCAAGGCGCTCTCCGCCTGGGCGAACTTCTACGTCAACGCGGTCCTGCGGCTCGGCGTCAAGGACGCCACGGCCGGGTTCAAGGCGTGGCGCGGCACGGCGCTGGAAGCGATCGACCTGTCCTCGGTGCGGAGCAACGGCTACTCCTTCCAGGTCGAGATGAACCACCGCGTGATCCGACGCGGCCTGCACATCGTCGAGGTGCCGATCACCTTCGAGGAGCGCGTCAACGGCGAGTCGAAACTCAGCCTGCGCGTGCAGGCCGAGTCGGCGATCACCCCGTGGAGACTGCGGTTCGGCCGCAAGAGCGCGGGGAGTTGAGGTCTCTCCGCGCCCTTGCGGCCGGCCGGGTCAGCCCCCGAGGCCGGGGAAGAGCGCCTTGAACGGCTCCGCCGTCGCCGCGATGCCCCGGCTGTAGGGGGCGTCGAAGTCCCAGATGAGGAAGAGCAGGAAGGCGAAGAGGGCGGAGAACAGTCCGGCGAGGACCAGTTCGCGCGGCGTGCGGCGGATCTGCAGGGCGAAGATCATGCCGATGGTGACGAGGCCGCCCGTGATCAGGCCGAACCAGACCACACCGGGCATCGTCGCGCCGACGCTGTCGGCACGGGCGCTGCGCGCGTCGTCGGCGGCCGCCACCGAGTCGACCAGCGGCTGGTACGCCTGCGCCTCGAAGTCCGACTTCGGTTCGTAGTCGGTCACGTCATGACGTACGCGCGACAGGAGCTCCGCGCCCCGGTCGGTGAGCTCCCCCTTGGACTTCATCGCGTCCCACTCCGTGGTCACGACATGGCTGACATAGGTGTGGACGTCGTCCCGAATGCGCTCCCGCACATCCTCCGGATAGATCCGGGCACGCTCCGAGACCTCGTGCAACGACTGCGCCTCGACGCGGACGTGTTCCTGGGCGGCGCCGCGTGCCTCCCAGACACCCGCGATGGCCAGGCCCAACACGATGGCGTACACGACACCGATCATCATCGTCATGTACTCGATGACGTCCGGTGTCTCCGAGGCGTCGTAGTCCGCGCCGGTCCTCCGGTGCCGCAGCAGGGTCACGATGAGCACGACACCGCAAGCGGCCACCATCGCGAGGGTGAGAACAAGCCATTCCGACATGAATTCCTCCGGCGGTCAGCGCGGGCGCAGCGCGGCGACGGCGAGCACCGCGGGTGCCGTGACGAGCAGGGTGAGCGAGACGAGGGACGGGCCGTGGCGCGGCGGCCGCTTACGAGGCGGAGCGTGGTACTCCGGATATGTGACGGGCTTGGGCTCGGCCTTGGGCGGCTTCGGCGGGCGGGCGGAGGGCTTGGGTTTGGGCTTCGGCGCGGGGGCCGGTGCCGCGGCCTGCCTGGGAGGCGGAGGCGGTGGCGGTGGCGCCGCGGGGCGGACGGACGGCTCGGGCGGTGCGGGAGCCGGGGGCGGCGGGGGCGGTTCCGGGGCGGGCGGCTTGGGCGGCGGAGGCGGAGGCGGTGGTTCCGGGGGTGGGGGCGGAGGGGGCGGTTTCGGGGGATGGATGGGCCCGGCATGGCAGTCGGCGCCGTCGCCCGCGACGGCCACCGTGCCGCCACCCGTGGCGCCCTGGTCCACCGACGCGTAGGCACAGGCGTCGGCGGACGCCGAGCCGACGGCCGACGACGCGCCGAGCAGCAGGGCGAGCGCGACGAGCGCCAACACGCGTGTGACGAGGGGCGACAAGGCTCGCGGAGTTCCGTGCACGACGAGGAGCATGAGCCCCGCGCACGCCCGCTACGCCATCCGAGCCACCGAATGACCCGAAGGGAGGACGCGTGGGCGTCAGGTGTTTGACGCGGGGCGCGCGGGGCCCGGCTGGTGTTCGAACAGGGCCCGCGCGACGAGCCCGCACCCACCGCACCGGCCCCACGCACCGCACCCGCGCCACCCGCGCCGCGCAAAGAATCTTGTACCGCGGTTGAACGCGCCGCCCGGCCCGCCCCGTACCTAGGGCCATGTTGTGGCGCAACCGGGCGTCACGACACCTCTGCGGACAGTGGGAGTCAACGATGCTGTATCCAAGTGGGGGTTCCCCCAGGGCCTGGCGGAGCGCCTCGCTCGTGGCGACAGCCGCGGCCCTGCTGGCGCTGACGACGGCGTGCGGCCAGGAGAAGGGGGACCAGTCCCCGAACGGGCAGAACGTGGGCAACGAAGCGCCGGCGAAGGGCGACGGCTACGGCGGTTACGGAGACGACTCCGGCGCCGCGGACAAGGGCGCGGGCGCCAAGGCGAAGGCGGCCGGGCAACTCGCGGTGTGGGACAGCAAGAAGCTCGGGAAGGTCGTCACCGACAGTGAGGGCCGCACCCTGTACCGCTTCGACAAGGACACCGCCCAGCCGCCCGAGTCCAACTGCGACGCCGCCTGCCTCAAGGCGTGGCCCGCCGTCGCCGCCGACGGCGCCAAGGCCGCCCCCGGCGTCGACGAATCCCTGCTCGGCGAGGTCACCGCCGCCGACGGCACCAAGCAGCTGACCATCGACGGCTGGCCGATGTACCGGTACGCGCAGGACGCCGAGGCGGGCGACGCCAAGGGTCAGGGCGTCGGAGGCACTTGGTACGCGGCCGCCCCGGACGGCAAGAAGGCGGCGCCCGCCGCGGCCGAAACCGCCCCCGTGGACCCCGCGGGCCTGTCCACCCGCAAGGACCCGAAGCTCGGCGAGATCGTCGTCGACAAGAACGGCATGACGGTCTACCGCTTCACCAAGGACTCCGCCTGGCCGATGAAGTCCGCCTGCACCGGCGCCTGCCTCGACAAGTGGCCCGTGGTGGCGCCCGTGGACAAGAACGACACTCGAGGAATCCTCAAGAAGGGCTTCACCGTGTTCGACCGGCCGGACGGCGCGAAACAGCAGACGATCGACTGCTGGCCGCTGTACACCTTCTCCGGCGACAAGAAGCCCGGAGACACCAACGGGCAGGGCGTGGGCGGCACTTGGTACGCGGCGAGCCCCCAGGGCAAGCCCGTGGGCGCCTCCAAGTAGCCCGGCACGGCGCACGGACAGACCGGCCCGTCCCCTCCCATATCACAGGGAGGAGGCGGGCCGGTCGACGGTGTGGGACACGGCACTTGCCAAAGGCAGTGACCGAGAACGGACGGCCAATTTCCGTTTTGACTCGCTCCCTTGGCAGACGATCAGTAGCCTCACCCTCGAACACCGGATCGCCTGCGCCGTCCCCCTACGCCTTGGAGTCTTGATGGAGCGTCCCGCCTGGGCACCGCCCGGCATCGACCTCTCGATGCCCAGCGTCTCCCGCATCTACGACTACTACCTGGGCGGCTCGCACAACTTCGAGGTGGACCGGGAGGCGGCCCGCAGGGCGATGGAGTTCATGCCGGGGCTCCCGAAGATCATGCAGGCGAACCGCGCCTTCATGCGCCGGGCGGTGCACCACGCCGTGCGCGAGGGCGTCACCCAGTTCCTCGACATCGGCTCCGGGATCCCGACGTTCGGCAACGTCCACGAGGTGGCGCAGCAGGCCAGCCCCGAGGCCGCCGTCGTCTACGTGGACCACGACCCGGTGGCCGTCGCGCACAGCCGCGCCGTGCTGGAGGGCACCGAGCGCACTGCCGCCGCCTTCGCGGACCTGCGCAAGCCCCGGGACATTCTGGGCAGTTCGGAGGTCACATCGGTCCTCGACCTGGACCGTCCGGTGGCTCTTCTCCTCGTCGCCGTCCTCCACTTCGTCGAGGACGCGTACGATCCTTACGCGGCGGTCGCCGAACTGCGGGACGCACTCGCGCCCGGCAGCCTCGTCGTCCTCAGTCACGCCTCGTACGAAGGGATCCCCGTTCCCCCCGAGCAAGCCGGCCGGACGGTCGGTGTATACAAGGACATCCGCAATCCACTGATCATGCGCTCGCGCGACGAGATCGCGCGGTTCTTCGAGGGATACGACATGGTGGAACCCGGCCTGGTGCCGATGCCGCACTGGCGGCCCGACACGGCGCCCGAGGAGGAGGATCCGTACTCCTTCTCGGGATACGCGGGCGTGGGACGGAAGCGTTGAGCGGCGAGCAGGACGGACCCGAGGGCAGACTGCGCCGGTTCGCCACTATCTGGAGCCGTGCGATCTTTCCCGTGACGGCCACCTCGCTGACCCGTCCCGAATTCGAACAGCAACTGGTGCCGCTCGCCAGGCGGTTGAGTGACGCGCTCCAGGAGCGGGTCTTCGACGCGGCGGAGAGCCAGGCCGTCGGCGCCGCGCTCATCGGCACGCACTGCACGGACCCCGAGGCGCTCAGCCGCACGCTCGACTGCGTCGACGCCTACCTGGTCCTGTACTGCGGCGGCGACGGACCGCGCGAAGAGCTGCGGGCCCGCTCCGCCCGGATCCAGCACGCCATGGCCGCGGGCTTCGCCCAGGCCCTGCGCGAGCGCACCCTCGCCGAGCAGGAGGCCATCTCCCGGGCCGCGCTGAACGCGCGCAGCGCCGTCGCGGAGGCCCTGCACGCCAGCGAGGCACGCTTCCGCGCCGTCTTCCAGGGCGCCGCCATCGGCATCGGCATCGCCGACCTCGACGGCATGGTCCTCGAGGTCAACGACGCGCTGATCCGTATGTTCGGCGGCCTGGAACACCAGCTCCGCGGACGCAACGTCGGGGAGTGGACCCACCCCGACGACTCGCCGCACGTCTGGAAGCTCTACGAGGAGCTGGTGCGCGGCGAGCGGGAGCACTACCGCGTGGAGAAGGCTTTCTACCGCCCCGACGGCACGGTCCTGTGGACCAACCTCACGGTGTCGCTGCTGCGCGACGCGGACGGGGTGCCGCAGTACCAGCTGGCGCTGATGGAGGACACCACCGAGCGCAGGCTGCTCAACCTCCGCCTGCGGTACGAGGCGACCCACGACGCACTCACCGGGCTGCCCAACCGCACCCTGTTCTTCGAGCGCCTGGACAAGGCGCTCTCCGCGGGTCAGAACGCCCGGTTCGGGCTCTGCTACCTCGACCTCGACGGCTTCAAGACCGTCAACGACAGCCTCGGGCACGCCGCCGGCGACCGGCTGCTCGTCGAGGTCGCCGACCGGCTGCAGTCCTGCGCGACGGCACCCGGCGAGATGGTGGCCCGGCTGGGCGGCGACGAGTTCGTGGCGCTCACCACGGGTCCCGACACCGAGACCGAGGTGGACGAACTCGCCGGGCGCATCATGCACGCCCTGGCCACCCCGATCCGCGTCGACGGGCGTGAACTGACCGTGCGCGGCAGCATCGGCATCGTGGAGGGCCCGGCCGGTGAGCGCGGCGCGGCGGAGGTCCTGCGCAGCGCCGACATCACGATGTACCGGGCCAAGTCGGCGGGCGGCAACCGCTACGAACTCGCCGACCCCGAGGCCGATGCCCGCGCCATCACCCGGCACGGCCTCACCACCGCGCTGCCCGCCGCGCTGGAGCGCGGCGAGTTCTTCATCGAGTACCAGCCGCTCGTCCACCTCGGCGACGGCAGCGTGCGCGGCGCCGAGGCGCTGGTGCGGTGGCTGCACCCGCAGCACGGCATCATCGGCCCGGACCGCTTCATCCCGCTCGCCGAGCACACCGGCCTGATCGTGCCGCTCGGCCGCTGGGTCCTGGAGGAGTCCGTCCGCCAGGCCCGCCGCTGGGAGGCACGCCACAGCGAGGCCGGCCCGCTGCGCGTCAACGTCAACCTGTCGCCGATGCAGCTGACCCACCCCGGCCTGGTCTCCGACACGGTCGACATCCTGGAGCGCGAGGGGCTCGAACCGGGCGCCCTGTGCCTCGAGGTCACGGAGTCCGCGCTGATAGGAGCCGACGACGACCTGCTCAAGCCGTTGCGCAGGCTCGCCGAGATGGGCGTGGACATCGCCCTCGACGACTTCGGCACGGGCTACTCCAACCTCGCCAACCTGCGCCGCCTGCCGGTGAGCGTCCTCAAGCTGGACCGCTCGTTCACCCAGGGCATGCAGCACTTCCCCGCCGACCCGGTCGACCTCAAGATCGTCGAGGGGATCGTGGCGCTCGCCCACAGCCTCGACCTGGCGGTCACCGTCGAGGGCGTGGAGACGGGCGCCCAGGCGGACCAGCTGCGGGAGCTCGGCTGCGACACGGCACAGGGCTGGTACTACGCCCGCCCGGGCCCGCCGGACCGGCTCCACGAACTGGCACTCGCGGACGCGACGGGCTGAGCGGTGAGGACGAACGCGCCGATCACGACGGCGATCGGGGCCGCGGCGTGATCCGCTGGGCGTACGCGTTCATCGACCGGCCGCGCGACCGCTTCGCCGAGGCGGCCGCCTTCTGGGCGACGGCCACGGGCTCGCGCCTCTCCGCACCCCGCGGCGAGGCCGGCGAGTTCGTCACACTGCTGCCCACGGACCCCGCCGACGCGTGCGTGAAGGCGCAGGCCGTGGCGGGTCCGGGCGGCACACACCTGGACCTCGCCGTCGACGACATCGCCGTCACCGCGGCCGAGGCGCGCGCCCTCGGCGCCGCCCCGGTCCACGCGGAGGACGGCCTCGAGGTGCTCCGCTCCCCGGCCGGCCTCCTCTTCTGCCTGGTCCCCTGGTCGGGCGAGACCTCACGCCCGGCACCGCTCACCGCCCCCGACGGCGCGGTGAGCCGCCTGGACCAGGTGTGCGTGGACATCCCCCCGGAGTCGTACGAAGCGGAGATCACCTTCTGGGCGACCCTCACGCGCTGGGACTCCACGCCGGCCGCCCGCCCCGAATTCCATCGCGTGACACCCCCACCGACCCTCCCGCTCCGCCTCCTCCTCCAACGCCTGGACACCCCGGGCCCCACCGGAGCCCACCTGGACCTGGCCTGCTCGAACCCGAACGCGACCCGCACCCGGCACGAACAACTCGGCGCCACGTACGTGTCACGCGGCCCCAGCTGGCTCGTCATGCGGGGCCCGGCGGGCGTCGCGTACTGCCTGACGGGCCGCGATCCGGAGACGGGCAGGCTGCCGTAACCGGAGCCTCTCAGTGCTCCAGCAGCATCCGCTGGAGTTCCCGGGCCGCCCGCGGTGGTGCCACGTCGCTGCGGTGGGCCAGGGCGATGGTGCGGTGGAGGCTCGGTTTGGCCAGGGGGGTCATGCGGAGGTCGGGGCCCGAGCGTTCCGCGACCATGCGGGGGACCACCGCCACGCCGAGGCCCGCGCGGACGAAGCCGAGTACCGCGTCCATTTCGCCGCCCTCCACCGCGAACTCGGGCTCGAAGCCCTCGGCGCGGCAGGCGGAGACGGTGAGTTCCCGCAGGTCGTAGCCGTGCCGGAACATCACGAGGCGTTCGCCCTGGAGGTCGGCGATGCGGACCGTGTTGCCGAGGGAGCGCGAGCCGGGTGCGGAGACCACCACCAGGTCCTCGCGGAGCAGTTCGAGGGTGGTCAGGGCCGGTGAGGGGGAGGGGAGGGGGAGAACGACCAGCGCCAGGTCCAGGGCGCCGCGTGCCAGTTCGCGGACGAGGTCGTGCGAGCCGCCCTCCTCGATGAGGAGCTGGATGCCGGGGTGGCGGTCGTGGAAGGCGCGCAGGACGTCGGGGAGCAGGCCCGTGCACACGCTCGGTGTCGCGCCGAGCCTGATCCGGCCGCGCCGCAGCTGCGCCAGTTCCTGCACTTCGATGCGGGCCGTGTCCGCGTCGGCGAGGATCCGGCGTGCCAGGGGCAGCAGCGCCTCGCCCGCGTCGGTGAGCGTGATGTTGCCGCGCGCCCTGCTGAAGAGCTCGGCGCCCAGTTCCTTCTCCAGTGCCCGGATCTGCTGCGAGAGGGAGGGCTGGGAGACGTGGACCTCCTCCGCGGCCCGCGTGAAGTGCCGGGTCTCGGCGACGGCCACGAAGTAGTGGAGCTGCTGGAACTGCATACCCTGAGGGTACGGGCTTTCATAGGACCGGGCTATGGAGATGAGCCGAACCATCTCTTGGACCGATCGGGACCTTCGGCCGTAGCGTCGCTGGCATGGCTCTGGCAACCCGGACGGACAAACGGCCGTCCACGCCCCGCACGCTCTGGGACTCCACCATCGGCAAGAAGACGGTGATGGCGGTCAGCGGCTTGATCATGCTGCTCTACCTGTTCCTGCACATGATCGGGAACCTGAAGATCTTCTTCGGCCCCGCGGAGATCAACCACTACGCGCACTGGCTCCGCACCCTCGGCGAGCCCGTCATGCACTACGAGTGGTCACTCTGGCTGTTCCGCGTCGTGCTCGTCGTCTCCGTGGTGGCGCACGGCGTCTGCGCGTACCAGTTGAGCCGCCGCGACATCAAGGCGCGCCCCACCCAGTACGTGCACAAGCGGCGCGAGGCGAGCTTCGCGACCCGCACCATGCGCTGGGGCGGCATCATCATCGCCCTCTTCATCGTCTGGCACATCCTCGACCTGACGACCGGCACCGTGCACCCCGGCGACTACGAGCACCTGAAGCCGTACCAGAACGTCATCGACACCTTCTCCACCTGGTACAGCAACGTCGTCTACATCGTCGCCGTGGTCGCCGTCGGCTTCCATGTGCGGCATGGACTCTGGAGCGCCGCGCAGACCCTGGGCGTCGGCACCGCGACCCGCGACCGCGTCCTCAAGCCCCTCGCCAATGGGCTCGCGTTGGTGCTGACGGTCGGTTTCGTTTCTGTTCCCGTGGGTGTCATGACCGGAGTGGTGAGCTAGATGAGTGCCTTTGCCGAGTATGTGACTGGTGAGCCGGTCGTGGATGCCAAGGCTCCTGCCGGGCCGATCGCCGAGCGGTGGGACACTCGCCGTTTCGAGGCGAAGCTGGTCAACCCGGCCAACCGGCGCAAGCACACGGTGATCGTGGTCGGCACCGGTCTGGCGGGCGGGTCGGCCGGGGCGACGCTGGCCGAACAGGGCTATCACGTGGTGCAGTTCTGCTATCAGGACTCCCCGCGCCGGGCGCACTCGATCGCCGCGCAGGGCGGCATCAACGCGGCGAAGAACTACCGCAACGACGGTGACTCGGTGCACCGGCTGTTCTACGACACCGTCAAGGGCGGCGACTTCCGCGCCCGGGAGTCCAACGTGCACCGCTTGGCGCAGATCTCCGTGGAGATCATCGATCAGTGCGTGGCGCAGGGTGTGCCCTTCGCCCGCGAGTACGGCGGCCTGCTCGACACCCGCTCCTTCGGCGGCGTCCAGGTGTCGCGGACGTTTTATGCCCGCGGGCAGACGGGCCAGCAGTTGCTGCTGGGGGCCTATCAGGCGCTGTCGCGGCAGATCGCGGCGGGGAATGTGGAGTTGCATCCGCGCACCGAGATGCTGGATGTGATCGTCGTTGACGGGCGGGCGCGCGGCATCGTGGCCCGGGATCTGGTCACGGGGAAGATCGAGACGTATTTCGCGGACGCGGTGGTGCTGGCCTCGGGCGGTTACGGCAACGTCTTCTACCTGTCGACCAACGCGATGAACTCCAACGCGACCGCGGTGTGGCGGGCGCACCGGCGCGGCGCGTACTTCGCCAATCCGTGCTTCACCCAGATCCACCCGACCTGCATTCCGCGTACCGGTGATCACCAGTCCAAGCTGACGCTGATGAGTGAGTCGCTGCGCAACGACGGCCGGATCTGGGTGCCCAGGGCCAAGGGTGATGACCGGCCGGCCAACGAGATCCCCGAGGCCGAGCGCGACTACTACCTGGAGCGCATCTACCCCTCCTTCGGCAACCTGGTGCCCCGTGACATCGCCTCGCGCGCGGCGAAGAACGTGTGCGACGAGGGCCGCGGGGTGGGCCCGGGCGGGCAGGGCGTCTACCTCGACTTCGCCGACGCGATCAAGCGGATGGGCCGCAAGGCGGTCGAGGCCAAGTACGGCAACCTCTTCGACATGTACGCGCGGATCACCGACGAGGACCCGTACAGCACGCCGATGCGGATCTATCCCGCCGTGCACTACACGATGGGCGGCCTGTGGGTGGATTACGACCTGCAGACCACCGTGCCGGGCCTGTTCGCGGTCGGCGAGGCCAACTTCTCCGACCACGGCGCCAACCGGCTCGGCGCGAGCGCGCTGATGCAGGGCCTGGCCGACGGCTACTTCGTGCTGCCCTCCACCATCAACGACTACCTCGCCCGCAACCCCCACACCGACGAGGTGACCTCCGATCACCCCGTGGTCCGCGAGGTGCTGGACGAGACCGAGGACCGGCTGGCCAAACTCCTGGCCGTGGACGGTGACCGTACTCCGGACTCCTTCCACCGGGAGCTGGGGGAGGTGATGTGGGAGTTCTGCGGGATGGCGCGCACCGAGGCGGGGCTGCGCAAGGCGCTGGAGCGGATCCCGCAGATCCGCCAGGAGTTCTGGCGGCGCATCAAGGTGCCCGGCACGGGTGAGGAGTTCAACCAGTCGCTGGAGAAGGCCAACCGCATCGTCGACTACCTCGAACTCGCCGAGCTGATGTGCCTGGACGCGCTGCACCGCGCCGAGTCCTGCGGCGGCCACTTCCGCGAGGAGTCCCAGACTCCCGACGGGGAGGCGGCCCGCGTGGACGAGGAGTTCTCCTACGCCGCGGCCTGGGAGTTCACCGACACCGGCACCGCCCCCGTCCTGCACAAGGAAGACCTCCTCTTCGAGTACGTCCACCCCACCCAGCGGAGCTACGCATGAAGCTCACCCTGCGCGTCTGGCGCCAGAAGAACGCCGACGCCGACGGAGCGATGTCCACCTACCAGGTGGACGGCATCTCCTCCGACATGTCCTTCCTCGAAATGCTCGACACCCTCAACGAGACCCTCATCGTCCAGGGCGAGGACCCCGTCGCCTTCGACCACGACTGCCGCGAAGGCATCTGCGGCGCCTGCTCGCTGGTCATCAACGGCGACGCGCACGGCCCCGAGCGCACCACCACCTGCCAGCTGCACATGCGCTCCTTCCGCGACGGCGACACCATCGACATCGAGCCCTGGCGCGCGGCGGCCTTCCCCGTCGTCAAGGACCTGGTGGTGGACCGCTCCTCCTTCGACCGGATCATCCAGTCCGGCGGCTACATCAGCGCCAACACCGGCTCCGCCCCCGAGGCCCACGCCGCACCGGTGCCCAAGCCGGACGCCGACTACGCCTTCGAACACGCCGAGTGCATCGGCTGCGGCGCCTGCGTGGCGGCCTGCCCCAACGGCTCCGCGATGCTGTTCACCTCCGCCAAGGTCAACCACCTCAACGTCCTGCCACAGGGCGCACCCGAACGCGAGACCCGCGTCCTGGACATGGTCGCCCAGATGGACTCCGAAGGCTTCGGCGGCTGCACCCTCACCGGCGAATGCGCCACCGCCTGCCCCAAGGGCATCCCCCTCTTCTCCATCACCGGCATGAACAAGGAGTGGCTCCGGGCCAACCGGAAGGTCAGCCGGTAGGCACGGTTCCACCCGTCGCGGGGGGCGCGTAGCTTCGGACCATGTATCCGGGAGCGTACGACCCCGCCAGGCCGGCCGTCGTCACCGCCGACGGCACACGGGCCATCGGCTACGGACAACTCGAAGATCGTTCCCTGCGGCTCGCGGATCATCTGCGGGCCGCGGGTCTGCGCCGGGGTGATCACCTCGCCCTGCTCTGCGACAACGACCCGCGCGCCCTGGAGGTCTACTGGGCGGCCATGCGCTCCGGGCTCTATCTCACCGCCGTCAACCACCACTTGAGGGCGGACGAGGCGGCGTACATCGTGCGCGACTGCGGCGCGGGCGCGCTCGTCGTCTCCGGCTCGCTCGACGAACTGGGCCGGAGGGTGAGGGAGTTGGCGGGAGGACCGTCGCTCGTGCTCGGGCTCGACGACGGATCGTACGAGAAGGCACTGGACGCCGCCTCAGCCGTGCCGCCCGAACGGCAGCCGCTCGGCACCGACATGCTCTACTCCTCCGGCACCACCGGCCGTCCCAAAGGCATCGAACCGAGGCTTCCCGAAGGGGACGTACGGGATCAGCCGACGACATACACGGTGGTCTTCCAGACGATGTACGGCTTCGGCGAGGACACCGTCTATCTCTCGCCCGCGCCGATCTACCACGCGGCGCCGCTGCGGTTCTGCGGTGTGGTGACCGCGCTCGGCGGCACCGTCGTCCTCATGGAGTCCTTCGACGCAGAGGCGGCCCTCGCGGCGGTCCAGCGCCATCGGGTGACGCACAGCCAGTGGGTGCCGACGATGTTCGTCCGCATGTTGAAGCTCCCCATGGAGGTGCGCGAACGCTACGACCTGTCGTCGATGAAGACGGCCATCCACGCCGCCGCGCCCTGCCCCGTCGAGGTCAAGCGGCGGATGATGGAGTGGTGGGGGCCGGTCCTGTACGAGTACTACTCGTCGACCGAGGGGAACGGCATCACCTTCATCTCGCCCGAGGAGTGGCTGCGCAAGCCAGGGTCCGTCGGGCGCGACGGGTTCCTCGGAACGCTGCGGATCTGCGACGAGGAGGGGCGCGTCCTGCCGCCCGGCGAGACCGGCACGGTCTATTTCGAGCGCGAGGAACCCTCCTTCCGCTACCACGGCGACGAGGCCCGCACCCGCGAGGCCCGGCACCCCGAGCACGAGAACTGGACGACCACCGGCGACATCGGCCATGTCGACGACGACGGCTATCTGTTCCTCACCGACCGCAAGGCCTTCATGATCATCTCGGGTGGTGTGAACGTCTACCCGCAGGAGGCGGAGGACGTCCTCGTGCTGCACCCGGCCGTCGCCGACGTCGCGGTGGTCGGCGTGCCCGACGCCGAGATGGGGGAGGCGGTCAAGGCGGTCGTCCAGGTCGAGCGGGGCGTGGAGGCGGGCCCGCGACTGGAGCGCGAGCTCATCGACTTCGCTCGCGAACGGCTCGCGCACTACAAGGCCCCGCGCACCGTCGACTTCACCGACAGCCTGCCGCGCACACCCACCGGCAAGCTCGCGAAGGCGCGGCTGCGGGACGCCTACCGGGGCGGGTGATCCGCGGAACGCGCGGGGAGCGATCAGCCGAGCCGGGTGAGGACGTCGCCCGCGACGAGCGCGGAGAGCGCCATCACCGAGCCCACCGACAAGTCGATGCCGCCGACCAGGATCACGAAGGTCAGGCACACCGCCAGCATCGTGTTGAGGGTGATCTCGGTGGCGATGTTGGTGAAGTTGCCTGTCGTGGCGAACTTGGGCGCGGCGAGTGTGAAGACCGCCACGAGGGCGAGCAGTGCGATCCCGGTGCCGGCCTCGCCCATCGCCCGGCGGGTGAGGGAGCCGACGGTGGACCGGTCGTCGATGGGGCACGGGGGAGCGGAGGTCACGCGCGGGCCCCCTTCGTCGTGCCGGTCGTCCCGGTCGTGCCGTCCGTGCCCGTCGTGCCGTCCGTGTGGGTCGTACCGTCAGCGGCAGTCGTACCGTTCGTGTATCCGGAGTACGCCAGCTCCAGGATGTGCGAGCTGTCGAAGTCGGCGCGGGCCACCTCGCCCGCCACGCGGCCCCGCGAGAAGACGAGCAGGCGGTCGCAGATGCCCATCAGCTCCGGCAGGTCGGAGGAGACGACCAGGAGCGCCTTGCCGTCGGCGGCGAGGTCGACGAGCTGCTGGTGGATCTCGTACCGCGCGCCCACGTCGATCCCGCGCGTCGGCTCGTCCACCACCAGCACGTCGGTACCGGCGAGGAGCCAGCGGCCGAGGACGACCTTCTGCTGATTGCCGCCGGACAGCGTACGGACGACGGCGCGCACCCCGGGCGTCCGTACCCGCAGCCGCTCGACCGTCCCGCGCGCGATCCGGTCCTCCGCACGCCGCCGCAGCAGCCCCGCCCGTGACACCCGCCCGGTCGCGGCCGGCGTCACGTTCGCCGCGAGGGACAGGTCGAGGACCAGCCCCTGCCGCTTGCGGTCCTCCGTGAGCAGGCTCCGGCACGACCAGGCCGAGCGTCATCGTGTGGCGCATGCGCAGCGACCTGGCGACTCCGTTCGGCCGGTAGTCGAGCGCCCGGACGGCCGCGAGGACGCGCTCCCTCGTGGCGGGCGCGACGGACCGCGGCCCGTTGTTCACCACGTAGCTGACGACCGAGGGCGATGTGCCCGCGAGCCGCGCCACGTCCAGTCTCGTCGCCATGCGGGGCCTCCCGCGTGCGGGTGGGCGTGCACCAGAACCTGCTGACTGGCAGGTGGGCAACACGAGTTGACAACACGTGTTGCGTCAGGATCGGCCGGGCCCGCCGTTCGCCACAAGGCGCCGTTTCGGCCCTGTGCGGAGGTGCTGCGGTCCCGGCCGGCAGCGCTCGGCCCCGTTCGGATCAGGCGCCGCCCGCCAGCGCCCGTGCCAGATACGGCGCGGTGCGGCTGCCCTCCGCGCGTGCCACCTCCGTAGGTGGGCCCGCCGCCACCACGAGTCCGCCCCGGTCGCCGCCCTCCGGTCCGAGGTCGATGACCCGGTCCGCGCCCGCGACGACTGCCATGTCGTGCTCGACGACGACCACGGAGTTGCCGCCGTCGACCAGTTCGTGCAGACGGTGGACGAGGACTTCCACGTCGGCGGGGTGCAGGCCCGTCGTGGGCTCGTCCAAGAGGTAGAGCGTGTGGCCGCGCCGGACACGCTGCAACTCGCCGGCCAGTTTGATGCGTTGGGCCTCGCCTCCCGACAGCTCCGTGGCGGGCTGGCCGAGGCGCAGATAGCCGAGGCCGACGTCGAGGAGCGTGCGCAGGCTGCGTACGACGGCCGGGGTGTCGGCGAAGAAGTCCGCGGCGGCCTCGACGGTCAGGTCGAGCACCTCCGCGATGTTCCTTCCCCGGTACGTCACTTCGAGCGTCTCGGGGTTGTAGCGGGCGCCCGCGCAGTCGGGGCAGGGCGCGTAGGTGCTCGGCAGGAAGAGCAGCTCGACGCTGACGAAACCCTCGCCCTGACAGGTCTCACAGCGGCCGCCCGCCACGTTGAAGGAGAAGCGGCCGACCCCGTAACCGCGTTCCTTCGCCGTGTCCGTCCCGGCGAAGACCTTGCGCACGACGTCGAAGAGCCCGGTGTACGTGGCGAGGTTGGAGCGCGGGGTGCGCCCGATCGGCTTCTGGTCGACGCAGACCAGCCGCCCGACTCCCGGCAGGTCCTCGGTGATCTCACCGACGAGCGTGGACTTGCCCGAACCCGACACGCCCGTGACGGCCGTGAAGGCGCCGAGCGGGATCTCCGCCGTCACCCCGCGCAGGTTGTGCCGGGTGACCGGGCCGACCTTCAACCAGCCCTGCGGGGCGCGCACTTCACGTACGGGCGGGGCGGCACGGTCGAACAGGAAACGGCCCGTCGCCGACTCCTCGACGCCTTCGAGCTCCGCCACCGGGCCGCTGTGCAGGACCCGCCCGCCGTGCTCGCCCGCGTGCGGCCCGACGTCGACGAGCCAGTCCGCGTGCCGTACGACATCGAGGTGGTGCTCCACGACGAAGACCGAGTTGCCTGCCGCCTTGAGCCGGTCGAGGACCGTCAACAGGGCTTCCGTGTCGGCCGGATGCAGTCCCGCCGACGGCTCGTCCAGGACGTACACGACTCCGAAGAGCCCCGAACGCAGCTGCGTCGCGAGGCGCAGGCGTTGCAGTTCGCCCGCCGACAGGGTGGGCGTGGCGCGGTCCGGGCTGAGGTAGCCGAGACCGAGCTCGGTGACGGTCGCGATGCGGGCGAGCAGGTCCTCGGTCAGGACGTGCGCCGTCTCGGACGTGTCCGCCGCCCCGGTCAGGGCGTCGGCGAGCTCGGACAGCGGCAGCGCGGCGAGCTCGGCGATCGTGCGGCCCGCGAACGTCACCGCCATCGCCTCCGGACGCAGCCTGCTCCCGCCGCACGCCGGACACGGCGCGCTCGCCAGGAACCGTTCGGCCTTGGTGCGCAGCGTCTGGCTCTTGGAGTCCGAGAAGGTCTTCATGACATAGCGCCGTGCGCTCATGTACGTGCCCTGGTAGGGGCGGTGGATGCGGCCCGCCTCGCGCACCGGGTGCACGGTCACGACCGGCTGCTCGTCCGTGAACAGGATCCAGTCGCGCTCCGTCTGAGGGAGCTCGCGCCACGGCCGGTCCACGTCGTACCCGAGCGCGTCGAGCACGTCGCGGAGGTTCTTGCCCTGCCACGCGCCGGGCCAGGCCGCGATGGCGCCGTCCCGGATGGACAGCGAGGCGTCGGGGACGAGCAGCTCCTCCGTGGTGCGGTGCACGCGGCCCAGACCGTGGCACTCGGGGCAGGCGCCGGCCGCCGTGTTGGGCGAGAAGGCGTCCGAGTCGAGCCGCTCCGCGCCTTCCGGGTAGCGGCCCGCACGCGAGAAGAGCATCCGCAGGGAATTGGAGAGGGTGGTGACCGTGCCGACGGACGAGCGGGACGTCGGCGCCGAGCGGCGCTGCTGGAGCGAGACCGCGGGCGGCAGACCGGTGATCTCGCCGACCTTCGGCGCTCCCACCTGATGGATCAGACGCCGGGCGTAGGGGGCGACGGACTCGAAGTACCGCCGCTGCGCCTCCGCGTAGATCGTGCCGAACGCGAGCGAGGACTTCCCGGAGCCGGACACACCCGTGAAGACGGCCAGGACATCGCGCGGAATGTCCACGTCGACACCCCGCAGATTGTGCTCCCCGGCACCCCGGACACGTACGAACGGATCGTGGGGGCTGTGCATGGGCGGGGCTCCGTACGCGGCTCGGGGGCAAACCCCACGATTCTAGGCCGCGCTCTCGGCCGACTGCCAATCGTGCCGCTGTTCGCCGCGCCGCCGCCGGTCGGTTGTTTCGGGGAAGCATTTCTCCGTGCCGGGGCGAATCGATTCCGGCATTCCGCGGCGGCCGTTCGCATTTCCTTCAGCCGTCGTGCCGTACCGTCCGCAGTTCGCGCGCGGCGGCCGCGTTCACGCACCCCGCGAGGCCCAGGGCGTCCCGGAACTCGTCCGCCAGCAGGTCGAGGACTCGCCGCACCCCGCCCTCGCCGCCGACGGCCAGGCCCCAGAGCGCGGGCCTGCCCACCAGGACGCCGGACGCGCCGAGCGCCAGCGCCCGCAGCACGTCCGTACCGCTGCGGATGCCGCTGTCCAGGAGGACCTCGCAGCGTCCGGCGACAGCGGCCACCACCTCCGGCAGCGCGTCGACGCTCGGCACGGCACCGTCCAGCTGGCGGCCGCCGTGGTTGGACACCACCACGGCGTCCACCCCGCACGCGGCGGCGCGCACCGCGTCCTCGGCCGCCAGGATCCCCTTCAGGACCAGCGGCAGCCGGGTGCGCTCCCGCAATGCCTCCACCGACGACCACGTCAGGGCGGGTGAGAACACGGCCGCCGTGTGCGCGGCCAGCGCCGACGCGTGACCGGGACCGGACGGCGTCCGGTGTGCCGCGGACGGGCCCTGCGCCAAGTGGGCGGCGCGCACGCGGCCGGGCAGCGCGAACCGGTTGCGCACGTCGCGCAGTCGCCGTGCCATCCACGGCACGTCGACCGTGAGCATGATCGCCTCGGCGCCGGCGTCCTCGGCCCGCCGCACCAGGTCGAGGGAGCGGCCCGCCTCGCGCAACCAGTAGAGCTGGAACCAGACGGCCCCGCCGAGCGCCGTGAGCCGCTCGACGGGGACGCTGCTGAGCGTGCTCGCGGTGAACGGCACCCCGGCCTCCCGCGCCGCCCGGGCGGCGGCCAGCTCCCCCTCGGCGTGCACGAGCCGCTGGTAGGCGACCGGCGCGAGCGCGAGGGGCAGCCGGGCCGGGCGCCCGAGCAGCGTCGTCCCCGTCGTGCACGCCGACACGTCCCGGAGCACGCGAGGGACCACGAAGACCCGGTCCAGCGCCGTGCGGTTGGCGTCGAGCGTCACCTCGGCGCCGCTGCCCCCGGCCAGGAAGTCGCGGACGGCGGCGGGCAGTACGGCGGCGGCGGCGCGTTCGGCGTCGGCGAGGCAGTGCAGGTGCTCGGGGTGCACGGCGCGGTCATCGCTGGTCGAAGCCACGCTGCTTGGTCCGCTCCAGTTCCACCGCTTCGTAGAGCGCCTTGATGTTCGCGCTGCCGAAGGTCGCGGCGCCTTGGCGCTCGATGACCTCGAAGAACAGCGTCTTCCGCGGATGGGTCGAGGCGGTGAAGATCTGGAAGAGCCGCCCGTCGTGGTCCTCGTCCGCGAGGACGTGCGTCGACCGCAGGTCGGCCAGCCGCTCCTCGCCGAGCTCCACGCGCTGCCCGAGGAGGTCGTAGTACGAGGCCGGGGTGCGCAGGAACGAGACACCACGCCCGGACAGCGCCCGCACGGAGTCGACCGCGTCCCGCGAGGAGAACGCCAGGTGCTGGACGCCCGCGCCCTGGTGGCCCTTGAGGAACTCGTCGATCTGGCCCGTGGCGGCCGAGGTGTCGGGCTCGATGAGGGTCAGGGTCACCGTGCCGGAGCGGCTCTGCACGACCTTCGACTCCATGGCCTGCGTGCCCACGACGATGTGTTCCTCGAAGACGAACCGGAAGCCCAGGGCATCGCGGTAGTACGCGACCATCGCGTCGAGGTCGCCCGCCGGCAGGCACACGGCGACGTGGTCGAGCTCCAACAGGCCGACCGCGTCTGACCGTTCGGTGTCCGACTCCGCGCCATGCACCGGAACGTGGCCGACGGGCAGTCCGGGACCCTCGTCGGGACCCTTCCGCACGAGCGTGTGGACCAGGTCCCCGAAACCGCGGAACGCCGGGGACCCGGCCGTACCGCTCTCCGTGCGCCGGCGGGGGAACCGGTGGGCGATCGCGCCGCGTGCGAGCCCGGCGTGGAAGGCGGCATCGGGGTCGGCCGTGCGCAGCGCGATGTCCGCGACGCCGTCCCCGTGGCTCATGACGTACGCGGACGCGGGGTGCAGCTCCGACGTCGCCTGGGTCAGGACGAGCGTGATCCGCCCGTGCCGCACGGTCGCGCCGCGGTGGTCCGCGGACGTGCCGGTGCCGACGACCGTGAAGGCGTACCGGTCGGTCCAGTGCGCGACGGCCGCCTCCAGGTCCTCGACGTACATCTCCACGTAGTCCATGGAGAGATCCGCGAGCGGATCCGCTGCTTCTGGTGATTCCGCTGATTCTGCTGCTTCCGGTAAATCCCTCATGGGTGTCTCCAGATCCGGAGATAAATGAGCTTCTGGACTCTACGATCCGCTTTCGGATTTGGCCAAGCGCGCAATGGACGGCCAGCCGGTGTCCAGGACGCACACCGTCCAAGAAGTCGGCGGTGAAATACAGGGGCGAGATTCCGGCCGTAAAATCGGCGGGCCTTTCCGTTTATGGTCGGTGCCTTTCGAGCGGGTGATGACTAGTGATGCGCACCATGGCCGTCATCGGCACGGGCCTGATCGGGACCTCCGTCGCCCTGGCGGTGAGCCGGCACGGCGTCACGGTGTTCCTCGCCGACCGCGACCCCGCCGCGGCCCGCACCGCCGCCGCCCTCGGCGCCGGCATCGCGGACGTCCCGGGGGAACCGGTGGACCTGGCCGTGATCGCCGTCCCGCCCAGCCAGGTGGGCGCCGTGCTCGCCGAGGCGCAGGAGCGCGGGCTCGCCGCGACGTACACCGACGTGGCGTCGGTGAAGGCGGGCCCCGAGCGGGCCGCCCTGAGCCGCGCCCCCGACCCGCACCGCTACATCGGCGGGCATCCGCTCGCGGGCCGCGAGCGCTCCGGCCCCCTCGCCGCCCGTGCCGACCTCTTCCGCGGCCGCAACTGGGTGCTCACCCCGTCCCGGCTGACCTCCGACGATGCCTTCGACCGCGCCCTGGAACTGGTCGCCCTGTGCGAGGCCGTCCCGGTCGTGATGCACAGCCGGGATCACGACGCCGCGGTGGCAGTGACCTCCCACGTGCCTCACTTGATGGCCAGTCTGATGGCCGCGAGGCTGCGCGAGGGCCCGGCCGACCTGCCGAGCCTCGCCGGACAGGGCCTGCGCGACGCCACCCGTATCGCGGGCGGCGACTCGCGGCTCTGGGGCGACATCCTGCAGGCCAACGCCCCGGCGATCGCCGGCGTCCTGAAGGACCTGCACACGGACCTCTCCCGGCTCGTGCCGGCGCTGGACGCGCTCGCCAGGCCCGGCGACAGCGGGCGCGACCACGGCATGCGCACGCTCGTGGACCTCCTCGACCGGGGCATCTCCGGCCTCGCGGAGATCCCGGACACCCGGCACGGCGGGGCGTCCGGGGGCTCTCGGGTGCGGGTCGCCGTCGCGGACCGCCCCGGAGAGCTGGCGCGGCTGCTCGCCGCCGCGGCGGAGGCGGGGGTGGCCGCGGACGACGCCTGTGTCGAGAGCGTGGGCCCCGCGGGCGTCCCGGCCCTCTCGGGGTTCGCCGTACGCTTCGGCGTTCCGGCGCGCACCGCCGACCGCCTCGTGGCCGTGCTCGACGCCGGAGGCTGGGATGTCGTACGAGAAGGGGACCGCGACCCCGAGGACACGCCCGGCCGCGACCCGGAGGACATGCCCGGCCGCGACCCCGACAACGCGCTCGACCGCGCCCGCGACCTCGACCGCGATCTCGATGGAGTGCTGCTCGCCGACACGGTCCGATCCGGCCGTCGCCCACAGTGACCATCGGCGAGCATGTTCCGGCGTGTCCGTGCGTGTCCGCGCCTGTCCAACTGTGCGAATCGGCCGGTTGGACGCGTTGTTGGTCCGTCGAGAACCGTGTGACTCTGAGCGACGGATAGCACTTTCCCGATAACTTCCGGACGCCGGGGAGACATTCATGCCGGAACAGACGGCCGACAGCGGCGCATCGGCCGCGAACCGCGAGGCGTTCGAGCGCAGAGGGCTGCGACAGGGCGGTACGGGAACCGCCGGGCCGCCCGACACCACCGTGAAGGTCCTCGGCCGCGCGTGGCCGGCACCGCTGATCGTCGGGCCGCTCCACGCCCCCGCACGTCCCGGCGGCGAACTCGCCGTGGTCCGTGCGGCCGGAGCGGCCCAACTTCCGTGTGTCGTGGGCGCCTTCGCCGAACGGACCTTCACCGAGCTCGCCTCCGCCACCGAGGTCCCGCCGTGGCTGCGCACCTACGCCTTCCGGGACCGGACCACCGAGCGGCAGCTCGCCGAACACGCCGAGGGCGCCGGGTTCGGCGCCGTGCTCCTCGCGCTGGGCGGCCTCGACGACACCCGCTTCAAGAGGGCCGCGGCCCCCGCCAACCTCGCGCGCCAGGGCGCGCTGAGCGACGTACGCTCCCTGCTCGACGCCCGCGCCGACTGGCCCGACGTGGACCGTCTCCGCGCCGCGACCGCCCTGCCGCTGCTCGTCGCCGGCGTGCGCACCACGAGCGACGCGCTGCGCGCCCTGGACAGCGGCGCCGACGGCGTCGTCGTCACCTCCCTCGACGCGCTCCCCGGTATCGCGGAGGCCGTGGCGGGACGCTGCCCGGTCCTGCTGAGCGGTGGGGTGCGGCGCGGCGCCGACGTGCTGACGGCGGTCGCCGCCGGAGCCGACGCGGTGTTCGCGGGACGCCCGGTCCTGCACGGGCTGCGGGCCGGCGGGCGCGCGGGCGTGGCGGAGGTGCTCGACGTCCTCGTACGGGAGCTGGGCGACGCGATGACGTTCACCGGCACCGCCACGGTCGCGGACATCGGCCCCGGCCTCGTCCGCACCGGACCCCGCCCCGCCGATCCGGCGCCGCCCCCGGCCGCACGGCCGCTGCACAGGAGCGAACTGCACGCCAGCGTGTCCGACCCGGTCCTGGACACGATGACGTTCCTCAACGAGATCACCACCCGCTACCCCGAGGCGATCTCCTTCGCGCCGGGACGCCCCTACGACGGGTTCTTCGACAGCGAGCAGATCTTCACCCACCTGCGCCGCTACCTCAACCACCTGGAGGAACAGGGGAGTTCGCCCCAGCAGGTGCGGACCGCCATGTACCAGTACGGGCCCACCGCCGGCCTGATCCGCGAGATCATCGCCGACTCGCTGCGCGCCGACGAGAACATCGACGTACCGGCCGAGTCCATCGTGGTGACGGTCGGCGCGCAGGAAGCCATGCTCCTCGTGCTGCGCGCCCTGATCACAGGACCCGACGACGTGCTCCTCGTCTCCAGCCCCTGCTACGTCGGCATCACCGGCGCCGCCCGCCTCCTGGACATCGCCGTGACCCCCGTGGAGGAGCGGGAGGACGGCGTGTCCTGCGCCGACCTGGAGGCGGCGATCAGGAACGAACGGGCCCGCGGACGCAGGCCCCGCGCCTTCTACGTCGTCCCCGACCACTCGAACCCGTCCGGGACCACCATGGGCCCGCGGGCCCGCGCCGAGCTCCTCGAACTCGCCGCACGGCACGGCATCCTGATCCTTGAGGACAGCCCGTACCGCCTGGTCAGCCCCGGCCTGCCGCTGCCGACCCTGAAGTCGCAGGACCGCGCCCACACGGTCGTCCACCTCGGCTCCTTCTCCAAGACGGTGTTCCCCGGCGCCCGCGTCGGGTTCGTCGTCGCCGACCAGCCCGTCGTCGACGCGTCCGGGCGCACCGGCCTGCTCGCGGACGACCTCGCCAAGATCAAGAGCATGGTGACGGTCAACACCTCGTCGCTCAGCCAGGCGGCCGTGGCGGGCACGCTCCTCGCGGCGGGCGGCAAGATCTCTGAGCTCAACAGCGCGGCGTCCGCGTACTACGGAGACGCCATGCGCGCCACGCTCAGGGAGCTCGACGCCCACCTGCCGCCGGAGCGCCGCGAGGCCCTGGGCGTGCGGTGGAACGAGCCCACCGGCGGCTTCTTCCTCACCCTGCGGGTGCCCTTCCGCGCGGACAACGCCGCGCTGATCCGCTCGGCGCAGGACCACGGCGTCATCTGGACGCCGATGACGTACTTCCACCCCGGCGGCGGAGGCCTGCACGGCATCCGCCTGTCGACCAGCTATCTGACGCCCGCCCAGATCGGCGAGGGCGTCGCACGGCTCGTGCGGTTCATCGAGTCCGAGAGCGCACGAGCCTCCGCCACACGAGAGGGGACCTGACCGTGAACGGCAGCACGCGGCATCCGCGCAGCAAACCACGCATGTGGGGGTGGACCTTCCGATGACCACCACGTCCCTCGCCACCCGCCCTCGCCTCACCGGAGTGGGCACGGCCGTCACCCCCGCCTCCTACACGCAGCGGGAAGTGCTTGACGCCTTCGGGATCACCGACCCCAAGGTGCGCTCCGTCTTCCTCAACAGCGCCATCGAGCGCCGCAACCTCACCCTCCCCGCACAGGACGCACACGGCGTCCGCACCCCCGAGTCCCAGGGCGACCTGCTCGACAAGCACAGGGCACTGGCCCTGGAGATGGGCGGCGAGGCACTGCGCGCCTGCCTCAAGGAGGCGGGCGCCGAGCTGTCCGACCTGCGCCACCTGTGCTGTGTGACCTCCACCGGTCTCCTCACGCCCGGCATCAGCGCCCTGCTCATCCGCGAACTGGGCATCGACCGCCACTGCTCGCGCACCGACATCGTCGGCATGGGCTGCAACGCGGGCCTCAACGCCCTCGGCGTGGTGGCCGGCTGGGCCACGGCCCACCCCGGGGAACTCGCCGTCGTGCTCTGCGTGGAGGCATGCTCCGCCGCCTACACGGTCGACTCGACGATGCGGACCGCGGTCGTCAACAGCCTGTTCGGCGACGGCGCGGCGGCCGTCGCGCTGCTGGCCGACGAGAGCCCCGCGCCCTCCGCGACGGGCGCCGAGCCCCCGACCGTCCTGAAGTTCGCGAGCCGCGTCATCCCCGAAGCGGTCGACGCCATGCGCTACGACTGGGACCGCGCCCAGAGCAGGTTCAGCTTCTTCCTCGACCCGCAGATCCCGTACGTGGTCGGCGCGCACGCCGAGCCGGTCGTCGACCGCCTGCTCGCGGGCACCGGTCTGCGCAGGAGCGACATCCGGCACTGGCTGGTGCACTCCGGGGGCAAGAAGGTCATCGACGCGGTCGTGGTCAACCTCGGCCTCACCCGCCACGACGTGCGCCACACGGTCGGTGTGCTGCGCGACCACGGGAACGTGTCCAGCGGCTCGTTCCTGTTCTCCTACGAACGTCTCCTCGAAGAGGGCGTCGCACGGCCCGGCGAGTACGGAGTGCTCATGACGATGGGCCCGGGCTCCACGATCGAGACGGCGCTGATCCGATGGTGAGGACGGAAGAAGCCATGCACCCTCTGTACGCACTGGAGTTGGACGGCTCCGAGCCGATGTCGGCCACCGCCGTCAAAGCGGTCGCCGCCCTCTGCGAACGGGCCGAGGACGCGGCGGGCACAGGCGCAGACGGCCCCGTCGTCGCCCTCCGCGTCACGGGCGCGCCGGACGACGGCTGGTCCGGGAACCTCGACGTCATGCTGGTCACCAAGTGGGAACGTGTGCTGCGCCGCCTGGAGCGGCTGCCCCTCGCCACGGTCGCCGTGGCGCACGGCGACTGCGGAGGCACCGCGCTCGAGGCGTTCCTCGCCGCCGACGTCCGCGTCGCCGCCCCGGACACCCGGCTGCTGCTCCCGCACGACGCGACGGCGACCTGGCCAGGGATGGCCGGCTACCGCCTGGTCCGCCTCGCCGGGGTCGCCCGGATCCGCAGAGCGCTCCTGTTCGGCCGTCCGGTCGAGGCCGCCGACGCACTCGCCCTCGGCGTCGTGGACGAGCTGACCGACGACCCCACGGCGGCGGTGGCCGCCGTGGCCGGGATGGCCGGGAAGCTGTCGGGCAAGGAGATCGCGATCCGGCGGCAGCTGATGTTCGACGCCGCGACCACCGGATTCGAGGACGCGCTCGGCGCGCACCTCGCCGCCTGCGACCGCGCCCTGCGGCAGCGCGCGACGCCGGAGGTGCGCACCTCATGACGACGGTCCTGCCGTCCGGACAGCGCTCCGCGCGCGAAGCCGGCGGACAGCGGTGCGCGCACGGGTCCCGGAGCGACTCCGTCCAGGACGCGTGGTCCGGTCTCGTCGCATCGTGCGGAGCCCCGGCGCGCGTGGACGACCTGGTGGCCGCCTCGCCGGAACCGTCCGCGCGCACCCCTGGGCAACGCGCCCGGATCGCGGCGGCGAAAGACGCGGCACGCGCCCTGCGGTCCGCCTTCCTCGACGCCCACGCGGACGCCGTGTACGCCCTGCTGACCGAGGACCGCGCCGAGTCCCCGCGTATCGACGCACTCCTCGACGCGGCAGCCGCGGCCTTCCCGGGCTTGGTGCCCGACGAGACGCTGCTCGCCGCCGAACGGAGCAAGCCGCAGGCGGCCAAGGAGGGGCACGAGATCGACCAGGGCATCTTCCTGCGGGCCGTGCTCCGCTCGGCGTACGCGGGACCGCACCTGCTCGACGCCATGCTCCGGCCGACCCCCCGCGCCCTGGCGCTCCTGGACGAGTTCACGCGCACCGGCACCGTGGAGATGGACTCCGTGCGCGTCGAGCGGGGCGCCGACGGCGTGGCACGCCTGACCCTGTGCAGGGACGACTGCCTGAACGCCGAGGACGTCCGGCAGGTCGACGACATGGAGACCGCCGTCGACCTCGCGCTGCTCGACCCGGCCGTCCGGGTCGGCCTCCTGCGCGGCGGCGAGATGCGCCACCCCCGCTACCGGGGCAGGCGCGTGTTCAGCGCCGGCATCAACCTCAAGAGCCTCAGCTCCGGCGACATCCCGCTCGTCGGCTTCCTGCTGCGCCGCGAACTCGGCTACCTCCACAAGCTCGTCCGCGGCATCCGGACCGATCACCCCGGGCAGTGGCACTCGCCCTTCGTGGAGAAGCCGTGGGTCGCCGCCGTCGACGGCTTCGCCATCGGCGGCGGCACCCAGATCCTGCTGGTCTGCGACCACGTGCTCGCCGCGTCGGACGCCTACCTCAGCCTCCCCGCGGCCAAGGAGGGCATCATCCCCGGCGTCGCCAACTTCCGGTTCGGCCGGTACGCGGGTCCGCGCCTGTCCCGGCAGGTCATCCTCGAAGGTCGCAGGATCAGGGCGGCCGAACCCGACGCGCGGCTCGTCGTCGACGAGGTCGTGGAGCCCGAGGACATGGACGCCGCCGTCGAGGCGAGCCTGACGCGCCTCGACGGTGACGCGGTCCTCGCCAACCGGCGGATGCTGAACCTCGCGGAGGAGCCGCCCGACGCGTTCCGCGCGTACATGGCGGAGTTCGCGCTCCAGCAGGCCCTGCGCATCTACGGACAGGACGTCATCGACAAGGTCGGCCGGTTCGCCGCGGCCGCGCCGAGCGCCGGGTGAGGAGAGACCGCGATGCCGATCGCCCGGATCAACGGGACCCACCTCGGCTACGACGAGTACGGCACCGGTGAGCCGGTGGTCATGGTCACCGGCACCGGCGCGCCCGGCCGCATGTGGCGGACGCACCAGGTGCCGGCCCTCACCGTCGCCGGCTACCGAGTGATCACCCTCGACAACCGGGGTATTCCGCCGAGCGATCCGTGCCCGGAGGGCTTCACGCTCGCCGACATGGTGGCGGACGTCGCCGGGCTCATCGAGCACCTGGGGGAGGGTGCGTGCAGGGTCGTGGGCTACTCGCTCGGCGCGATGGCCGTACAGGAACTCCTGCTCGCCCGCCCCGACCTCGTCCACCAGGCCGTCCTGATGGCGACGAGCGGCCGCACGGACACCCTGACCGCCGCGATGACCGCCGCCGACATGGAACTCAGCGACACCGGCGGCAAACTCCCGCCGCGCTTCGCCGCCTACGTACAGGCCCTGCAGAACCTCTCCCCGCGCACCCTCGACGACGAGGAGCGGCTGCGGGACTGGCTCGCCGTCTTCGAGATGTCCGCCGTCGACGTGACGGGCGTACGCGGGCAGCTGGGCCTGCAACTCGTCCCCGACCGGCTGAGCGCGTACCGGAACATCACCAGCCGCTGTCTCGTCATCGGGTTCCAGGACGACCTCGTCATCCGCCCGCACCTCTCCCGCGAGGTCGCGCGGTCCATTCCCGGCAGCTGCTATACGGAGATCCCCGGCTGCGGCCACTACGGATATCTGGAGCGGCCAGCCGAAGTGAATTCCGCGATCACCGGATTCTTCGCCGGCCGGCAACCGTGAAAAGCGTGCTCTCTGGACGGCCTTGTCGGCCCTGAACCACCCGGCTAGCGTGAAACACGTCCTGCCGACGGAAATTGATCGGAGTGGTTATGCCGAACCCGTTCGACGACGAAAACGGCACGTTCCTGGTTCTCGTCAACGACGAGAACCAGCATTCGCTCTGGCCCGCCTTCGCCGAAGTCCCGGCCGGCTGGCGGACCGTGTTCGGAGAAGACACGCGGAAGGCCTGCCTGGACTATGTCGAGGAGAACTGGACGGACATGCGTCCGCAGAGCCTCATCGACGAGATGGAGAAGTCCGAAGCCGCACGCTAGGTGTTCCCCGACCGAAACGACAACGAAAACAGGAGGTTTTCGTGGCCATGATCGGCGGCCCGGGGCCGGTACTGATGCGGGGGATGGGTCCCGACGAGGCGGTGACCAAGCAGAAAATCAAGCGTGGCACGGCCAGGCGAATCCTCCCCTATACGAAACCGTATCGCTTCAACATAGGCGTTCTCCTGGTCGTCACCGTGCTCAACGCATGCAACGTGGTGGCCACTCCCATTCTCTTCAAGTACCTCATCGACGACGGCATCGTCGCCAGGGACACCTCGGTGGTCGTGTGGATCGCCGTGGCGGTCGCCGTCCTCGCGCTGTTCAGCACCGTCTTCGGCTTCGCGGAGGCCTGGTACTCGGGCCGCGTCAGCGAAGGGCTCATCTACGACCTGCGCACCAAGATCTTCGACCATGTGCAGCGTCAGCCGCTCGCGTTCTTCACCCGCGCCCAGACCGGGTCCCTCGTCAGCCGCCTCAACACCGACGTCGTCGGCGCCCAACAGGCGGTGACCGCGCTGCTGTCCACGGTGGTATCCGCCGGACTGACCCTGATCCTCGTCCTCGGCGCCATGTTCTACCTCTCCTGGGTGGTCACCCTGGTCTCCCTCGTGGTGATCCCGCTCTTCATCCTGCCGGGCCGCGTCGTGGGCCGCAGGCTGCAGCGGATCATGCGCGAGCACATGCAGGTCAACGCCGAGGTCGGCTCGTTCATGAACGAGCGCTTCAACGTCACCGGCGCCCTGCTCGCCAAGCTGTACGGCCGTCCCGCCAGTGAGACCGGCATGTTCTCCCGGCTGGCCCGCAAGGGACGCGACCTCGGGGTCCTGACCTCCGTCTACGGCAAGATGCTCTTCCTGACGATGACGCTCGTCGGCGCCATCGCCACCGCCCTCGTGTACGGCATCGGCGGCGCCCTCGTCATCGAGGGCACGTTCCAGATCGGCACCCTGGTGGCCCTGGCGACCCTGCTCACCCGGCTGATGGGCCCGATCAACCAGCTGTCCAGCGCCCAGACGAGCGTCCTGACGGCCCTCGTCAGCTTCGACCGGCTCTTCGAGATCCTCGACCTCAAGCCGCTCATCTCCGAGAAGGAGAACGCGGTGCCCCTGCCGGCCGCCTCGGCCACGGCAGCGGCGGACGGCAGCCGCATGGCGCCGGAGGTCAGCTTCGAGAACGTCTCGTTCCACTACCCGCAGGCCGCGGACGTCTCGCTCGCCTCACTGGAGTCCATCGCCCTGCCCTCGCAGGAGCGCACGCAGAACACCTGGACCCTGCGCGACCTGACCTTCACCGTCCCCGCGGGCAAACTCACCGCGCTGGTCGGCCCGTCGGGCGCGGGCAAGACCACCATCACCCACCTCGTGCCGCGCCTCTACGATCCCGTCGAGGGCGTCATCCGCATCGGTGGCCACGACATCCGCGACGTCACCCTGAAGTCGCTGAACGACACCGTCGGCATGGTCACGCAGGACGCACACCTCTTCCACGCGACCATCCGCGACAACCTCACCTACGCCCGGCCCGAGGCCACCGAGCAGGAACTCGTCGACGCGTGCAGGGCGGCGCAGATCTGGGACCTGATCTCCTCCCTGCCCGACGGCTTCGACACCGTCGTCGGCGACCGCGGCTACCGCTTCTCCGGCGGCGAGAAACAGCGCGTCGCGATGGCACGGCTGCTCCTCAAGGCCCCGCCCATCGTCGTGCTCGACGAGGCCACCGCACACCTCGACTCGGAGTCCGAGGCGGCACTCCAACGTGCCCTGCAGTCCGCGCTGAAGGGCCGCACCTCCCTGGTGATCGCGCACCGCCTCTCCACCATCAGGGACGCCGACCAGATCCTGGTCGTCGACAAAGGCCGGGTCCAGGAGCGGGGCACGCACGAGGAGCTCATGCAACTGGATGGGCAGTACGCGGAGTTGTACCGCACGCAGTTCTCCCGGCAGCCCGCCGAGAACAGCTCCGAGAACGGCGACGCTCCTGTTCCCGAGCCGGTCGGCGGCCCGCACGGCGGCCCGGGACCGGTGCTCACCGGCGGACCCGGGGGCCCGATGCCGGGCGGCCCGAACGGCGCCTTCCCCGGCGGGCCGGGCGTCTTCCTCGCGGGACCGGGCGGACCCGGTGGACCAGGCGGGCCCGGTGGGCCGGGAGGTCCACGTCACCACCACGGTCCCGGCCCCGGCGGCCCACCGCCGCCCGGCCACGGATGAGACCAGCCCTCCCCTCCCGCGGCATCCGCGGCGCGGCACCCCGCGCCGCGGATGCCGTACCGCCGTACCGGTCCCGCGCGGGCGCCCCGCCGGTACGCTGAGTGCGGGCGGCGGGCTGTGACCAGTGTGTGACCCCCGCTCGGAGATCCTGGTCAGCCATGATCCATCGGGGGGTGGGGCTGTGCGGGTGCTGGTGGCCGAGGACCAGACCGAACTGGCGGACTCCGTGGCCAGAGTGCTGCGCAGAGAAGGCATGGCCGTCGACGTCGTCTATGACGGAGAGGACGCGCTGGAGCGCGCGTCGGTCGTCGACTACGACGTGGTGGTACTCGACCGCGACCTCCCCACCGTGCACGGCGATGAGGTGTGCGGAGCCCTGATGGCGGAGCCCGCCCGCACCCGCGTCCTCATGCTCACCGCGTCCGGCACGATCGCGGACCGCGTCGAGGGTCTCAGTCTTGGCGCCGACGACTACCTCCCCAAGCCGTTCGCGTACGCCGAACTCGTCGCTCGCATCCGGGCGGTGGCACGTCGCGCCCAGCCGGCCGTCCCGCCGATCCTCGTCCACGGCGACCTGCGGCTCGACCCCGCCCAGCGGATCGTGACCCGCGCCGGGGACCGACTGGCGCTCACCCCGAAGGAGTTCGGGGTCCTCGAATACCTGCTGGCCGCCCGCGGCCGCGTCGTATCGGCCGAGGAGCTCCTGGAACGCGTGTGGGACGAGGCGACCGATCCGTTCACCACGACGGTCAAGGCGACCATCAACAGGCTGCGGCCGAAGCTCGGTTCCCCGCCGGTGATCGAAACCGTGCCCCGCGGCGGGTACCGGATCTGACGATGTGAAGCGAGATGACGATGCGCCTGCGCAGCGCGGCCCGCACGGCCCGGTCACGTAACGCCCGCTCACACGCGGCCCGTTCAGGTACAGCCGGGTCCCGCGCGGCCCGGTCACGCGAGGTCCGCCCTCGTACCGTCGCGGGGATGCGCTCGCGCCTCGTGCCCCGGCGGGTCCGCATGCGGCTCACCCTCCTGTACGGCCTGCTCTTCGTCATCTCCGGCGCCGTCCTGCTCACGATCACCTACCTGCTGGTCAACCGCCCCACCAGCACGGTCCTCGTCAGCCGCCGCGGCGGCTCCGGCTCACCCGGCGACGCGGGCGTCCACATGTACACGCGCGACGAGGTCCCCGGAGCGGTCGACAGCTTCGCGCACGCCCAGCAACAGCAGGCGATGCGCCAGCACGCAGCCGAAATGCAGCATCTCCTGACCCAGTCCGGCATCGCACTGGCGATCATGTCGGTGATCGCCATAGGCCTCGGCTGGCTCGTCGCGGGCCGGGTCCTGCGCCCCCTGCGCACCATCACCACCACCGTCCAGCGCATCTCCGCGCACAACGTGCACGAACGCCTCGCCGTCGAGGGGCCCGGCGACGAACTGAAGGACCTGGCCGACACCGTCGACGGCCTCCTCGGCCGCCTCGAAGCGGCCCTGGACTCCCACAAACGGTTCGTCGCCAACGCGGCGCACGAACTGCGCACCCCCCTGACCGTGGAACACGCGCTCCTGGAGGAGTCCCTCATCGACCGTGACGCCACGGTGGACTCCTTCAGGTCGAACTTCGAGCGCCTCCTGACCCTCAGCGAACAGCAGGCCCGCCTCCTGGAGTCGCTCCTGACCCTCTCCGGCAGCGAACGCGGCCTCGACCGCAGGGAGCCGCTGGACCTGGCCGAGCTGACCGGCAACGTGCTGGTCGGCGCCCAAAAAGAGGCCGAACACCGGAACCTGCGGGTCGAGGCGCACGTTCACCCCGCGGGCCTGTGGGGCGACGACGCCCTCGTCGAACGCCTCGTCGCCAACCTCGTGGACAACGCCATGGGGTACAACGTGCCCGACGGCTGGGTGACGGTCGTGACCGGCGTACGAGGCGGCTGCGCCTTCGTACGCGTCTCCAACACCGGCCCGACCATCCCGGCCGCGGGCGTCAGCCGACTCTTCGAGCCCTTCCAGCGCATCGGCAGGAAAGCCGACAACGGACACCACGGGCTCGGCCTGTCGATCGTGCGCTCCATCGCCGCTGCCCACGACGCGACGCTGAACGCGCACGCACGTCCGCAGGGCGGCCTCGTCGTGGAAGTGGGCTTCCCCTTGCGGACGACGGCACCACCCCTGCCGACCCCGCCGCAGACGCAGGGCCGGCCGTCGGCCCCGGCCACCGAGTCGTACGACACCGGGCCCCACTCCCTGAGCACCGCCTCGGAATAGGAATGGCCGGGCGCGCGCACCGGTGAATGCCAATCCCGGACGGTCGCGCCTTTTCCCGCCGCGGTCCTAGCATCTAATTCTCCGTGCGAGGCCGCGCGCATTTTCCCGGGCATGCCTTCCGGCATGCCCCGAGCGTGCTTTCCGCCTCTCCGTCCAAGTGCGGAAACTGAGCGGTTGGACGGCTCTCGCCCTCGTACGACTCAGCCGGTAGGAACGGCCCGGACAGATGGAACAGCCGAGGGACACCGCTCGGCCAGGGGGAATGATGAACGGCAACGCTGCTCGCACTCTGCCCCTCCTCGAGGCCCAGGAGGGAATCTGGCTGGCTCAACGCGTATCGGGCTCACGCCGGTTGTACAGCGTCGGGCAGTACGTCGACATAAGCGGGCCCGTCGAGCCGCACCTGTTCGAACGTGCGCTGCGGCAGTTGACGGACGAGACGGAAATCCTCCGCGCGCGATTCGAGGACGACGGCGCGGGCGGAGCGCACATGACGTTCTCCCTCCCGAAATCCGGAGACCTGAGCAGCCCACGCCCCCTCCTCGACTTCCACGACCTCACCGCGCACAAAAACCCGAAGAAGGCCGCCGAGGCGTGGATGCGGGCGGAACTCGACCAGGAGATCACCTCCCACGCCGACCGCCTCTTCTGTCACGCACTGTTCCGCCTCGCCCCGGATCACCACATCTGGTACCAGCGCTACGACCACCTCCTGATGGACGCCTACGGCTGCTCCCTGCTCGCCGACCGCGCAGCGGACATCTACACGGCGCTCCTCACCGGACGGCCCCACCCCCCGGCACGACACGCCCCGCTCCACGCCCTGCTGGAGGACGAATCGGCCCGCCGCACTGCGGAACGCCACGAGACCGACCGGCGGTACTGGCACGAGCGCTTCGCGGACCGCCCCGACCTGACCGGCGTCCCGGGCCACGCCACGCCCGGCGTGAGCGACGGCGAGATCCTGCGCGAGACCGGCCACCTGCCGTCGCACGCCGTCGCGGCACTGCGCGCGGCGGCCGCCCGCGCCGAGGCGAGCTGGCCACGCCTCGTCGTCGCGGCGGTCGCCGCCTTCGTCGGCCGCCTCGGCGGAACGGACGAGGCGATCCTGAGCCTCCCCGTAGCGGGCCGCACCGGCGACCGAGCCCGGCGCACGCCCTGCACGATGGCGAACATCCTGCCGCTCCGCGTCCCGGTGACCGCGGCCACGAGCCTCCTGGACCTCGCACGGACGACGGACGGGGAGATCGGCGCCCTCCTCGACCACCAGGGCATGCGAGGAGAACGGCTGCGCCGCGAACTCAACTGGCCGTCGGGCGACCGCTGGCACTTCGGGCCGTACGTGAACGTCATGCCCAGGGCCGGCGAAACCCTGTCGTTCGGCGGCCACCGGTCCGTCGTGCGCGACCTGTCGAGCCGCCGCGTCGAGGAGTTCGGCGTGCTGGTGAGCGGTGCGTCGGAGGGCCAGGACATGGAGATCACGTTCGAGGCCAACTCCGCGCTGTACGAACGAGATTGGCTCCGGGCCGCACTCGGTGCCTTCCTGTTCTTCCTGGAACGATCGACGGCCGACCCGTCGCTGCCGGTCGGGGCGGTACCTCTGATGGACGGGGCTGAGAGCGCCCAGGTGCTGAATCGCTGGAACGCCACGGAAGGGCCGTCCGCTCCCGCGGCGGACTCCGTGCCGAAGCTGCTGGCCCGCCACCTCGCCTGGTCGGCGGACGCGGTGGCGGTGGAGGACAGCGAACAGCGCCTCACCTACGTGGAGTTGGACCGCGCCGCGGGACGCCTGGCGTCGCATCTCGCGCACCAAGGAGTGGTCCGGGGCGACCGTGTCGCGGTCGTGATGGAGCGTTCCGTGGATCTGATCGTGGTGTTGCTGGGGGTGTGGCGGGCGGGGGCGGCGTTCGTGCCGGTGGATGTGGAGTATCCGGCGGAGCGGGTGGCGCTTCTGCTGGAGGACTCGGCGCCGGCAGCGGTGGTGTGCACGGAGGCGTATCGCGGTGTGATCCCTGCGGTCTTTGGCGGGCGGCGGGTGGTGGTGGACGACCCGCGTGTCCGTGCGGCTGTCTCGGCGTGCCGTGCGGACGGGCCTGCGGTGGAGGTGGGCGGCGGCGATGCGGCGTATGTGATGTACACGTCCGGGTCGTCGGGGGTGCCGAAGGGGGTGGTGGTGCCCCACGGCTCCGTGGCGGGCTTGGCCGGGGACTCCGGATGGTCGCTGACTCCCGGTGACGCGGTGCTGATGCATGCCCCTCACGCGTTTGACGTGTCGTTGTTCGAGGTGTGGGTGCCGTTGGTGGCGGGCGGCCGGGTGGTGGTCGCGGGTCCGGGGCCGGTGGGTGCAGGCCGTATCCGAGCGGCAGTTCGTGACGGTGTGTCGGCGGTGCATGTGACGGCGGGGATGTTCCGGGTGCTGGCGGAGGCGTCGCCGGAGTGCTTCGCGGGTCTGCGTGAGGTGTTGACGGGTGGGGACGTGGTGCCCGCGGGTGCGGTCGCACGGGTGCGGGAGGCCTGTCCTGAGGTGGCCGTACGGCACTTGTACGGGCCGACGGAGATCACCCTCTGCGCGACCACCCACCTGCTGGGCCCGGAAGCGGAGGCGAGCCGGACGTTGCCCATCGGCCGCCCACTGGCCAACCGGCAGGCATACGTCCTCGACGCGGCGCTGCAACCGGTGCCCGCCGGCCTGGTGGGGGAGTTGTACGTCGCCGGGTCGGGGCTGGCGCGGGGCTACTCGGGGCGGCCGGGGCTTTCGGCGGAGCGTTTCGTGGCGTCTCCGTTCGGTGATGGGGTCGGGCGGCGGATGTACCGCACGGGTGACTTGGTGCGGTGGACGGCGGGTGGTGAGCTGCTGTTCGTGGGGCGTGCGGACGAGCAGGTCAAGGTCCGTGGGTTCCGGGTGGAGCCGGCTGAGGTGGAGTCGGTGCTCGCCGGGCACGAGGGGGTCGGTCAGGCCGTGGTGGTGGCGCGGCAGGACGTGCCGGGCGGTGAGAAGCGGCTCGTTGGTTACGTCGTGCCGGACGGCGGCGGGTGTGCGGTGTCCGCCGAGTCGCTGCGCGCATACGTGGCGGGGCGGCTGCCGGAGTACATGGTGCCGGCGGCCGTGCTGGTCCTGGACGCGCTGCCGCTCACCGTCAACGGCAAGCTCGACCGGGCTGCTCTGCCGTCGCCCGACTTCGCGGGCACGGGGACGGTACGCGGCCCCGCGACCCCCGTGGAGGACGTCCTGAGCGGACTCTTCGGCGAGATCCTCGGCCTGGGCCGGGTCGGCACCGACGTCTCGTTCTTCGACCTGGGTGGGGATTCGCTGTCGGGGATGCGGTTGGTGGCTCGGGTGCGTGCGGTGCTGGATGTTGAGGTGGGGATCGGGGAGTTGTTCGGGGCGCCGACGGTTGCGGGGTTGGCGCGGTGGGTGGGTGAGCGTGCGGGCACGGCGGGGGGCCGTCCGGCGTTGGCGGTGCGGGTGCGGCCGGATGTGGTGCCGTTGTCGTTCGCTCAGCAGCGGATGTGGTTCTTGAACCGGTTGGAGGAGACGGTTCCGGGGGCGGCGTCCGCGTACAACCTGCCGGTGACCCTACGGATCTCGGGCGCGTTGGACGCGATCGCGTTGCAGGCGGCACTCGGGGACGTCGCGGATCGGCACGAGAGCCTCCGGACGGTCTTTCCCGAGACGAACGGCGTTCCCCGTCAGCAGGTCCTGGAGGGGGAAGCGGGCCGGCCTCCCTTGCTGATCGTGGAGTGCACCGCGTCCCGGACCGAGGAAGTGCTGGCGGAGGAGGCGGGCCACGGCTTCGACCTGCGCACCGAACTGCCGTGGCGCGTCTGCCTGGTGACGGCCGGTGTGGGTGAGTGTGTGTTGTCGGTGGTGGCGCATCACGTGGCGGTGGACGGCTGGTCGATGGGGGTGTTGGCCAGGGATTTGGAGGCGGCCTACGGGGCGCGGTGTGAGGGGCGGGCTCCGGGGTGGTCGGGGCTGCGGGTGCAGTATGCGGATTACGCGTTGTGGCAGCGGGAGGTGTTGGGTGAGCTGGATGACCCGGCGAGTGTCCTGAGCGGTCAACTGGCGTACTGGCGCGACACTTTGGCCGGGGTGTCGCAGGAACTGACGTTGCCGGTGGATCGGGTGCGTCCTGCCGTGCCGTCGTTCCGGGGGCGGTTGGTGCCGGTGGCGGCGGACGCGGAGACGCACGCTCGGCTGGTGGGGGTGGCGGGGCAGGGTCGGGCGACGATGTTCATGGTCGTACACGCCGCGCTCGTCCTGCTGTTGTCCCGTCTGGGTGCGGGCGATGACATCACGGTCGGTACGCCCACCGCGGGCCGTGAGGATGCGGTTTTGGAGGAGCTGGCGGGCTTCTTCGTGAACACGCTGGTGCTGCGCGCCGATGTGAGTGGTGATCCGACGTTCGCCGAGCTTCTTGAGCGGGTGCGGACCGCGGATCTGGCCGCGTATGCCCATCAGGACGTCCCCTTCGAGCGCCTCGTCGAAGAGCTGAACCCGACGCGGTCGGTGTCCCGCAACCCCCTCTTCCAGGTGATGCTCGCCCTGGACCACGTGCCCGAACCGCGGTGGCGGCTCCAAGGCGTGGAGGTGCGCTCCGCGTCGATGAAGGCGCCGGCCGCACGCTTCGACCTGGCGGTGACCCTGACGGAGCGCCGCGACGAGCGCGGGGTCCCGGCGGGCCTCGACGGCGAGATCCTCTACGCGTCCGACCTCTTCGACCACGACACGGCCCAGTCCCTGGCGGACCGGCTCGCCCGCGTCCTGGAACAGGTCGCCGCCGAGCCGAACCTCCGCCTCAGTGAGATCGACCTCCTGGCACCCGCCGAGCGCATGCGGATCGTGCGGCGCTGGAACGACACGGCGACCGACGTGCCGGAGGCGTCGGTGCCCGAACTCTTCGAGGGGTGCGCGTCCCGTGCGCCGGGGGCGGTCGCAGTGAGGTGCGGCGAGACGTCCCTGACGTACGGGGAGTTGGAGGTGCGGGCGAACCGGCTGGCTCGGTATCTGGTGGCACTGGGGGTCGGTCCCGAGTCGCGGGTGGGGTTGTGCCTGCCTCGGGGCGTCGTCATGGTCGTTGCGGAGCTGGCGGTGTGGAAGGCGGGCGGTGCGTTTGTCCCGCTGGACCCGGAGTATCCGCCGGACCGTCTCGGTTACGTGCTCGCCGACAGTGGGGCGTCCGTGGTCCTGGGCGTCGCGGACTCCCTCGCGGCGGTGCCCGTGGGCGGGGCGCACGTGGTGCTGCTGGACGACGCGGACGTCGCAGGGGCGCTGGAGGCCGAGTCGCCGTCCACCCCCGGTCGGCGGCCGACCCGAGACCAGCTTGCGTATGTGATCTATACGTCGGGTTCGACGGGTCGCCCTAAGGGTGTGGCTGTTGCGCATGGGGGCGTGGCGAATCTGGTGGCGGCGATGGGTCCGGTGCTGGGTGTGGGCGAGGGTGTCTCGGTGTTGCAGTTCGCGTCGTTCAGTTTCGATGCGGCGGTGCTGGACGTGGCGGTGACGTTGTCCGGTGGCGGCACGTTGGCGATCGCTTCCGCCGCTGAGCGGGCCGAGCCCTCCGCGCTGGCGGCGATGATCGAGTCGGCGGGGGTGACGACGGCCAGCGTGGTGCCTTCCCTGCTGGGTGTGCTGGATCCGGCCTCGGTGCCTGGCGTACGCAACTGGGTCCTCGGCGCCGAGCTGCTGACCGCCGACCTCGCGAGCCGGTGGACGCCACAGGCACGCGTGTGGAACACCTACGGCCCGACCGAAGCCACCGTGATGACCACCGCGGGACCCGTGCACGCCGGGATCCTGCCCGACGACGAGGCGCCGCCCATCGGACGCCCGCTCGGGAACGTACGGCTGTACGTGCTGGACGAGTTCCTGCACCCGGTCCCGCCGAAGGTCGTCGGCGAGCTGTACATCGCGGGGCCGGGCCTCGCACGAGGGTATGTGGGGCGCCCGGACCTGACGGCGGAGCGGTTCGTGGCGTGCCCGTTCGCCGAGGGCGAGGACGGGGGCGGCGGCGGGCCGCGCATGTACCGCACCGGTGACCTGGCCCGCTGGACGACAGACGGGCAGCTGTCGTTCGCCGGACGCGCGGACGACCAGGTGAAGGTACGCGGGTTCCGCGTCGAGCCCGGTGAGGTCGAGGCGGTGCTGACCCGGCACGAAGCGGTGGGCCAGGCGGTCGTCATGGCCCGACAGGACGGCGGACCGGGCAGCGACAAACACCTGGTCGCCTACGTCGTGCCCAACGAACGACTGCGTGAGGGCCAACAGCAACGGCAACGCTGCGACATCGATCCCCAGGAACTGCGCGCGTACGCGGCCGAAGCCCTGCCCGAGTACATGGTGCCGGCGGCCGTGCTGGTCCTGGACGCGCTGCCGCTCACCGTCAACGGCAAGCTCGACCGCGCCGCCCTCCCGGCCCCCGACTTCGCCGCCCGCGTCACCCGGCGCGAACCGAGGACGCAGACCGAGGAGATCCTGTGCGGCCTCTTCGCGGAGGTCCTCGGACTGGAGTGGGTCGGGATCGAGGACGGCTTCTTCGATCTGGGTGGGGATTCGCTGTCGGGGATGCGGTTGGTGGCTCGGGTGCGAGCGGTGCTGGATGTTGAGGTGGGGATCGGGGAGTTGTTCGGGGCGCCGACGGTTGCGGGGTTGGCGCGGTGGGTGGGTGAGTCCGCGGGTTCGGCGGGGGGCCGTCCGGCGTTGGCGGTGCGGGTGCGGCCGGATGTGGTGCCGTTGTCGTTCGCTCAGCAGCGGATGTGGTTCTTGAACCGGTTGGAGGAGACGGTCCCGGGGGCGGCGTCCGCGTACAACCTGCCGCTGGTGTTACGCATCTCCGGTCTGCTGGACGTGGCGGCGCTGGAGGCGGCGCTCGGGGATGTGGCGGATCGCCACGAGAGCCTGCGGACCGTCTTCCCCGATATCGACGGCGTCCCCCACCAGCAGGTGAGGCATGGCGACGCGGGACGCCCACCTCTGACCGTGCTGCGGGTCGATGAGGTGCAGGGCGAGGTGCGGGACGCGGACGGGACCGACAACGGCCCCGGCATCGGCATCGACCGCACGCTCGCCGCCCAGCTGGCGACGGGCTTCGACCTGCGCACCGATCTGCCGTGGCGGGTGTGCCTGGTAACGGCCGGTGTGGGTGAGTGTGTGTTGTCGGTGGTGGCGCATCACGTGGCGGTGGACGGCTGGTCGATGGGGGTGTTGGCCAGGGATTTGGAGGCGGCGTATGGGGCGCGGTGTGAGGGGCGGGCTCCGGGGTGGTCGGGGCTGCGGGTGCAGTATGCGGATTATGCGTTGTGGCAGCGGGAGGTGTTGGGTGAGCTGGATGACCCGGCGAGTGTTCTGAGCGGTCAACTGGCTTACTGGCGCGACACGTTGCAGGCCTTGCCACAGGAGTTGCTGCTGCCGGTGGATCGGGTGCGTCCTGCGGTGCCGTCGTTCCGGGGGCGGTTGGTGCCGGTGGCGGCGGATGCGGAGACGCATGCGCGGCTGGTGGGGGTGGCGGGGCAGGGTCGGGCGACGATGTTCATGGTCGTACACGCCGCGCTCGTCCTGCTGTTGTCCCGTGTGGGTGCGGGTGATGACATCACGGTCGGTACGCCCACCGCGGGCCGTGAGGATGCGGTTTTGGAGGAGCTTGCGGGCTTCTTCGTGAACACGCTGGTGCTGCGCGCCGATGTGAGTGGTGATCCGACGTTCACCGAGCTTCTTGAGCGGGTGCGGACCGCGGATCTGGCCGCGTATGCCCATCAGGACGTCCCGTTCGAGCGCCTCGTCGAAGAGCTGAATCCGACCCGCTCGCTCTCGCGCAACCCCTTGTTCCAAGTCATGCTCGCCCTCCAGAACATTCCCGAGGTCACCTGGGACCTCCCGGGCGTCGACGTCCGCCCGGCGCCCCTGCCGCCCGAACTCGCCGCCCGGTTCGACCTGGCCGTGTCCGTCGTCGAACGCCGCGACGAACACGGAGCTCCTGCCGGCCTCGACGGCGAGATCCTCTACGCCACCGACCTCTTCGACCACGACACGGCCCTCTCCCTGGCGAACCGGCTCGCCCGCGTCCTGGAACAGGTCGCCGCCGACCCGAACCTCCGCCTCAGCGAGATCGACCTCCTGGCACCCGCCGAACGCACGCGGATCGTGCGGAGCTGGAACGACACGGCGGCACCCGTCTCGGACGCACTGGCCCCCGAGTTGTTCGCCCGGCAGGTGTGTGTGTCGTCGGGTGGGGTGGCGTTGGTGTCGGGTGAAGTGCGTTTGACATACGAGGAGTTGGGGGTGGGGGCGGGGCGGTTGGCGCGGTTTTTGGTGGGGTTGGGTGTGGGGCCTGAGGTGCGGGTGGCTGTGGTGGGTGAGCGGTCTGTGTCTTTGGTGGTGGCGTTGTTGGGGGTGTCGTTGGCGGGGGGTGTGTTCGTTCCGGTGGATGGGGGTTATCCGGTGGAGCGGGTGGGGTTTGTGGTGGGTGATGTGGGTCCGTCGGTGGTGGTGTGCACGGTGGGGTCGCGGGGGGTGGTGCCGGAGGGGTTCGGGGGTCGGGTCGTGGTGGTGGATGACCCGGTGGTGGCGGCGGAGATCGGGCGGTGTGCGCCGGGTCCGTTGGAGGAGGGGGAGCGGTTGGGGGTGTTGTTGCCGTCGCATGCCGCGTATGTCATCTACACCTCGGGTTCCACCGGCACCCCGAAAGGCGTCACTGTCTCGCACGAAGGCCTGCGCAACCTCATCGCGGAGAACGTGCGGCGCTACGCCATCGACCCCGACAGCCGGGTCCTGCAACTCGTCTCGCCGAGCTTCGACGTCTCCCTGGCGGACATCTGGCCCACCCTGTGCGCGGGCGGCCGTCTCGTGCTCGCCCCCACCCGCCTCGACATCTCCGGCGACGAACTGTCCCGTCTCCTGCGCACCCGCCGCGTCACCCACGCCGCGATCCCCCCGACCTACCTCTCGCAGATGCCACCGGAAGAACTGCCCGACCTGGGCCTGCTCATCACCGGTGGCGAGGCCGTGCCGGCGGAGGTGCGCAGGCGCTGGTCGACCGGACGCGCCATGTACAACCAGTACGGGGTCACGGAGTCGACGATCATCTCGACGACCGCCCTGATCCGCGACAGCGAAGGGCCGCCCCCGATCGGGCGCCCGGTCTCCAACACCCAGGCGTACGTCCTGGACACGTCCCTGCGCCCCGTGCCCGCGGGCGTGGCGGGGGAGCTCTACGTCGCCGGTGCCGGGCTCGCCCGCGGCTACCTGGGCCGCGCGGGCCTGTCCGCCCAGCGGTTCGTGGCGAACCCGTTCGGTCCCGGCAGCCGGATGTACCGCACCGGCGATGTCGTCCGCTGGACCAACGAGGGTGAGCTCGTCTTCGCCGGCCGCGCCGACGACCAGATCAAGATCCGGGGACACCGCATCGAGCCCGGCGAGATCGAGACCGCCCTCGCGAGCTGCCCCGGGGTGCACCACGCGGCCGTGACGATCAGGGAGGACCGGCCGGGCGAGCGGCGCCTCGTCGGCTACGTCGCCGCGGACGGCGAAGCGGTCGACGGCCGGACGGTGCGCGAGTACGTCACCGGCGTACTCCCCGAGTACATGGTGCCGACGGCCGTGGTGGTCCTGGACGCCCTGCCCCGCACCGCCAACGGCAAGGTCGACCGGGCCGCGCTGCCCGCCCCCGACTTCGCGGGCCGCGTCACGAGCCGGGAGCCGAGGACCGCCACCGAGGAGATCCTCTGCTCGCTGTACGCCGACATGCTGGGGCTCGACCGGGTCGGTGCCGAGGACAGCTTCTTCGAGCTGGGCGGCGACTCGATCAGCTCGATGCAGCTGGTGTCCCGGGCCCGCCGCGCGGGTCTCGTCGTGACGCCCCGGCAGGTCTTCGAGGAGAAGACGCCGGAACGTCTCGCGGAGGTGGCCGAGCTAGCCGGACACGAGACCGCGGCGGACGACGTCGGCATCGGCGAGGTGCCGTGGACGCCGGTGATGCGGGCCTTCGGGGAGAAGGTCGTGGGCCCGGACTTCACCCAATGGATGACGTTGGGCGTACCGGCGGGGCTCGGCCTCGACGTCCTCACGGCCGGTGTCGCCGCGCTCCTGGACACCCACGACATGCTGCGGGCCCGCACGGTGCCCGGCGAACCGAAGCTGATCGTCGGCGAGCGCGGCTCGGTCGAGGCAGGGGCGGCGGTGTCCCGCGTCGACGCGGCCACCGCCGGGACCGGGGCCGGGGTCCTGGACGGACGCGTCTCCGACACCGGGGCTTTGGACGAGCTCGCCTCCGACCCGCGGACCCTGGACGAGATCGCAGGCCGGGCGGCACGGGAAGCGGCCCGCGGGCTCGACCCGGCGGCAGGAACGATGCTGCGGGCGGTATGGGTGGACGCGGGCCCGGACCGCACCGGCCGGGTGGTCCTCGTCGCCCACCACCTCGTGGTGGATGGCGTGTCCTGGCGCGTGCTGATCCCGGACCTGCGCGCCGCGTGCGAGGCGGCGGCCGCGGGCCGGACACCACGGCTCGACCCGGTGGGCACGTCCTTCCGCCGCTGGTCCGAACTGCTGACCGCGCAGGCGGCCGACGAGTCCCGGCTCGCGGAGCTGCCGGACTGGCTGACCTTGCTGGGAGAGCGGCAACAGCCCATGTGGGGCGGCCAGTTGGACCCGGCCGTCGACACGTCCCGTACCCTGTGCCGCCGCTCGTGGACCGTCCCGCCCGAGCACGTCGAGACGCTGGTCGGCCGGACACCGGCCGCCTTCCACTGCGGTGTGCACGAGCTGCTCCTCGCCACCCTCGCGGGCGCGGTGACGCACTGGCGGCCCGGCACCGCATCCGGGCTGCTGCTCGACATCGAGGGGCACGGGCGCGAGCCGCTGGACGGGACCGACCTGCTGCGGACCGTGGGCTGGTTCACGAGCTCGCATCCGGTGCGTCTCGACGTGACCGGCGCGGACCTGGACGACGCTATGGCCGGTGGCAGGGCTGCCGGTACGTTGGTGAAGGCCGTCAAGGAGCAGGTGAGGGCGGTCCCGGGCGACGGACTCGGCTACGGCCTGTTGCGCCATCTGAACCCCCGTACGGCCCCGGTTCTGCGGGCCGCACCGGCGGCGGAGATCGGCTTCAACTACCTCGGCCGGTTCGCCGCGGCGGCCGAGGCGGAAACCGCGGTCGGTGCCTGGCAGCTCGCGGGACCCGCCGGGGCCGGCGGCACCGACGGCTCGGACACACCGGCCCCGCACGTACTGGAGGGGATCGCGGTCGTCCGGGACACACCGGAAGGCCCGGAACTCACCGTCACGCTCAGCCGGCCGCGACGGCTCCTCGCCGAGGCCGACGTCGAGCGGATCGGCAGGACCTGGGTACGGCTGCTCGCCGGTCTCGCCGCCCACACCGACGACCCGGCCGCGGGCGGACACACCCCGTCCGACTTCCACCTCCTCGACCTGGAGCAGGACGAGGTCGACCAGTTCCAAGCGATAGCAGCGAAGCTCGAGGGAGGCCTGTCCCGGTGAAGTCTTCAACCGCCGCCCACGGCTCGGCCCTGGCCGAAGTGTGGCCCCTGTCGCCACTGCAGGAAGGGCTGCTGTTCCACGCGGACTTCGACGACCGGGGCCCCGACGTCTACGCCGTCCAGTTCCTCCTGGAGGTGACGGGCCCCCTGGACCCGGACCGGCTGCGCGCCTCCTGGGAGACGCTGCTCGACCGGCACGCGGCGCTGCGGGCCAGTTTCCACCGCAGGAAGTCCGGCGAGGCGGTACAGCTCATCACCCGCAACGTGCCGCTGCCCTGGCGTGAGGTCGACCTCTCGGACCTCACCGAGCCGCAGGACCTGGCCGACCAGGCCGGCAAACTGGCCGCACAGGAACGCGACCAGCGCCTGGACCTGACCGTCCCCCCACTGCTCCGCCTCCTCCTGCTCCGACTCGGCACGGACCGCCACCGCCTCGTCGTGACCTCCCACCACCTCCTGATGGACGGCTGGTCGATGCCGGTCCTCCTGAACGAGCTCTCACAGGTGTACGAGGCGGGCGGCGGCCCGTCCGTACTGAAGCGCGCGGCCTCCTACGGTGCATACCTGGCGTGGCTGGGACGCCAGGACAAGGAGGCCGCGCGCGCGGCATGGCGGGCGGAGCTGGCCGGAACCGACGAGCCGACGCTCGTGGCACCGGCCGACCCGAGCGGCGCGCTCGTCCTGCCGGAAGAGACACCCCTGCGCCTGTCCGAGGAGGACACACGGGCCCTGACGGAGACGGGCCGCGCCCACGGTCTCACCGTGAACACGCTGGTGCAGGGCGCGTGGGCGCTGGTCCTCGCCCGCCTCACCGGGCGCACGGACGTCGTCTTCGGTGCCACTGTCGCGGGCCGCCCCGCCGAACTGCCGGGCGTGGAGTCGATGGTCGGCCTGCTGATCAACACGCTCCCGGTCCGCGTACGTCTCGACGGCGCGCAGCCCATGACCGAGCTGCTGACCGGCCTCCAGGAGCGCAGCTCCGCCCTCATCGCCCACCAGCACCTGGGTCTCGCCGAGATCCAGAAGCTCGCGGGCCCCGGATCGGTCTTCGACACCCTCGTGGTCTACGAGAACTACCCCACGCCGCCCGTCCGCCCGACCCCCGCCGACCTGCCCGTCTTCACCGCGTCGGCGGGCCACCAGGCGACCAACTACCCGGTGACCCTCGGCATCCTCGCCACCGACCGCCACCTCCACGTGCACGTCACGTCCCGGCCGGACCTCATCCCCCAGGAGAAGGCCGCCGAACTGGGGCGGCGCCTCATCCGTGTCCTCCGACAGATCGCGGCCGACCCGACGACCCCGACGGCCCGCGTCGACATCCTGGACGCACCGGAACGCGAACGCGTCGTCCGGGAGTGGAACACCACCGCTGTGTCCCACCCGGACACCCTCGTCCCTGAGCTGTTCACGGCCCATGCGCGGAACGCGCCTGATGCGGTGGCGGTGCGGTGTGGTGGGGAGGCTTTGTCGTACGGGGAGTTGGAGGTGCGGGCGAATCGGCTGGCTCGGTATCTGGTGGCACTGGGGATCGGTCCCGAGTTACGGGTGGGGTTGTGCCTGCCTCGGGGTGTCGTCATGGTCGTTGCGGAGCTGGCGGTGTGGAAGGCGGGCGGTGCGTTTGTCCCGCTGGACCCGGAGTATCCGCCGGACCGCCTCGGTTACGTGCTTGCCGACAGCGGTGCGTCCGTGGTCCTGGGCGTCGCGGACTCCCTCGCGGCGGTGCCTGTGGGCGGGGCGCACGTGGTGCTGCTGGACGACGCGGACGTCGCAGGGGCGCTGGAGGCCGAGTCGCCGTCCACCCCCGGTCGGCGGCCGACCCGAGACCAGCTTGCGTATGTGATCTATACGTCGGGTTCGACGGGTCGCCCTAAGGGTGTGGCTGTTGCGCATGGGGGCGTGGCGAATCTGGTGGCGGCGATGGGTCCGGTGTTGGGTGTGGGCGAGGGTGTCTCGGTGTTGCAGTTCGCGTCGTTCAGTTTCGATGCGGCGGTGCTGGACGTGGCGGTGACGTTGTCCGGTGGCGGCACGTTGGCGATCGCTTCCGCCGCTGAGCGGGCCGAGCCCTCCGCGCTGGCAGCGATGATCGAGTCGGCGGGGGTGACGACGGCCAGCGTGGTGCCTTCCCTGCTGGGCGTGCTGGATCCGGCCTCGGTGCCGGGCGTACGCAACTGGGTCCTCGGCGCCGAGCTGCTCACCGCCGACCTCGCGAGCCGGTGGACGCCACAGGCGCGACTGTGGAACACCTACGGCCCGACCGAAGCCACCGTGATGGCCACCGCGGGACCGGTGGACGCCACGACCGGGTCCACCGATGAGCCGCCGCCCATCGGCCGCCCGCTGGACAACGTGCGGACCTACGTCCTGGACGGCTTCCTGCACCCGGTTCCGGTCGGGGCGACGGGGGAGCTGTATGTGGCCGGGCCCGGGGTGGCCCGTGGGTATGTGGGGCGGTCGGATCTGACGGCCGAGCGTTTCGTGGCGTGCCCGTTCGCCGAGGGCAGGGACGGGGGCGGCGGCGGGGAGCGGATGTACCGGACCGGGGATCTGGCCCGTTGGACGGACGACGGGCAGTTGTCGTTCGTGGGGCGTGCGGATGAGCAGGTGAAGGTGCGCGGGTTCCGGGTGGAGCTGGGTGAGGTCGAGGCGGTGCTGGCCGGGCATGAGGCGGTCGGTCAGGTGGTTGTGGTGGCTCGGCAGGACGTGTCGGGCGGTGAGAAGCGGCTGGTCGGGTATGTGGTGCCGGACGGCGGGCGTGAGGTGGATGCCGGGGCGTTGCGCGTGTATGTGGCGGGGCGGTTGCCGGAGTACATGGTTCCGGCGGCGGTGGTGGTGCTGGATGCGTTGCCGTTGACGGTGAACGGGAAGGTGGACCGGTGCGCGCTTCCCGCGCCGGACTTCGCCGGGCGGGTTACGGGGCGTGAGCCGCGTACGGAGACCGAGCGCGTGCTGTGCGGGCTGTTCGCCGAGGTGTTGGGGTTGGAGCGGGTCGGCGTCGGGGACGGGTTCTTCGAGCTGGGCGGGGATTCGATCAGCTCGATGCAGCTGGCTTCGCGGGCGCGCCGCGCGGGGCTCGTGATCACGCCCCGGCAGGTGTTCGAGGAGAAGACGCCGGAAGGTCTGGCGGCCGTCGTGCAGGTGCCCGAGGCGGCGCGTCCGGAGGTCGACGTCGGCGTGGGCGACGTGCCGTGGACGCCGGTCATGCGGGCGTCAGGGGAGCGGGCGGCGCGGCCGGGGTTCGCGCAGTGGGTGGTTCTCGGTGTGCCGGGCGGTCTCGGGCTGGATGTTCTGGTGGCGGGTCTGGCGGCCGTGCTGGACACGCACGACATGTTGAGGGCCCGCACCGTTCCCGGTGAGGCGCGGTTCGTGGTGGGGGAGCGAGGGTCGGTCGACGCGGCCTCGTCGGTGACGCGCGTGGATGCGGTGGGGGCCGGGCCCGCCGCGGTGCGGAGGCTGGCGGCCGGAGCCGCGCGGGACGCGGCGGCGCGGCTGGATCCGGTGTCCGGCGCGATGGTGCGGGCGGTGTGGGTGGACGCGGGACACGACAGGCCCGGTCAACTAGTTCTCGTAGTCCATCACTTGGTGGTGGACGGTGTGTCGTGGCGGGTGCTGGTGCCGGATCTGCGGGCGGCGTGCGAGGCGGTGGCCGGGGGGCGGGTGCCGGAGTTGGATCCGGTGGGTACGTCGTTCCGGCGCTGGGCGGAGTCGTTGGCGGCGGAGGCTGTCGATGAGGGGCGGGTCGCGGAACTCGACGGCTGGCTGGGCCTGCTCGGTGAGGCCGGGGCCCGAGTCCCGCTCGCGCGGCGGGGGTTGGACTCGCGCATCGACACGGTGGGCACCTTGCGGCAGCAGTCCTGGGTGGTGCCGCCGAAGGAGACGGAGACGTTGCTCGGCAGGACACCGACCGCCTTCCACTGCGGTGTCGAAGACGTCCTGCTGGCCGCCCTGGCCGGTGCGGTCGCGCACTGGCGGCCGGAGGCGGCCGCCGGCCTCCTGATCGACGTGGAGGGCCACGGCCGTGAGCCGCTCGGCGACAGCGGCATGGATCTGTCCCGTACGGTCGGCTGGTTCGCCGCCACCCACCCGGTCCGCCTGGACGCCTCGGGCATCGACCTCGTCGAGGCCCGCGCGGGCGGCCCTGCGGCGGGTGCGCTGCTGAAGGCGGTCAAGGAGCAGCTGCGCGCGGTCCCTGGCGGTGACGGGCTCGGCTACGAGTTGCTCCGCCACCTCAACCCGGAGACCGCACCCGTCCTCCGTGCCCGTCCCGCCCCCGAGATCGGCTTCAACTACATGGGCCGGTTCGCCCGCCATACGGACGGGTCCGCATCCGACGTCAGTGCATCCTCCGCAGGCGGTGCCTGGCAGTTGCAGGGCGAGACGGCCATCGGAGGCTCGGCAGACCCCGACACACCCCTGTGCCACCTTCTGGCCGCGGGCGCGATGGTCCAGGACGCCCCGGGAGGAGGACGGCCGGAACTCACCGTCACTCTCGGCCGGCCCGCGCACCTCGTGACGGACGACGAGGCCGAAGAGCTCGGCCGAACCTGGGTGGAGCTCCTGTGCGGCCTGGCCGCGCACACCGACGCGCCCGCCTCGGGCGGTCACACGCCCTCCGATTTCCCTCTTCTCGATCTGGCGCAGGACGAAGTCGACGAATTCGAAGGACCGCCGGGCCAGGCCGAGGGCTCCTGACCCTCCCGACGCACTCGTCACCCGCCGCCTCCGTGCCCCCTTCCTTCTTCCTTTTCCCTCTTCTTTCCACCCCGCTCGCGCACATCTCGCCGTTGCCGCTGTGAGGAGACAGAGACGATGACCCGATCCGTAGTCGAGGATGTCTGGCCGCTGTCGCCGTTGCAGGAAGGGCTCCTGTTCCACGCGGCCTTCGACGACCGGGGGCCGGACGTCTACCAGGGGCAGCGGATGCTGGAGCTGGTCGGCCCCCTGGACGTGGACCGGCTGCGCAGGACGTGGGAAGCGCTCCTGGCGCGGCACGGCGCGCTGCGGGCAAGCTTCCGGGGCCGCAAGTCCGGCGAGGCCGTGCAGGTCATCGCGCGCGAGGCGGAACTGCCCTGGAGGCTGGTGGACGTCTCTGGTCGCGGTCTCGCGGAGGACGAGGCTCTCGCCGAGACCGACCGGCTGGCCGCGGGCGAACGCGCCCGGCGTTTCGACCCGGCGGTCGCCCCCTTGCTGCGGCTGCTCCTGGTACGACTCGGCGAGGAACGACACCGCCTCGTCGTCACCAGCCACCACGTCGTCATGGACGGCTGGTCCATGGCGGTGCTGTTCAACGAACTGCCCGCCGTGTACGCGGACGGCGGCCACACGCGCGGCCTGCCCCGAGTGACGTCCTACCGGGAGTACCTGGCCTGGCTGAACCGCCAGGACAAGGAAGCCGCCCGGGACGCCTGGCGTGCGGAGCTCGCCGGGGCCGACGAGCCGACGCTCGTGGCACCGGCCGACCCGGGCCGGACACCCGTGACCCCGGAGAGCCTGATCACCTACGTCTCCGAGGAGCTGACCGCAGGCCTGGCGCAGGTGGCCCGCAAGCTCGGGGTGACGGTGAACACCGTGATCCAGGGGGCGTGGGCGCTGGTCCTGGCCCGCCTGGCCGGGCGCACGGACGTCGTCTTCGGCGCGACGGCGGCGGGCCGCCCGGCCGAACTGCCGGGCGTGGAGTCGATGATCGGCCTGTTCATCAACACCCTCCCGGTCCGCGTACGCCTCGACGGCGCGCAGCCCGTGTCGGGCATGCTCACCGCCCTGCAACGGCGCCAGGCCGGTCTCATGGCCCATCAGCACCTCGGACTGCCCGAGATCCAGCGACTCGCCGGGGCCGGATCGGTCTTCGACACGATCATCGTGTACGAGAACTATCCGCGGCCCCCGGAGCGGGAGCCCGCACCCGACACCTTCGCGATCCGCTTCCTCGGCGGCGAGGAAGCGGCGCACTATCCGCTGACGCTGGTCGTCGCCCCCGAGGGCGACCGCATGGGCTTCAAGCTCGACCACCGCCCCGACCTCTTCGACCGCGCACACGCTCGGTCGGTCGTCGACCGACTGACCAGGGTTCTTCAGCAGGTCGTGGCCGATCCGTCGGTACCGGTGGGCCACATCGACGTGGCCGGCGAGACCGAACGGTCGTTGGTCGTCGAGGAGTGGAACGCGACCCGGCGGCCGGTGACGGCCACGTCGGTCCCCGAGCTGCTCGCCCGACAGACGCACCACACGCCTGACGCACCGGCCGTGACGGACGGCGAACAGACCATGACCTACGCCGAGTTGAACGCAGCCTCCGCGCGCCTGGCCCGGCATCTGACGCACGTCGGAGTGCGGCGCGGGGACCGCGTCGCGGTGGCGATGGAGCGTTCCGCGGATTTGGTCGTGGTGTTGCTGGGGGTGTGGCGGGCGGGGGCGGCGTTCGTGCCGGTGGATGTGGAGTATCCGGCGGAGCGGGTGGCGTTCTTGCTGGCGGATTCGGCGCCGGTGGCGGTGGTGTGCACCCGGCACACGAGCCGGTTGGTCCCGGAGCGGGCAGCGGCCGGCCGCCGCGTGGTGGTCGACGACCCGGAGACCGTGTCGGTGATCGCCGCGTGTCATGGGGATGGGCCCGGGGTGTGGGTTGGTGCGGGGGACGCGGCGTATGTGATGTACACGTCGGGGTCGTCGGGGGTGCCGAAGGGTGTCGTGGTGCCGCATGGGTCGGTCGCGGGTCTGGTGGGTGATTCGGGTTGGTCGATGGGTCCCGGTGATGCGGTGTTGATGCATGCGCCGCATGCGTTTGATGTGTCGTTGTTCGAGGTGTGGGTGCCGTTGGTGGCGGGCGGCCGGGTGGTCGTCGCTGGTGGGGGTGTGGTGGATGCGGGGGGTGTGAGGTCGGCCGTTGCTGGTGGTGTCTCGGCCGTGCATGTGACGGCGGGGATGTTCCGGGTGCTGGCGGAGGGGGACCCGGGGTGTTTTGCCGGTCTGCGTGAGGTGTTGACGGGTGGGGATGTGGTGCCGGCGGCAGCGGTGGCGCGGGTGCGGGAGGCTTGCCCGGGGGTGGCGGTACGGCACTTGTACGGGCCGACTGAGATCACCCTCTGCGCGATCACGCACCTTCTGCCGCCGGGTGCGCCGATGGACGGCGTCCTGCCGATCGGCCGTCCGTCGGCCAACCGCCACGCATACGTCCTGGACGCCTTCCTCCGCCCCGTCCCGCCCGGCACGACGGGCGAGCTGTACCTCGCCGGGTCCGGCCTGGCGCGCGGCTACTCGGGGCGGGCGGGGCTGTCGGCAGAGCGGTTCGTGGCGTGCCCATTCGGTGATGGGGGCGGTGCAGGTGGTGGGGGCGGTGCCGGTCGGCGGATGTATCGCACGGGTGACTTGGTGCGGTGGACGGCGGATGGCGAGTTGCTGTTCGTGGGGCGTGCGGATGAGCAGGTGAAGGTCCGTGGGTTCCGGGTGGAGCTGGGTGAGGTCGAGTCGGTGCTGGCCGGGCATGAGGCGGTCGGTCAGGTGGTCGTGGTGGCTCGGCAGGATGTGCCGGGGGGCGAGAAGCGGCTGGTCGGGTATGTGGTGCCGGACGGCGGGCGTGAGGTGGATGCCGAGTCGCTGCACGTATACGTGGCTGGAGTGCTGCCCGAGTACATGGTCCCGGCGGTGGTGGTGCTGGATGCGTTGCCGTTGACGGTGAACGGGAAGGTGGACCGGTCCGCGCTTCCCGCGCCGGACTTCGCCGGGCGGGTTACGGGTCGTGAGCCGCGTACGGAGACCGAGCGGGCGTTGTGTGCGGTGTTCGCCGAGGTGCTGGGGCTGGAGCGGGTCGGTGTCGGGGACGGGTTCTTCGAGCTGGGCGGGGACTCCATCAGCTCCATGCAGCTGGCTTCGCGGGCGCGCCGCGCGGGGCTCGTGATCACGCCTCGCCAGGTCTTCGAGGAGAAGACCGTGGAGCGGCTGGCGCTGGTCGCGGAGGCGGCGGGGCGCGAGGTCGCGCCGGTCGCCGACGTCGGTACCGGAGTGGTGCCGTGGACGCCGGTCATGCGGGCGTTGGGGGAGCGGGCGGCGTGGCCGGGCTTTGCGCAGTGGGTGGTCGTGGGAACCCCGGCGGGGCTCCGTCCCGAGGTTCTGGCGGCGGGCCTGGGCGCGGTCCTTGACCGGCACGACATGCTGCGGGGCCGTGCGGAGCCGGGTGCGTCGCGGTTCATCGTCGACGAGGCGGGGGCGGTTGACGCCGGAAGCCTGATCGAGCGTGTGGACGCGTCGGCGGGTGGCGTGGGCATGGGCGCGTCGGCGATGGGCGTGGACATGGGCGAGCTGGCTCGCGAGGCGGCCGGGCGGCTCGATCCGGTGCGCGGTGAGATGGTACGGGCCGTGTGGGCGGACGGCGGGCCCGACCGTCCCGGTCAACTCGCCCTCGCACTGCACCACTTGGTGGTCGACGGCGTGTCATGGCGCGTACTGGTACCGGATCTGCGGGCGGCGTGCGAGGCGGTGGCCGGGGGGCGGGTGCCGGAGTTGGATCCGGTGGGTACGTCGTTCCGGCGCTGGGCGGAGTCGTTGGCGGCGGAGGCTGTCGAGGAGAGGCGGGCTGCGGAACTCGACGGCTGGCTCGGTGTGGTCGGTGAGGACAACGGCCAGACGCCCCTCACAACGCGGGAGTTGGACTCGCGCATCGACACGGTGGGCACCTTGCGGCAGCAGCTTTGGGTGGTGCCGCCGAAGCAGGCGGAGGTGTTGCTCGGCAGGATGCCGGCCGCCTTCCACTGCGGTGTCGATGACGTCCTGCTGGCCGCGTTGACGGGTGCGGTCGCGCACTGGCGGCCGGAGGTGGCCGCGGGGCTCCTGATCGATGTGGAGGGGCACGGGCGTGAGCCGTTCGGTGACAACGGTGTGGACTTGTCCCGCACGGTGGGCTGGTTCACCCGTGCGCACCCGGTGCGGACGAGCACGTCCGGGATCGACCTGACCCAGGTCCTCGACGGCGGACCTGCGGCGGGTGCGCTGCTGAAGGCGGTCAAGGAGCAGTTGCGCGCGGTCCCGGGCGGTGACGGGCTGGGCTACGAGCTGCTGCGCCACCTCAACCCGGAAACGGCGCCCGTCCTCGGTGCCCGTCCCGCCCCCGAGATCGGCTTCAACTACATGGGCCGTTTCGCGACGGCCGCCCCGACCTCGGGACCGGGTGCTGCCTGGCAGCTGACCGGCGAGACCACCGCCATCGGCGGCACCGTCCCCCCGGACATGCCGCTCCAGCACGCTATTGAAGCCAACGTCTCCGTCCGCGACACCCCCGACGGCCCTGAGCTGGAGCTGCGGCTTAGTTGGCCCGACGGCGTGCTGGCGCAGGGCGAGGCCGAGCGGCTCGGCAGTACGTGGGCCGCGATGCTGGGCGGCCTGGCCGCCCATGCGGCGGACGACCCCGGCGCGGGCGGGCACACGCCCTCCGACTTCCCGCTGCTCGGCGCCGCCGCACTCACGCAGGGCGACGTCGACAGGGTGGAGGCGGCGGTGCCGGCCCCGGCCGACGTATGGCCGCTGTCGCCGCTTCAGGAAGGCATGCTCTTCCATGCCACCTATGACGCGGAGGGTCCGGACGCCTATCAGAGCCAGCGCGTGCTCGCCGTCGACGGACCGCTGGACGCCCGGCGGCTGCGCGCGGCCTGGGAGTCGCTGGTCGCGCGGCACGACGCGTTGCGCGCCGGCTTCCACCGTCTCGCTTCCGGCGAAGCCGTGCAGGTCGTGGCCCGGGACGTACAACTGCCCTGGACAGAGGTCGACGTGTCGCATCTCGACCCGGACGAGGCACTCGCCGAGGCCGACCGCCTTGCCGAGAACGAGGCGGCGCAACGACTCGACCTGACGACCGCCCCCCTCCTGAGGCTTGTTCTGATCCGCCTGGGCGCGGAACGGCACCGGCTCGTCGTCACCAGCCACCACATCGTGGCCGACGGCTGGTCGACGCCCCTCATGCTCAACGAGGTGTCGGCGATCTACGCGGCGGGCGGCGCCGCGGCCGCTACGGCCAGGCCGGCCTCGTACGGGGACTACCTCGCGTGGCTGCGGCGGCAGAGCAAGGAGGCCGCGCGGGACGCCTGGCGGGCCGAGCTCGCCGGAGCCGACGAGCCGACCCTCGTGGCACCGGCCGACCTGCCCGGCGGCCTCGTCCTGTCCGAGGAGCGCTCCGTACGGCTGTCCGGCAGGGCCACGCGCGCCATCACCGCACTCGCCCGCTCGCACGGGCTGACCGTCAACACCTTCGTCCAGGGCGCATGGGCGCTCGTCCTCGCACGGCTCTCCCGGCGCACGGACGTCGTGTTCGGCACGACCGTGGCGGGACGGCCCCCGGAGCTTCCTGGCGTCGAGTCGATGATCGGGCTGTTCATCAACGCCTTGCCGGTGCGCGTACGCCTGGACGCGCGAGCATCCGTCCTGACACTTCTCACTCAACTGCAGGAGCGTCAAGCATCCTTGATGCCCCATCAGCACACGGGCCTCGCCGAGATCCAGGCACTCGGCGGACCCGGCGCCGTCTTCGACACGATGCTGATGGTCGAGAACTACCCCCGGAACGCCTCCCGCCTCTCAGATTCCGTCGATTCCGTCGCCCCGGTCACGCTCACCCAGCTCAGCAGTCAGGCGGGCACGCACTACCCCCTGGCCATCGGTGTCGTCCCCGAGGACCGCATCGAGGTCCGCGTGACGTACCGGCCCGACGTGTTCGACGGACAGCGCGCCCTCCAAGTGGGGCGGCAGCTGACGCGCGTCCTCGAACAGATCGCCGCCGACCCGACGACGCGGGTCGGTGACATCGACGTACTCGGAACGGCGGAGCGCACCGCCGTCGTGGAGCGGTGGAACGACACGGACCGGCCGGTCGCGGCCGGCACGCTGGGTGAACTGTTCGACGCCCAGGCGCGCCGCACCCCCGACGCGCCCGCCGTGATCGGGGCGGACCGGCGGTGGACGTACGCGGAACTCGGCCGGGCCGCCGACCGCGTGACGCAGGGCCTGCGTGCGCGCGGGGTGGGCAGGGGCGACCTGGTCGGCGTGGTCATGGAACGTTCCGTGGACGTGGTCGCGGTGCTGCTGGGCGTGGTGCGGGCCGGAGCGGCGTTCGTGCCGGTCGACCCGGCGTATCCGGCCGAGCGGATCGCCCACGTTCTCGCCGACGCGGATCCCGCGCTCGTGGTGTGCACGACCGCGACGGAGCCGGTGATACCGGAGACGCATGCGAGGACGGAGCGGTGGGTGTTCGACGCCCACGAGTCGGACGGCGGGTCGGGGAACGCCCACACCGCCGGGTCGGCCACCGAGACGGCAACGCTCCCCTCGCCCGCCGCCTGCCACCTGTCGGATCCCGTGTACGTCATCTACACGTCCGGCTCGACGGGCACGCCCAAGGGCGTCGTCGTCACGCACGGCGGCATCGGCAACCTCGCCGCCGGCCAGATCGAACGCTTCGCCGTACGCCCGGACTCACGCGTCCTGCAACTGGCCTCCTGGAGCTTCGACGCCGCGATCTCCGAAATGTGCATGGCCCTGCTCTCCGGCGCGGCACTCGTCGTGGCCGACGGCGACCGGTTGCCGCCGCACGGCTCCCTGGAGGAGATCGCCGCCGAGTTCGGCATCACGCACATGACGGTGCCGCCGTCCGTCCTGGGAACCGTGAACGCGCTGCCGGACACCGTGGAGACGCTGGTGGTGGCCGGCGAGGAGTGCCCGCCCCGGCTGGCGCGGCGATGGTCGGACCGCCGCCTCGTCAACGCCTACGGTCCGACGGAGGTGACCGTCTGCGCGGCCATGAGCGAGCCGCTCCGCCCCGGACGCGGACGAGGGCAGGCGACGGAGGACGTGCCCGTGCCGGTCGGCCGCCCGCTGATCAACACCCGGGCGTACGTGCTCGACGACTTCCTGAAACCCGTGGGGCCGGAGACCGTGGGCGAGCTGTACGTGACGGGGCCCGGTCTGGCGCGCGGGTACCTGCACCGGCAGGGGCTGTCGGCCGAGCGGTTCGTGGCGTGCCCGTTCGGTGATGGGGGTGGTGCAGGTGGTGGGGGCGGTGCCGGTCGGCGGATGTATCGCACGGGTGACTTGGTGCGGTGGACGGCGGATGGCGAGTTGCTGTTCGTGGGGCGTGCGGATGAGCAGGTGAAGGTGCGCGGGTTCCGGGTGGAGGCGGGTGAGGTCGAGGCGGTGCTGGCCGGGCATGAGGCGGTCGGTCAGGTGGTTGTGGTGGCTCGGCAGGATGTGCCGGGGGGCGAGAAGCGGCTGGTCGGGTATGTGGTGCTGGACGGCGGGCGTGAGGTGGATGCCGGGGCGTTGCGCGTGTATGTGGCGGGGCGGTTGCCGGAGTACATGGTTCCGGCGGCGGTGGTGGTGCTGGACGGGCTGCCGTTGACGGTGAACGGGAAGGTGGACCGGTCCGCGCTTCCGGCGCCGGACTTCGCCGGGCGGGTTACGGGGCGTGAGCCGCGTACGGAGACCGAGCGCGTGCTGTGCGGGCTGTTCGCCGAGGTGTTGGGGCTGGAGCGGGTCGGCGTCGGGGACGGGTTCTTCGAGCTGGGCGGCGACTCCATCAGCTCCATGCAACTGGCCTCCCGCGCACGTCAGGCAGGTGTGATCCTCACGCCACGCCAGGTGTTCGAGGAGAAGACCGCGGAGCGGCTGGCGCTGGTCGCGGTGACGGAAGCATCCGGGGCCGCCCCGCCGGTCGCCGATGTCGGGGTCGGCGCGCTGCCGTGGACACCGGTCATGCGGGCGTTCGGCGAGCGCGCCACGAGTGCGCAATTCGCGCAGTGGGTGGTGCTCGGCACACCGGCGGGGCTACGGCCTGACGTTCTGACGGCAGGCCTGGGCGCGGTGCTCGACGGGCACGACATGCTGCGGGCCCGTACGGTTCCGGGCGAGCCGACGCTGATCGTCGAAGAGCCCGGGTCGATCGACGCGGCGAGTCTGATCGAGCGTGTGGACGCGTCGGCGGGTGGCGTGGATGTGGGCGAGCTGGCACGTGCGGCGGCCGGGCGGCTCGATCCGGTGCGCGGTGAGATGGTGCGGGTCGTGTGGGCGGACGGCGGGCCCGACCGTCCCGGTCAACTAGCCCTCGTACTGCATCACTTGGTGGTCGACGGTGTGTCATGGCGCGTACTGGTATCGGATCTGCGGGCGGCGTGCGAGGCGGCGGCCGCGGGGCGCGAGCAGACGGTGGACGGCGTAGGTACGTCGTTCCGTCGCTGGTCGGAACTGCTGACCGCGGAGGCAACCGGCGAGCACCGGGTCGCCGAGCTCCCGGACTGGCTGGCCCTGCTCGGCGACGACGTACCGCCGTTGACGCACCGAGCGTTGAACCCGGCCGTCGACACCGCCCGTACCCTGCACCGGAGTTCCTGGGTGGTGCCGCCGGAGCAGGCGGGGGCGTTGCTCGGCAGGATGCCGGCCGCCTTCCACTGCGGTGTCGATGACGTCCTGCTGGCCGCGTTGACGGGTGCGGTCGCGTACTTGCGGCCGGAGGTGGCCGCGGGGCTCCTGATCGATGTGGAGGGGCACGGGCGTGAGCCGTTCGGTGACAACGGTGTGGACTTGTCCCGCACGGTGGGCTGGTTCACCCGTGCGCACCCGGTGCGGACGAGCACGTCCGGGATCGACCTGACCCAGGTCCTCGACGGCGGACCTGCGGCGGGTGCGCTGCTGAAAGTGGTCAAGGAGCAGTTGCGCGCGGTCCCGGGCGGTGACGGGCTGGGCTACGAACTACTGCGCCACCTCAACCCGGAAACGGCGCCCGTCCTCGGCGCCCGTCCCGCCCCCGAGATCGGCTTCAACTACATGGGCCGTTTCGCGACGGCCGCCCCGACGACGGAACCCAACGCTGCCTGGCAGCTGACCGGCGAGACCACCGCCATCGGCGGCACCGTCCCCCCGGACATGCCGCTCCAGCACGCTATTGAAGCGAACGTCTCCGTCCGCGACACACCCGACGGCCCTGAGCTGACGCTCACCCTGAGCTGGGCGGGCGATCTGGTGCCGACAGCGGAGGCCGAGCGGCTCGGCAGCACCTGGGTCGCCATGCTGGGCGGCCTCGCCGGGCACACCGTCGCCGACGCCACCGCGGGCGGCCACACCCCGACCGACTTCCCTCTCCTCGGCACCGCCCTGACACAGGCGGACGTGGAGGAACTGGAGGCGGCGGTGCCGGCCCCGGCCGACGTATGGCCGCTGTCGCCGCTGCAGGAAGGGATGCTCTTCCACGCCACGTACGACGAGAGCGGCCCCGACGTCTACGAAGGCCAGCGGGCCCTGGAGCTCGAAGGCCCGCTGGACGCCGCCCGCCTGCGCGCGGCCTGGCAGGCGGTGCTGCGCCGACACCCGATCCTCCGGGCGAGCTTCCACCGCCTCACCTCGGGCGAGGCGGTACAGATCGTGGATGGCGACGTCGAACTGCCGTGGCGCGAAGCCGACTTGTCCCACCTGTCGCCGACCGAGGCACACGCCGAGACCGAGCGCCTCGCCGAGCGCGAGCGGGCGCGGCGGATCGACGTCACCACGCCACCGCTGATGCGGCTGCTGCTGATCCGGCTCGCCGAGCAGCGTCACCACCTGATCATCACCAGCCACCACCTCATCATGGACGGCTGGTCCCTGCCCGTCCTCATCGGCGATCTGACCGCCGTGTACGAAGCGCCGGCCACGGGCGGCGACCAACGGGACCTCCCGGCGGCGACGTCCTACCGCGAGTACCTCGCCTGGCTCGGGCGGCAGGACGGTGACGTGGCCCGGCAGGCCTGGTGTGCGGAGCTCGCGGGCCTGGACGAGCCGACCCTCGTCGTGCCCGCGGACTCGGTGCGCGTGCCGGTCGTGCCCGAGCGCGTGCGGTTCGCGTTCCCCGAGGACCTGTCACGCGACGTCGCCGCGCTGGCCCGCGATCGGGGCCTGACGGTGAACACGCTGGTGCAGGGCGCCTGGGCGCTGCTGCTCGCCCGTCTCGCCGGGCGCGACGACGTGGTGTTCGGCGCGACCGTCGCGGGGCGGCCCACCGATCTGCCGGGCGCCGAGTCGGCGGTAGGCCTCTTCATCAACACGTTGCCGGTGCGCGTGCGACTCGACGCCCGGCAGCCCGTGGCCGACATGCTGGCGGAACTCCAGGATCGACAGGTAGCACTGATGGCCCATCAGCACGTAGGGCTGTCGGAAATCCGCCGACTCTTCGGCCCCGGAGCGGAGTTCGACACCCTCGTGGTCTACGAGAACTACCCTCACCCACCCTCCGCAGGCACCAGGCCCGCCTCCCTGACCATCCGCCCCACGGGCGCGCCGCAGGACATGGGCCACTACCCGCTGACCTTCGTCGTGTCGCCGGGCACGCCCATGCAGGGCGATCTCGTCCACCGGCCGGACGTGTGCGACCGCGCCCGTGCCGAGCAGATGATCGCCTCACTGACACGGATCCTCGAGCAACTGGTCGCCGATCCGCAGTCCCCCGTCGGGCAGTTGGACGTGGCCGACACCGCCGTGCGCGCGACGGTCGTACGGGAGTGGAACGCCACGGACGAGTCGGTCGCGGGGGTGCCGCTTCCCGAGTTGTTCGCCCGGCAGGTGGGTGTGTCGCCGGGTGGGGTGGCGTTGGTGTCGGGTGAAGTGCGTGTGACATACGAGGAGTTGGGGGTTGGGGCGGGGCGGATGGCGCGGTTTTTGGTGGGGTTGGGTGTGGGGCCTGAGGTGCGGGTGGCTGTGGTGGGTGAGCGGTCTGTGTCTTTGGTGGTGGCGTTGTTGGGGGTGTCGTTGGCGGGGGGTGTGTTCGTTCCGGTGGATGGGGGTTATCCGGTGGAGCGGGTGGGGTTTGTGGTGGGTGATGTGGGTCCGTCGGTGGTGGTGTGCACGGTGGGGTCGCGGGGTGTGGTGCCGGAGGGGTTCGGGGGTCGGGTCGTGGTGGTGGATGACCCGGTGGTGGCGGCGGAGATCGGGCGGTGTGCGCCGGGTCCGTTGGAGGAGGGGGAGCGGTTGGGGGTGTTGTTGCCGTCGCATGCCGCGTATGTCATCTACACCTCTGGTTCCACCGGCACCCCGAAAGGCGTCGTCGTCACCCACGCGGGCCTGCAGAACCTCGCGCGGGCCCAGATCGACCGCTTCGGTGTGCGGGCGGACTCGCGCGTCCTGCAGTTCGCGTCGCTCAGCTTCGACGCGGCCGTCTCGGAACTCTGCATGGCGCTGTTCTCGGGCGGCACGCTGGTCCTCGCCCCGGCGGACGAACTCCCGCCGAGGGTTTCGCTGGACGCCGCCCTCCGCGCCTCGCGCGCCACCCACGTGACGGTGCCGCCGAGCGTCCTCGCGGTCGAGGACACGCTGCCGGAGACCCTCGAAACCCTCGTGGTGGCCGGCGAGGCCTGCCCGCCCGGTCTGGTCGACCGGTGGTCGGCCGGGCGGCGCATGGTCAACGCGTACGGGCCGACCGAGACGACGGTCTGTGCCGCCATGAGCGAGCCGCTGGTGCCGGGGCGCGACATCGTGCCCCTGGGCCGCCCGATGGCGAACACGCAGGTCTACGTTCTGGACGACTTCCTGCTGCCCGTGCCGCCCGGCGTCACCGGTGAGCTGTACGTGACCGGGGCGGGGCTCGCCCGCGGCTACCTGGCGCGCCCCGGGCTCTCCGCGCAGCGCTTCGTGGCCTGCCCGTTCGGGGCGGGGGAGCGGATGTACCGCACGGGTGACGTGGCCCGGTGGACCGACGGCGGCGAACTGGTCTTCGCCGGCCGCGCCGACGACCAGATCAAGATCCGGGGACACCGCATCGAGCCGGGTGAGGTCGAGGCCGTGCTCGCCACGCACCCGGAGGTGGCCCAGGCCGTCGTCGTGGCCCGCCGCGACCGCACCGAGAACGCCCACAGCCTGATCGCGTACGTCGTCACAGGCGCGGCCGGGGCGGCCGGAGGGGCCGGGGGTACGGCAGCCACCGAAGTCACCAACCCCACCGCAGCCACCCGCAGCAACACCTCACCCCCCGCCCCGGTACCCCCTGGCCTCGCCGCGTACGTGCGCGACCGGCTGCCGGAGTACATGGTCCCGGCGGCGTTCGTCCCGTTGGAGCGGCTGCCGCTGACCCGCAACGGGAAGGTGGACCGGGCCGCCCTCCCGGCGCCCGACTTCGCCGAGCGGGTCACGGGACGTGCCCCGCGCACGGCGACCGAGCGGGCCCTGTGCGACCTGTTCGCCGAGGTGCTCGGCCTGGAACGGGTCGGTGTCGACGACGGCTTCTTCGAGCTGGGCGGCGACTCGATCATGTCCATGCAGCTCGCCTCGCGGGCGCGCGGGGCCGGGCTGCTGCTGACCTCACGGCAGGTGTTCGAGGAGAAGACCCCCGAACGTCTCGCGCAGGTCGCGGAGGCCGCCGAACCGGAGGAGGCGCCCGACGACATCGGCGTCGGCGAGGTGCCGTGGACCCCCGTGATGCACGCGCTGGGCGAACGGGCCACGAGCCCCGGCTTCGCGCAGTGGGTGGTCGTCGGCGCCCCGGCGGGCCTGGGCCTCGACACGCTGGCCTCGGGCCTCGCGGCCCTCCTCGACACCCACGACATGCTGCGCGCCCGCACGGTGCCCGGTGAGCCCCGGCTCGTCGTCGGCGAGCGGGGCTCGGTCGACGCGACGCCGCTCGTCTCACGCGTCGACGCGACAGCCCTCACCGCACGCGCCGACGCGGCCACCGGCATCCCACGCGTCGACGCGAACGACCCCACCGCGCCCGACGACCGCACCACCCCCGCCCCCTCACTCGACGCCACCGCCGCCCGAGCAGCCCAGGAGGCAGCGCGGCAGCTCGACCCCGCCGCCGGGGTTCTGGCCCGCGCCGTATGGGTGGACGCCGGGCCGGACCGCACCGGACGCCTCGTCCTCGTGGTGCACCACCTCGTCGTCGACGGCGTGTCGTGGCGCATCCTCGTCCCCGACCTGCGGGCGGCGTGCGAAGCCGCGGCCGAGGGGCGGGCGCCCCGCCTCGAAGCCGTCGGCACCTCGTTCCGGCGCTGGGCGGAGCTGCTTGCCGCCGAAGCCGTCGACGCGCGGCGCACCGCGGAGGCCGAGGAGTGGCTGGCGCTCCTCGGAACCGAGCAACAGCGCGTCTCCGTACATGCGTTGGACCCGGCCACGGACACCGTACGCACTCTGCGCCACCGCTCCTGGACCGTGCCGCCCGAGCACGCCGCCACGCTCGTGGGCCGTACGCCCGCCGCCTTCCACTGCGGCGTCGACGACGTGCTGCTCGCGGCCCTGGCCGGGGCGGTCGCGCGGGCACGGCCCGGTACCGCGTCCGGGCTCCTGGTCGACATCGAGAGCCATGGCCGCCACCCCCTCGACGGCGTCGGCACCGGCGTCGACCTGTTGCGGACGGTGGGCTGGTTCACCGGCGTGAGGCCGGTCCGCCTCGACGTGACCGGTGTCGACCTGGACGGCGCTAGGGCCGGTGGCAGGGCTGCCGGTACGTTGGTGAAGGCCGTCAAGGAGCAGGCGCGGGCGGTGCCCGGCGACGGACTCGGCCACGAACTGCTGCGCCACCTCAACTCCACGACACGCGCCGGATTCGAGGCCGCGCCGACGGCACAGATCGGCTTCAACTACCTGGGCCGGTTCGCCGCGGGCGGCGGTCGCGCCGCGGGCCCGCCCGGCCCGTGGGAGATGGCCGGCGACACCGCGATCGGCGGCTCGGTCGACCCGGACATGCCCGCCACCCACGCACTGGACGCCGGCGCGGTGGTCCGGGACACCACCGAAGGACCCGTACTGACGATCACCCTGAGCTGGGCGAACCGGCTGATCGAGGACGCCGACGCCGAACGGCTCGGCAGGGCCTGGCTGGACATGCTGGCCGGACTCGCGGACCACACCGCCGACCCCACGGCAGGCGGCCACACCCCGTCCGACTTCCGCCTCCTGGACCTGGCACAGCACCAGATCGAGGAGCTCGAAGCCGGATTCGCAGGCGAGAAGCCATAGATGCCATAGAAGCCGTGGCCGACAGGCCCGGGCGCTGTGAGGAGACAGAGCGATGACGACCCGACCCCGATCCCTCGTCGAGGACGTGTGGCCCCTCTCACCGCTGCAGGAGGGGATGCTCTTCCACGCCTCCTACGACGACCAGGGCCCGGACGTCTACACCGTGCAGTCGACCCTCGACGTCGAAGGGCCCGTGGACACGGACCGGCTCCGGACGTCGTGGCAGGCGCTGCTCACCCGGCACGCGGCGCTCCGCGCCTGCTTCCGCCCGGTGACCGGCGCCCGCATGGTCCAGGTGATCCCGCGCAAGGTCACGCTCCCCTGGAACGAGGCGGACGTCAGCGCACTCGTGGAGCCCGAGGCGCTCGCCGAGATCGGCCGGCTCGCCGCACGGGAACGCGCGCAGCGCTTCGACCTCGCCGTGCCGCCGCTGCTGCGCCTCCTGCTCGTGCGTCTCGGCGAACGGCGGCACCGACTCGTGGTGACGTTCCATCACATCCTCATGGACGGCTGGTCGATGCCGGTCCTCCTGAAGGAACTGGCCGAGGTGTACGCGGCGGGCGGCGACGCCTCCGTGCTGGGGCGGGTGGCGCCCTACGGCGAGTACGTGGCGTGGCTCGGCCGTCAGGACAAGGAAGCCGCGCGTGACGCGTGGCGGGCCGAACTCGCGGGAGCGGACGGGGCGACGCTCGTCGCACCGAAGGACCCGGGCCGCGCCCCGGTGCTGCCCGACCAGGTGCACAGGGAACTCTCGGCCGAACTGACGCGATCCGTGGGCGAGTTGGCGCGTACCAACGGGCTGACGGTCAACACCGTGGTGCAGGGTGCGTGGGCCCTCGTCCTCGCCCGCCTCGCCGGACGCACGGACGTCGTCTTCGGCGCCACCGTCGCGGGCCGCCCCGCCGAACTGCCGGGCGTGGAGTCGATGATCGGCCTGTTCATCAACACCCTGCCGGTCCGCGTGCGCCTCGACGGCGGACAGCCCGTCGCCGGACTCCTCGCGCGGCTTCAGGAGTCCCAGTCCGGCCTGATCGCGCACCAGCACGTCGGGCTCGCCGAGGTGCAGAAGCTCGCCGGGCCCGCCGCGGTCTTCGACACACTCGTCCTGTACGAGAACTATCCGCTGCCGCCCGCGGGCCCCGAGCCAGGGCCCGACGCCGTGACGATCAGGCCCGCGGAGGCGTCCCGCGACGCCTCGCACTATCCGCTCACCCTGGTCGCCGTCCCGGGCGGCGACCGCATGCGCTTCAAACTCGACCACCGGCCCGACCTGTTCGACCACGCCGCGGCGGAGTCCGTCGTCCGGCGCTTCGTACGGGTCCTCGAACAGATCACGGCCGACCCGACGGCCCGCGTCGGCGACATCGACGTACTGGAACCGGCGGAGCGGTCCGCGGTGACCGAGCGCTGGAACGCGACCGGTCGCCCGTCGGAGGCCGGGTCGGTCGTCGAGGCGTTCGAGGCGCGGGCGCGCAGGGCGCCGGACGCGGCCGCCGTGCGTTGCGGCGAGGACGTCCTGACGTACGGCGGACTGGAGGAGCGCGCGAACCGGCTCGCCCGCCACCTCGCGGGACTCGGCGTCGGCCGCGAACGCCGTGTGGGCCTCTGCCTGCCGCGCGGCACCGACATGATCGTGGCGGAGCTCGCGGTGTGGAAGGCCGGCGGCGCCTTCGTCCCGCTGGACCCCGACCACCCGGCCGACCGGCTGCACCACATGATCACGGACAGCGGCGCCGACATCGTCCTGGCCACCGGGACGACCCGCGCCGACGTGCCGGTGGGCACCGCCCGCCTCGTGGTCCTCGACGAGGAGCGGACCGCGCGGATGATCGCGGCGGAGCCCGCCGAACCGCTGGGCCTGCCCGTCGGCACCGAGCAACTCGCGTACGTCATCTACACATCGGGTTCCACCGGCGGCCCCAAAGGCGTCGCCCTCGCGCACCGGGGCGTCATGAACCTGGCTGAGGCGATGCGGCCCGCACTCGACCTGCGCGACGGCGTCGTGATGCTGCAGTACGCCTCCTTCAGCTTCGACGGAGCGGTCCTCGACGTGGCCGTCACCCTGGCCGCGGGCGGCACCCTGGCCATCGCGTCCGCCGAGGAGCGCACCGAACCCGACGCGCTCGCGGGCATGATCCGCGCGACCGGCGTCGCGGCGGCCAGCGTCGTGCCGTCCGTGCTGCGCACCCTGGACCCCGCAGCGGTCGCGGGCGTACGCAACTGGGTGCTCGGCGGCGAGTGGCTGACCGCCGACCTCGCGAGCCGCTGGGCGGGACGGGCCCGGCTGTGGAACACCTACGGCCCCACCGAGGCCACCGTGATGGCGACGGTGGGCCGCGTCGACGAGGGCATCAAGCCCGTGGACGCCCCGCCCCCCATCGGGCGCCCGCTCGGCAACATGCGGACCTACGTCCTCGACGGCTTCCTGCGGCCGGTGCCGCCGGGCGTCAGCGGCGAACTGTACGTCGCGGGGCCGGGCGTCGCGCGCGGCTACGTGGGACGGTCCGACCTGACGGCGGAGCGGTTCGTGGCGTGCCCGTTCGGCGAGGGCGGACGCATGTACCGCACCGGCGACCTGGCCCGCTGGACCGAGGAGGGACAGCTGTCGTTCGCGGGCCGCGCGGACGAACAGGTCAAGCTGCGCGGCTTCCGCATCGAACCCGGCGAGGTCGAGGCCGTCCTCGCCGCGCACCCGTCCGTGCGCGAAGCGGCGGTGATCGCCCGCGAGGACCTGCCCGGCGACAAGCGCCTCGTCGCGTACGTGGTGCCGGCGGCCGGGGACGCGCAGCCCGGCTCCGGAGCGCCGCGTGCGCTCGACACCGAAGCCCTGTGCGCCTTCGCCGCCACCCGCCTCCCCGCCTACATGGTTCCGGCGACGACGGTCGTCCTCGCCGCCCTGCCCCTCACCGTCAACGGCAAGCTCGACCGCTCCGCGCTGCCCGCCCCCGAGCTGGCCGTGCGCGGCGGCCGTGCCCCGCGTACACCCGTCGAGACCGTCCTGTGCGACCTGTTCGCCGAGGTGCTCGGCATCGAACGGCCCGGCGCCGACGACTCGTTCTTCGCGCTCGGCGGCGATTCCATCTCGTCGATGATGCTGGTGTCCGGCGCCCGCCGCGCCGGTCTCGCCGTCACCGCGCGCCAGGTCTTCGAGCACCGCACCCCGGCAGCCCTCGCGCTGGTCGCCGTCCCCACGCAGGCCACGCCCGCGGGCGGCGGCGACTCCGGCACCGGCGAGGTCCCGCTCACACCGGTCATGCACGAACTGCTCGACCGCGTCGGCGTGGAGGCGGCGGGCCGGGTCTTCCAGACCGCCGTCGTCGAGGCACCGGCAGGCCTCACCGCCGAGACCCTGGCCGACGCGGTGCGGGCGGTCGTCGACCACCACGACGTGCTGCGCGCCCGACTCGAAACGGAACCGGAGCGGCGCCTCGTCGTGTCCGGGCCGGGCACCGTACCCGCCGGGTCGTTCGTACGCCGCTACGACGCGACCGGCACGGTCCCCGAAGACCTGCCCCGCGTCATCGCCGAGGAGACCCGCGCGGCGGTGGCGCGGCTCGATCCGCGCGCCGGAGTCATGCTCCAGGCGGTCTGGATCGACCCGGGCCCCGACCGTCCCGGGCGGCTCGTCCTGGTCGTCGACCACCTCGTCATGGACGCCGTGTCGTGGCGGATCCTGCTGCCCGACCTGGAGCAGGCCTGCGCCGCGACCGCGGCCGGCCGCACACCCGAACTGCCCCCCGTGCCCACGTCGTTCCGGCACTGGGCCCGCGCCCTCGCCGACCGGGCGACGAGCTCCGAACGGACGGCGGAGCTCGACGCGTGGACGCGACTGCTCCAGGGCCCCGACCCGCGGCTGACCGCCCTGCCCCCGGACCCGGCGCTCGACCTCGCCGACACCGTGCGGCGCGTATCGGTCACCGTCCCCGCCCCCGTCACCTCCGCGCTCCTGACCGGCGTACCGGAGGCGTTCCACGCGGGCGTCGACGACGTGCTCCTGACCGGACTCGCCGCGGCCGTCGCGGAGTGGGCCGACGACGGCGTGCCCGAGGGCGGCTTCCTCGTGGACGTCGAAGGGCACGGGCGTGTCGCCCTCTCCGAGACCATGGACCTCTCGCGCACGGTCGGCTGGTTCACCGGCACCCATCCCGTGCGGCTCGACGTCGGAAAGCCCGACTTCGAGGACCTCCGGGAAGGCGGCCCCGACGCGGGCATCGCCGTCAAACGCGTGAAGGAACAGGTGCGCGCGGTGCCCGGCGACGGCCTCGGCCACGGCCTGCTGCGCCACCTCAACCCGGAGACCGCCGCAGGCCTCGCGGCCCTGCCCACCGCCCGGATCGGCTTCACCTACCTCGGCCGCCTCCCGTCAGGACCGGCGGACGGCGGCGCCGACGCACCGGTGGGCGACGACCGGGGCCCCGCGGACGGCCGGTTCCCCGTGGCGCACCCGCTGGAGCTCGCGGGCGTCGTCCACGACGGCCCCGAAGGACCACGCCTCACTCTCACCCTCGACGCACCGGACCGTCTGCTCGACGAGACGGCCGCCCGGGCTCTGGTCGAGGCCTGGGCCGCCATGCTGACCGGCCTGGCCGCTCACGTCGAAGAGCCCACCGCGGGCGGCCACACCCCCTCCGATTTCCCGCTCGTCACGCTCGACCAGCCGCAGATCGACAAGCTGGAGACGGCCGCACCGGACCTGGTCGACATCTGGCCGCTCTCACCGCTGCAGGAAGGCCTCCTCTTCCACGCCCTGTTCGACCGGCAGAGCACCGACGTGTACGTCGAGCAGATGATCGTGGGCCTGGAAGGGCCGCTCGACCCCGCACGCCTGCGCGCCTCCTGGCAGGCGCTCCTCGACCGGCACGCCAGCCTGCGGGTCGGCTTCCGCCAGGTGGCGGGCTCCGGGCAGTCCGTACAGGTCGTCGCGGACCGGGCGACTCTGCCGTGGCGCGAGGAGGACTTGTCCGAGCTCGATGAGGACGCGGCGTGGGAGGAGTCCGAACGGCTCGGCAAGGAGGACCGCGCCAAGGGCTTCGACCTGGCGAAGCCACCCTTGGTGAAGGTGCTCCTGGCCAAGACCGGCGAGAACCGCCACCGCATGATGGTGACGTTGCATCACATCGTGCTCGACGGCTGGTCGTTGCCCGTCCTGCGCCGCGAACTGTGGGCGTGCTACGAAGCCGGCGGCACCGCGGCCGGTTTGCCGCCCGTGACCCCCTATCGCGACTACCTGACCTGGCTGGGACAGCAGGACAAGGAAGCGGCGCAGGAAGCCTGGCGCGCCGAGCTGGCCGGAGCGGACGAGCCGACGCAGGTCGTGCCGATGGCGCCGGGCGCGGTCGCCGCGCCGGACCCGGACGCCGCGTCCGGCGAGGTCTTCGCCGTGGCGGGACCGGCGCTCGACCGCGGTCTCGGCGAACTGGCCCGCGCCCAGGGCGTGACGCTGAACACCGTCGTCCAGACCGCCTGGGCCCTGGTCGTCGGGCAGCTCGCGGGCCGCCAGGACGTCGTGTTCGGCGCCTCCGTCGCCGGCCGCCCGGCCGACCTGCCGGGCATGGAGAACATGCTCGGCCTGTTCATCAACACCGTGCCGGTACGGGTGTGGTTCGCGCCCGCACTCACCGTCGCCGAGGTCCTCGCGGACGTCCAGGGTCGGCAGTCCGCCCTGATGGACCACCAGTACTTGAGCCTGGGCGACATCCAGCGCGTGGCGGGACGCGGAGCGACGTTCGACACGCTCATGGCGTTCGAGAGCTTCCCCACCGGGGCCGACGCGTCCACACAGGAAGACGGCGGCACCCGCGAGCCGGGCCCCGCCGGAGTGGAACTCACCGAAGCGGGCATGCGCGAGTCGATCAACTACCCGCTCGGCCTGGTCGTGGACCCCCTCAACGGCCTGCGCATGCGCCTGACCTACCGCCCGGACGCCTTCGACGAGCCGACGGCCCACGCGCTCCTCGACCGGCTCCTGCGGGCACTGCGGCAGATGGCCGCCGATCCCGGGACACTCGTCGGCAGGCTGCAACTCTCCGACGCCTCCGACCGAGCACGCGTCCTGGAGGAGTGGAACACCACCGCCGTGTCCCACCCGCACACCCTCGTCCCTGAGCTGTTCACGGCCCATGCGCGGAACGCGCCTGATGCGGTGGCGGCGCGATGTGGTGAGGAGGCTCTGTCCTATGGGGAGTTGGAGGCGCGGGCGGATCGGTTGGCTCGGCGTCTGGTGGGGCTTGGGGTTGGTCCCGAGTCTCGTGTGGGGCTGTGTCTGCCGCGTGGTGTGGAGATGATCGTAGGGGAGTTGGGGGTGTGGAAGGCGGGCGGTGCGTTCGTTCCGCTGGATCCGGAGTATCCGGCTGATCGGTTGTCGTTCATGGTGGCCGACAGTGGTGCGCGGGTTGTGGTGGGTGCGGGGGAGAGTCTGGCGGGGGTGTCGGTCGGTGATGTGCGGGTCGTGTTGCTGGACGAGGAGGACGTCGGGTGCTCGGAGGCGCCCCTTGATGTGAGGCTGTCACCTGACCAACTCGCGTATGTGATCTATACGTCGGGTTCGACGGGGCGTCCCAAGGGTGTGGCTGTCGCGCACGGGGGCGTGGCGAATCTGGCGGCGGCGATGGGTCCGGTGCTGGGTGTGGCTGAGGGTGTCTCGGTGTTGCAGTTCGCGTCGTTCAGTTTCGATGCGGCGGTGCTGGACGTGGCGGTGACGTTGTCCGGTGGCGGCACGCTGGCGATCGCCTCCGCCGACGAGCGGGCCGAGCCCTCCGCGCTCTCGGACATGATCGAGTCGGCCGGTGTCACCACGGCCAGTGTCGTGCCCTCCCTGCTCACCATGCTCGACCCCGCCTCAGTGCCCGGCATCGGCACCTGGGTCCTCGGTGCGGAACTCATGACCGCGGCCCTGGCGAGCCGGTGGACGACACAGTCACGCGTGTGGAACACCTACGGCCCCACCGAAGCCACCGTGATGGCCACCGCGGGACCGGTGGACGAGAACATCAGGCCGCAGGACAAGCCCCCGGCGATCGGCCGCCCGCTGGACAACGTGCGGACATATGTCTTGGACGGCTTCCTGCACCCGGTTCCGGTCGGGGCGACGGGGGAGCTGTATGTGGCCGGGCCCGGGATGGCCCGTGGGTATGTGGGGCGGTCGGATCTGACCGCTGAGCGGTTCGTGGCGTGCCCGTTCGCCGAGGGCAGGGACGGGGTCGGCGGCGGGGAGCGGATGTACCGGACCGGGGATCTGGCCCGTTGGACGGACGACGGGCAGCTGTCGTTCGTCGGGCGCGCGGACGAGCAGGTGAAGGTACGCGGATTCCGCGTCGAGCCCGGTGAGGTCGAGGCGGCGCTGGCCGCCCATCCCGAGGTGCGGCAGGCCGCCGTGATCGCCCGCGAGGACCGGCCCGGCGACAAACGCCTCGTCGGCTACGTCGTGGCCGAGACCGAGGACCTGGACATGCAGTCGGTGCAGGACCACCTGGCGCGGGTGCTGCCCGACTACATGCGGCCCGCCTCCGTCGTGATGCTGGAGACGCTGCCGCTGACCGCCAACGGCAAAGTCGACCGCGCGGCCCTGCCCCGGCCCGACTTCGCCGGCCGCATCTCCGGCCGGGAGCCGGAGACCGAGCTCGAAGCGACCCTGTGCGCGCTCTTCGCCGAGGTGCTCGGCCTGGAACGGGTGGGCGTCGACAACAACTTCTTCGACCTGGGCGGCGACTCGGGCCTGGCCATGCGCCTCGCCGCGCGGATCCGTGAGGAGCTCGGCAGCGAGCTGAGCATGCGACGGTTCTTCGGCGAGTCCACGCCGCTCGGCGTGGCCCGCATGCTCACCTCCAAGGAGCTCCCGGAGCTGCGGCCCGTCGACCATCCGGAGGAAATACCCGTCACCGCGGGGCAGTTGCGGACGTGGCGGCTCGCCGCCGCCAACCCCGGCTCGGCCGCCCAGCGGGTGTCGATCGCGCTGAGCCTGGGCGGCAGGCTCGACCGGGACGCGCTGGCGGCGGCGCTCGGAGACGTCGCGGCACGGCACGACATCCTGCGCACGGTGTTCGTCGGCCCGGACACGGGTGCCGGCGGCCCGGACGAGGGTGCCGACAGCACCAACGCGTCGCTCGGCGCCGACGACGTACGCCAGTGCGTCCTGGAACCCGGCGCCGAGGCGGCCCGCCCCGCCCTGCCCGTGACCGACGCGACCGGGGAGGAGCTGCCCCGCCTGCTCGCCGACCACGCGGGGCACGAGTTCGACCTCGCCCGTGAGACGCCGTGGACGGCACGCCTGTTCGCGGTCACGGAGACCGAGCACGTGTTGCTCCTCGTCGTGCACCGCATCGCCACGGACGACGCGTCACTGATCGTCCTGGTCCGCGATCTGGCGGCCGCGTACGGCGCCCGGAGGGAAGGACGTGCACCCGAACGGGCGCCGCTGCCCCTCCAGTTCGCCGACTACGCCCTCTGGGAGCAGGAGATGCTGCGGGACGAGGAGGACCGCGACAGCCTGATCGGCGAGCAGTTCGCCTACTGGAAGAAGGCCCTGGCGGACGCCGGAGCCGAGCAGGAGCTCCCGGCCGACAGGCCCCGGCCCGCGCTGCCTTCGCACCGCGCCGACGAGGTGCCGCTGGAGCTCGACAGCGCCACCCACGTCCGCCTCACGGAGATCGCCGAGGCCGACGGCGCCACCTTCTTCATGGTGGTGCAGGCCGCGCTCGCGCTGCTCCTCTCCGGCCTCGGCGCGGGCACCGACCTCACCCTGGGCACGGTGCTGCCGCGCCGGGACGAGGAGGGCGACCTGGACGGCGTCGTCGGCCCGTTCGCCGACCCGCTGGTCCTGCGTACGGACGCGTCCGGCGACCCGACGTACCGCGAACTGCTGGGCCGCGCACGGGACTCGTACCAGCGCGCGGTCCAGAACCCGGACGTGCCCTTCGGGCGGCTCGTCGACGCTCTCGCGCTGCCCGCCGGGCACCGGCACCCGCTGTTCCAGGTGGTCCTGGAGATCCTCAGCGACTCCGCCGAGATGTGGGAGTCGCCGGAGCTGCCTGGTCTGCGCACCACACGTCTGCCGGTGGGCACCCCGGCAGCCCACCCCGATCTGGTCGTCGCCCTCACCGAGCGGCACGGCTCCGACAGCGGCCCGGACGGGGCCGACGGCGCGCTCCGCTACGCCACCGAGCTGTTCGACCGGTCCACGGCGTCCGCGCTCGCCCGGCGGCTGACCCGCGTCCTCCAGCAGGTGTCGGACGACCCCGAACTGCGGCTCAGCCAGGTGGAACTCCTCCTGGACGAGGCCGAGCGCGGCCAGGTCCTCGACGCCCGCGAAGCCACCGCGGCGCCGAACCCGGACGGCACGGTCGTCGAGCTGCTCGCCGAACAGGCGGCGCTGGCCCCCGACGCCGTCGCCGTCATGGACCACGACGGGCTGCTCACCCACGGCGCGCTGGACACCGCCTCCGAACGGCTGGCCCGGCGCCTCGCCGACCAGGGCATCGGAGCGGAGGACGTGGTCGTCCTCGCGCTGCCGCCCACCTCGGGGCTCGTCGTCGCGGTCCTCGGTGTGCTCAGGTCCGGTGCCGCCTGCCTGATCGCCGACCCGAACCGGCCCATGGAGGACGTGGCGTCGTGCCTGCGGCAGGTCACACCCGCCGCGCTCGTCTGCACGTTCGCCCTGGCCCCGCTCCTCGGCGACGGCGTGACCGTGCCCTTCCTGCTCCTCGACGACCCGAGGCTCCCCGCCGTCGACGGCGCGGCACCGCAGTCCGGCCCACCGCTGCCGGCGCCCCTGCCCCGGCAGGCCGCACTCGTCCTCGGCGCCCCGGCACCGGACGGCGCGGACGGCACCGTCGCGGGCGCCGTCGTCGAACACCGGACGCTCGTCGACCACGCCGTGCACCACCAGCACGCGGCGCCCACGCACGACGGGGTGACGTTCCTCGACGTACGGGCTCCTGTGTCCGCGCTCCTGACACCGTTGCTCTCCGCCCTGTGCGCGGGCGGCGGGGTCCGGCTCGGCGTACCGGGCGATGCCGCGGCACCGGCCGCCGGCCCGGCAGGCGCACAACGTCTGGTCACCTCCCGGGACCTGCTGGCCACTGCCGACGAGGTGTCCTTCGCCGAGGTGACCGTCGTCGACGGCGAAGGCGAAGCGGCCGTCGACGACACCCGTACCTGGCTGGCCGCACACCCGCGCACCACCCTCGTCACCGCCCGCGGCGCGGCGGAGACCGGCGGCCCCTGGCTCGACCACCGGACAGAGCCGGGGGAAGCCCTGCCCGGCCGCGCCCCCGCCGGCACCCCGGTGCCGAACACGCGCGCCTACGTCCTCGACGACTACCTCCGCCCGGTCCCGCCCGGCGGCACCGGCGACCTGTACATCGCGGGTCCGTCCCTCGCCCGCGGCTACGCGGAGGCGCCCGGCCTCACCGGTGAACGCTTCGTCGCCTGCCCCTTCACGGCGGCCGGAGGCGAGCGGATGCTGCACACCGGTGAACGCGCGAGGCGGGGCGCCGACGGTCTGCTCACCCTGCACGGCAGGGGGCGCGGCGGAACCCGCACGGTCGGACGTCGTGCGGGCGGCGACCACGGCGACCTGGAGATGCTGCTGCCGCTGCGGCCCAAGGGCGGTCTTCCGCCGCTGTTCTGCATGCACACCGGTACGGGACTGAGCTGGGCGTACGCGGCGCTGCTGCGGCACCTGCCGCAGGACCGGCCCGTGTACGGCGTGCAGGCCCGCGGGCTCGCCGAACCGGAGCCGCTGCCGCAGAGCCTGGAGGAGATGGCGGCCGACTACGCGGAGCGCATCAGGACCGTCCAGCCCGAAGGCCCCTATCACCTGCTCGGCTGGTCCCTCGGCGGCCTGATCGCCCAGGCCGTCGCCACACACCTGGAGGAACAGGGCGAACAGGTCGCGCTCCTCGCGGTGATCGACGGATATCCCGAGGAGTTCGGCGGGGCCCAGTACAGCGAGGTCCAGGCCGAGGGCGGCCGGGGCGACACCACGACGCCGCGCGCGAGCAACCTGGGGCTGCCGCCCGACGAGAACATCGGCCAGGACATGGACGAGGGACTCAGGGCCAACATGCGCGAGGTCATCGACAACGTGGGGCGGCTCACCCCGCGCCACACGCCGCGCCGCTTCGGGGGCGACCTGCTGCTCTTCGTCGCGACCGAGGACCGGCCCGCGGACACCACCGCGGCGCTCTCGGGCCAGAGCTGGCGGCCCTACATCGCCGGCGACATCGAGTCCCACGACATCGCCGCGAGCCACTACACGATGCTGCAGCCCGCGCCTTCGGCACGGATCGGAGGCATCGTCGCGGAAAAACTCCGGTGACGGAAACGGAATTCCCGGCACGGCAGGGCGGCGCTGTCACCGCCACGCGGAGAAAGAAAGAACGAAAGAGCCGAAGAACGAACGAGCCGAAGAGTGAAAGGGCGAAAGGGCCCCGGAATGTCGAAGGCAGTGAGCACGTCCGCGCACACCCGCAGGAACGGCATCGAACCCGTGCCGGAACTCGTCGAACTCGGCGCGCACACCCCGCTCGTGGAACTGGACACCGGCGGGCGCGCCCCGAGCCGTCACTGGCTCGCGACCGGATACGACGAGGTGCGGGCCGTCCTCGGCGACGACCGGTTCAGCATGCTGCCGGCCGACGACGGCAGGACCGGCGGCAAGCGCCAGATCGAGGTCGGCAACCTGCGCCAGTACGACCCGCCCGAGCACACGCGGCTGCGCAGGATGCTCACCCCCGAGTTCACGATGCGGCGCATCCGCAGGCTGGAGCCCTTCATCGAGGAGATCGTCGAGCACTGCCTCGACGCGCTGGAAGGGGCGGGCAGGCCCGCCGACCTCGTCCGGCACTTCGCCTGGCCCATCCCCGGCCTGGTCGGCTGCGCGCTCCTCGGAGTGCCCCGTGACGACGCGGCCGAGATCGCCCGAAACCTCAACATCAGCAGGACCGGCACCGGCTTCGGCCGGCACACCAGCCGTGAGGAACGCGAACGCCAACGGGCCGCGGTGAACGCGTACATGACGTACATGAACAGGCTGGTGCGGCAGAAGCGCCGCGACCCCGGAGACGACCTGCTCGGCATGCTCATCCGGCGGCACGGCGACGACCTGACCGACGAGGAGCTGGCCGGCATGTCCGCCGCCATCATGGGCTCGGGCCTGGAGGACATCGGCGGCATGCTCGGCCTCGGACCGCTCGCCCTCCTCGAACACCCCGACCAGCTCGCCCTGTTCCAGGACCGGCCCGACCTGCTCGACTCCGCGGTGGAGGAACTCATCCGGTACGTCTCGTCGGTGCAGAACGCCACACCCCGCACCGCCCTGGAGGACGTGACCGTCGGCGGGCAGCTGATCAGGGCGGGCGAGTCCGTGATCTGCTCGCTGCTCGCGGTGAGCCGCGACCCGGCGGGCGGCGCCCCGTCGAACGGCGTACCGCAGGGCACGCTCGACATCACCCGCGACAACTCCGGGCATCTGGCGTTCGGCCACGGCGTCCACCACTGCATCGGCGCGGTCCTTGCCCGCGTGGAACTCCGCATCGCGATTCCGGCGCTCCTGCGCCGGTTCCCCGAACTGACCCTCGCGGTGCCCGCCGAAGAAATCCGCTTCCGCACCTGGACGCCCAATTACGGCGTCGACGAACTCCTCGTGCGGTGGTGAGTGCGGCTTCCTGGACATCCTTGACGGGTGCGCGGAGCCGAATTCAAACTCGTGAGAAAGGGCGAAAGGATTCCGAGAAATGCCCAAGCCACTGGACGAAACCGAGCAGTCGCCGCTCGTCGAGACCACCCCTCCCGGGACACTGGACCGCGCATGGCTCGCCACCGGATACGACGAGGTGCGGGCGATCCTCGGCGACTCGGACCGCTTCACCACACTGCCGCCCGCCGACAACATCGAGGACTCCCGGCGCCTCGTGCAGCCCGGCAACCTGCTGCACTACGACCCGCCCGAGCACACCCGCCTGCGGAAGATGCTCACCGGCGAGTTCACGCTCCGCCGGGTGCGCGTCCTCGAACCCCTCGTCGAAGGCATCGTGACCGAGCGCCTCGACGCCATGGAGGGCGCCGCCCAGCCCATCGACCTCGTACCGCACTTCGTCTGGCCCACCACCAGCCTCATCGGGTGCGCGCTGCTCGGCATACCCCGCGACGACCAGGCCGAACTCGCCCGCCACCTCGACACCAACCGCATCGACAACCCCGACAGGGACCAGCGGGACGCGGCGGGCAACTCCTACCTCGTCTACCTCAGCAAGTTCACGGCACGAAAGCGCCGCGACCCCGGTGAGGACTTGCTCGGCCGACTCATCCAGCGCCACGGCGACGACCTCACCCCCGCCGAACTGACCGGAACCGCCGCGACCCTCCTCGCCTCCTTCATCCAGAACGTGGGCGGCACACTGGGTCTCGGCATCCTCGCCCTCCTGGAACACCCGGACCAGCTCGCCCTGCTCAAGGAGCGCCCGGACCTCATCGACCACGCGGTGGAGGAGCTGATCCGGAGCGTCTCGATCATCTCGCACGCCTCGCCGCGCACCGCCCTGGAGGACGTCACCCTCGCGGGCAGGACGGTCAAGGCGGGGGAGCCCGTGGCCTGCTCCCTGCTCGGCGCCAACAACACCCACTCGCCGGGGGAACCGACGGAACCCATCGACATCACCCGGGACAACAGCCGTCACATGGCGTTCGGACACGGCATCCACTACTGCCTCGGCGCGCCGCTGACCAGGATGGAACTGCGCATCGCGATCGCGGAACTGCTCCGCAGGTTCCCCGGGGTGCGGCTCGCCGCGCCGCGCGACGAACTCCGCTTCACGTCGAAGGCCGTGGAGACGCTGCCGGTGGCCTGGTAAGGGCGACATGCCGCACGAGGTAAGGGGCGACATGCCGCACGAGAGCGCACCGGTACCGCTGCACACCCGCCGCACCCACTTCGACCCTGCCGACGACCTGCGGCGCCTCGCCGCCGACGGGCCCGTCACCCGTGTCAGCCTGGCGCCCGGGGCGGGCGGTGAGCCCCTGTGGCTGGTCACGGGGCACGAGGAAGTGCGCCGGGTCCTCGGCGACCACACCAGGTTCTCCACCCGCCGCCGCTTCGGCTCGCGCCGAGCGGCCGAGGACGACGGGGAACGGCCCGACGAAGGCGTCGGGCTCCTGATGGACTACGACCCGCCCGAGCACACCCGGCTGCGCAAGATGCTCACGCCGGAGTTCACGGTACGGCGGATGCGCAGACTCCAGCCGCGCATCGAGGCCATCGTCGCCGAACGCCTCGACGCCGTGGAACGGGCCGGGCACCCCGCCGACCTGGCGGAGCTCTTCGCCTCGGCGATCCCGGGGCCTGTGCTGTGCGAACTCATCGGCGTGCCCCGCGACGACCGCGACGACTTCCTGCGCCGCTGCCACGCCCACCTCGCCACGGGACGCGGCCGCCAGGAGCGCACGGCCGCCGGCTCCGCCTTCACCCGCTACCTCGCCGCCCTGGTGGCACGGCAGCGCAAGAACCCCGACGACGGCTTCCTCGGCATGCTGGTGCGCGACCACGGAAGCGAGTTCACCGACAAGGAGCTGCGGGGCATCTGCGTCCTGCTGATGCTCGCAGGCCTCGACAACATCTCCGGCATGCTCGGCCTCGGAGCGCTCGCCCTCCTGGAGAACCCGGACCAACTCGCCCTGGTGCGCGACGATCCCGCCGCCCTGGACCGCGCCGTCGAGGAACTGCTCCGCTACCTGTCGGTGCCCCACGCCCCCACGCCCCGCACCGCCGTCGAGGACACCACCCTCGGCGGGCGGCTGATCAGAGCGGGCGACACCGTCGTCTGCTCGATCCCGCTGGCCAACCGCGACCCGCACCTGACCGCCGAGCCCGACCGGCTCGACCTGGCCAGGGATCCCGTGCCGCACGTCGCGTTCGGGCACGGCATCCACCACTGCATCGGCGCCGCCCTCGCCCGGATGGAACTGCGCATCGCGTACACGGCGCTGCTGCGGCGCTTTCCCGGCCTGCGGCTCGCGGTGCCCGTACAGGACGTGGCATTCCGCGTCCGGTCGACCGCCTACGGGGTGGAACGGCTGCCCGTCACCTGGTGAGAACAGAACACCTGGTGAGAACAGAGAGGAGGCAGAGGGATGGAGGTACACGTCGACCGCGGCCGGTGCGCGGGCTCCGGCCTGTGCATGAGCTACGTACCCGCCGTGTTCGACCAGTCGGACGACGACGGAAAGGTGCTGCTCAAGGCGGCGCGGCCCGCATCGGGAGCGGCCGCCGCGGTGCGCGGCGCCGCCGCGAGATGCCCGGCAGGCGCGATCACGCTGAGCGGCGGGGACGCGCGCGGCCGCTAGGACTTCATCACGAACGGTGCTCACACATCGCTCAAACATCACAGTGGGGTGGGGAAATGACGCATGCTCCCGTACGCGACGTCGTCATCGTCGGCGGCGGCACGGCCGGCTGGATGACCGCCGCGTATCTGACGGCGGCCTTCGGCGACCGGATCAACGTCACGCTCGTGGAGTCGGCGGACGTCGGCACCATCGGCGTCGGCGAGGCCACGTTCAGCGACATCAGGCACTTCTTCGAGTTCCTCGGTCTGGCCGAGCGGGACTGGATGCCCGCCTGCAACGCCACGTACAAACTCGCGGTCCGCTTCGAGAACTGGCGCGAACCCGGGCACCACTTCTACCACCCCTTCGAGCAGCTCAGGTCGGTCAAGGGCTTCCCCCTCACCGACTGGTGGCTGCGGTACCCCACGAGCGACCGGTTCGACGTGGACTGCTTCGTGATGGCCTCCCTCATCGACGGCAACCGCAGCCCCCGCTACCTCGACAACCGGCTCCTGGAACAGGACTTCGTCGAGGGCGAGGCCGCGCCGAACACCATCGCCGAGTACCAGGGCGCCCAATTCCCTTACGCCTACCACTTCGAGGCGCACCTGCTCGCCAAGTACCTGACGAAGTACGCCACTCAGCGCGGGGTGCGGCACGTCGTCGACAACGTCGTGGACGTGGGACTCGACGAGCGCGGCTGGCTCTCGCACGTGCAGACCGCCGAGCACGGACGCCTGGACGGCGACCTCTTCGTCGACTGCACCGGCTTCCGCGGCCTCCTGATCAACAAGGCCCTCGAGGAACCCTTCGTCTCCTACCAGGACACCCTGCCCAACGACAGCGCGGTCGCCCTCCAGGTCCCCATGGACATGGACAAGGAACCGCTCCGCCCCTGCACCACCGCGACCGCCCAGGACGCCGGATGGATCTGGACCATCCCGCTCATCAGCCGGATCGGCACCGGCTACGTCTACGCACGCGACTACATGGACCCCGAGGAGGCCGAACGCACCCTGCGCGAGTTCGTCGGACCCGCCGCGGCCGACGTGCCCGCCAACCACATCCGGATGCGGATCGGCCGCAGCCGCCGCTCCTGGGTCAACAACTGCGTGGCCATCGGCCTGTCCAGCGGCTTCGTCGAGCCGCTGGAGTCGACCGGGATCTTCTTCATCCACTACGCGATCGAGCAGCTCGTCAAGTACTACCCGGCGACCGACTGGGACCTCCCCCTGCGCGAGCAGTACAACAGCGCGCTGGCGAACGTCATGGACGGCGTACGGGAGTTCCTCGTCCTGCACTACCGCGGTGCGAAGCGGGCGGACAACCAGTACTGGCGGGACACCAAGACGCGTGCAGTGCCCGACGCGCTAGCCGAGCGCCTGGAGCTGTGGGAGAGCAAGGTCCCCGACGCCGGTACGGTCCACCCCCGCTACCACGGCCTGCCGTCCTACTCGTACAACTGCATCCTGCTCGGCACCGGCGGCATCCCCGTCCGGCCCTCGCCCGCCCTCGACCTGATCGACGAGAAGGCCGCGCTCGCCGAGTTCCAGGCCATCAAGGACAAGGCGCGGTCGCTGGTCCGCACCCTGCCCACGCAGAACGCCTACTTCAAACGCATGCGCGACGGGGTGTGACCGAGGCACATGGACATCGAGTTCCGCGACATGATGGCGTCGTTCCCGACCGGAGTGTCGGTCGTGACGGCCCGGGACGGCAGCGCGGGGCCACGGGGGATGACCTGCTCCTCGCTGTGCAGCCTCAGCGTGAACCCGCCGACGCTCCTGACGTGTCTGCGCAGCGGCAGCCCGACGCTGAGAGCCGTGCTCGACAGCGGCGCGTTCGCGGTCAACCTGCTGCACGGCGAGGCGGGCTGGGTCGCCGCGCTCTTCGCGTCGGGGGCGCCCGACCGCTTCGAGCGCGTCGCCTGGCGGCCCTTCGGACGCGGCCGCAGCCCCGCGCTCGTCGAGGCGGCGCACGCCGTCGCCGAGTGCGCCGTCGAGCGCACCCACCCCTCGGGCGACCACGTGATCGTCGTCGGAGCGGTGCGCTCGGTCGAGCGGCTGCGCCACGAGAGCGCCCTGCTCTACGGCTTCCGGCGCTACAGCGAACTCGCCCCGTCCCCGGGTGAACCGGCCGTGGGAGCCCTCTCCGAACAGGGCGGCTGAACGCCGTGCCCGCCGCCGGCCCGACCGCGGCCACCGAGATGCTCCTCGCCGCCCCCGTGCCGCCGATCGAGGCACACCCCCTGCTCATCTTCCTGCTCCAGATCGGTGTGCTGCTGCTCCTCGCCATCATGCTCGGCAGGCTGGCCTCGCGCTGCGGACTCCCGGCCATCGTCGGGGAGTTGAGCGCAGGAGTACTCCTCGGCCCGTCCCTCTTCGGGTGGGTCGCGCCGGACGCGGCGGCCTGGCTCCTGCCGTCGGACCCGGCCCAGGTGCACCTGCTCGACGCCGTCGGACAGATCGCGGTGCTCCTCCTCGTCGGGCTCACCGGCATCGAGATGGACCTGCGGATGATCCGCCGCAGGGGCGGCACGGCGCTGCGCGTCAGCCTCGCCGGGCTGCTCGTGCCCCTCGCCCTGGGGGTCGGGCTCGGCCATCCGGTGGCGCACATGCTCGGCATCGACACGTCCGACCGGCCGATGTTCGCGCTCTTCCTCGGCGTCGCCATGTGCGTCAGCGCCATTCCTGTCATCGCCAAGACGCTGATGGACATGGACCTCATCCACCGGGACGTGGGGCAGCTGACCCTTGCCGCGGGGATGATCGACGACACCTTCGGCTGGCTGATGCTCTCCGTGGTCTCCGCGATGACCGTGGGCGGCCTGACGGCGGGCGTGTTCGCCGAGGCGATCGGATCGCTCCTGCTGGTCCTCCTGGTCGCGCTGTTGATCGGCCGCCCGCTCGTGCGCAGAGCCCTGCGTCTGTGCAAGGGATCGGACGAGCGGACCGTGTCCGCGGCCGCCGCGATGATCCTGCTCGCGGCGGCGGGCACTCAGTCGCTCGGTCTCGAAGCGGTCTTCGGGGCGTACCTGTGCGGCATGCTCATCGGCTCCAGCGGGGAGTTCGACCGGGCCCGCACGGTGTCGCTGCGGATGGTCGTCCTCGCCGTCCTCGCGCCTGTCTTCTTCGCCACCGCGGGGCTCCGCATCGACCTGCGCGCGCTCACCGAACCTGCGGTGCTCGGGGCCGCGCTGATCGTCCTCGCCGTCGCCGTCCTCGGGAAGTTCGCCGGCGCCTACATCGGCGCGCGGCTGAGCAGACTGAGCCGCTGGGAGGCCCTCGCGCTCGGCGCGGGCATGAACGCCCGCGGCGTCATCGAGATCATCGTCGCGATGGTCGGGCTGCGGCTCGGCATCCTCGACACGAGGACGTACACGATCGTCGTGCTGGTCGCGGTGGTTACCTCCGTCATGGCGCCGCCCCTGCTCAAGGCGGCCGTGAAACGCATCGACTGCACGCCGGAGGAGCAGCGCAGGCACACCGCGTGGCGCGGGACGCCGGTGCGGGGGAGCCCGGAGCGGGCGGAGACCTGACCTGCCCTCGGCGCCCCCGGCGTCGCGGGCGAACCGGAACGGCCGCACACCCCGGGTGCGCGGCCGCTCCGGCCTGCCCGGGCGCACGGTCCCGCACCCTTCAGGGCACTGTGCGGACGGCCCGCTTTGTGCCCGCCGTGTGACCGGCCGCCGCGTAGAAGTTGGGTCCATGTCCACCTCATACAAGCGAGCATTCGCCCGCAGGCGAGCCATCGCCCCCGCACTCTTCGCCGCGTCCGCTCTCGTCACCGGAGCCGTCCTCACGGGCTGCTCGGGTGACTCCTCGGCCGCCTCGTCGGACAAGGATCCGTCCGCGTCCCCGACCAGCCCCTTCGACCAGGGACTCGCGTACTCCAAGTGCATGCGCGAGAACGGGGCGCCCGACTATCCCGACCCGCAGCAGGACACCGGCGGCGTCAGGCTCACGCCCGGAGAGGGCGTCGATCCGAACTCCGAGTCGTTCAAGAAGGCCGAGGAGGCCTGCCGCGACAAGGCCCCGCAGGGCCTCGGCGGTGGTGGCGGCGGTGGCGCCGCCCTCGACTCGGCGAAGGTGTCGGCCTGGGCGAAGTGCCTGCGCGAGAACGGGCTCCCCAAGTTCCCCGACCCGGAGATCGAGGGCAGCAACATGAAGATCGACATCAACGGCACCGGCATCACCCCGGGCAGCGCGGAGTTCACCAAGGCCATGGGCGCCTGCCAGAGCAAGTACCCCGGCGGCGGCATGATGATGAACAACGGTCAAGGGGGAGGCGTCCCGCAGTGACCAGCCGCGACGAGACCGAAGCGCTGTCCGTGGCCGCCGAGTCGTCAGGCGCGCTGGAACGGCACGGCTCCGGCTCCGGCTCCGGTGAGGTGTCGACGCAGCGGCACAGTTCCGGTGAGGTGTCGACGGAGCGGCACAGTTCGGGCGAGGTGTCGACGAAGCGGCCCGGCGCGGTCGACACCGCCGAGGAACCCTCCCCGGGCACCCGCCCCCGGACCCGCGACCTCGACACCTCCCTCATCGCGGAGGCCGCCACCGCGCCGGACACCGCGGCGGGCGGCGGTTCCGACGACGGTTCCGACGACGACGGGGCGCCACCCGGCGGCCGTAAGCGCCGCCCGCTGCGCACCTCGCTGATCGCCCTCGCCGCCATCACCGTGGCCGCGGCCGCCGGCGTCGCCGCCACCGGCACCATCGGCGGCGACGGCGGCGGCTCGGGGGGCTCCGCGCCCTCGGGCCCACCGGCCACGGCGAAGGTGGAACGCACGACGCTGACCGACACCGAGACCGTCGACGGCAACCTCGGCTACGGCGACGCGACCACCGTGCAGGCACCGGCCTCGTCCTCCGGCACGGGCGACGGACAGTCGGGCCAGGACCAGTCCGGCCAGGGCCAGTCAGGTCAAGGCTCCTCCGCCGCGGGGAGCGCGGGCGACGGCATCGTCACCTGGGTGCCCGAGGAGGGCAAGAAGATCGAGCGCGGCGACACCGTGTACCGCGTCGACCAGCAGCGGATCCCGCTCCTGTACGGCTCGTTTCCGCTCTACCGGACGCTGCGGTCCGGCAGCGAGGGAGACGACGTCAGGATGCTGGAGAAGAACCTCCGCGCCCTCGGCTACACGGGGTTCACCGTCGACGACACGTACAACTCCGCGACCGCCGAGGCCGTCAAGGAGTGGCAGGACGACCTGAACCGCGAGGAGACCGGCACCGTGGCCGCCGGGGACGCCGTGGTCGCCGACGGCGCGCGGCGCGTGGCCGACGTGAAGACCTCGCCCGGCGCCGCCCTGAGCGGCAGCATCCTCTCCTGGACCGGCACCGAGCGGATCGTCGGCGTCGACCTCGACGTGCAGTTCGAGGACCTGGTCGAGAAGGGCACCAAGGTCACCGTCGAACTCCCCGACAACACCACCGTCCAGGCCGAGGTCACGGACATCGGGACGCCGTCCACCTCTCAGGGCGACGACTCCGCGGACGGCTCCGGCTCCGGCGACTCCGGCTCCGGGGACTCCGACGACAAGGCCACCCTGCCCGTCGAGCTGACGGTGAAGGACCAGAAGGGCCTCGGCCGCTACCAGGCCGCCGCCGTCCAGGTCACGCTGAAGGCCGAGTCCCGCGAGGACGTCCTCGTCGTCCCCGTGAGCGCCCTGGTGGCGCAGCGCGGCGGAGGATACGCGGTGGAGGTCGTCACCGCGGACGGCACCGAGTACCGCCCGGTCAAGCTCGGCATGTTCGCGGACAGCAGGGTCGAGGTGTCCGGCAAGGGCATCAAGGAAGGCACCGTCGTGGGGGTCCCCAAGTGACCTCGTCCACCCCGGAGCTTCCCGCCGCCTCCGCCTCCGCCACGGACCGTCCCGTGGTCGAGCTGACGGGCGTCTCCAAGACGTACGAGGACGTCGCCGCCCTGCGCGGCGCCGACCTGGTCATCCGGCGCGGCGAACTCCTCGCCATCGTCGGCCCCTCGGGGTCCGGCAAGTCCACGATGCTCAACATCATGGGCACCCTGGACCGCCCGTCGGCGGGCCGCGTCCGCATCGACGGGCACGACGTGGCCGACCTGACCGACCGTGAACTGTCCGCGCTGCGCGCCGACACCATCGGCTTCGTCTTCCAGCAGTTCCACCTGGCCTTCGGCGTACCGGCGTTGGACAGCGTCGCGGACGGACTGCTCTACAGCGGCAGGCCGCGCGGCGAACGCCGCCGTCTCGCCGAGCTGGCACTGCGCAGGGTCGGCCTCGGCCGCCGGCTCCACCACCTGCCGCACCAGCTGTCCGGCGGCGAGAAGCAGCGCGTGGCCATCGCCCGCGCGGTGCTCGGCGACCCGCCGCTGCTGCTCGCCGACGAACCGACCGGCGCGCTCGACTCACGGTCGGGAGCCGTCGTCATCGAGCTGCTCCACGAGCTGCACGAGGCCGGGACGACCGTCGTGGTCATCACCCACGACCGGGACATCGCCGCGACCCTGCCCCGCGAGGTGCGCCTCAAGGACGGCCGGATCGAGCACGACTCGGTCACCGCCGACGGTGGCTCCTCCGCCCTCGTTGCCCAGGACGCCCGCCTGCCCCAGGAGGCCGTGCGATGACCGCGATCAAGGAGCTGGAGCGCGGCGCGGCCCCCGAGCCTTCCGGGCCCCCGCGGCGGCCGAAGCCCGCCCGGATGAACCCCGCGGACGTGCTGCGGGTCGGCGGCTCGGGGCTGCGCTCCCGGCCGATGCGGGTGTTCCTCTCGGCGCTCGGCATCGCCATCGGCATCGCCGCGATGGTCGGCGTGGTCGGCATCTCCACCTCGTCCACCGAGGACCTCAACCGCAGGCTGCAGGACCTGGGCACCAACCTCCTGACGGTGACCCCGGGGCAGAACTTCAGCGGCGGCGAGGCCCATCTGCCAAAGGAGTCGGTCGACATGATCGCGGCGATGGACGACGTCGAGTCCGTCTCCGCCATCGGAAAGACCGGCGCCAAGGTGTACCGCAGCGACTACACGCCCGTGGAGGAGACCGGCGGCCTCAACGTGTCGGCGGCCCGCACGGACCTGCCGAAGTCGGTCGGCGCGGAGATCGTCGACGGCCGCTGGCTGAACGCCGCCAACAGCCGCTACCCGGCGGTCGTCCTCGGGCCCAAGGCCGCCGAGCAGCTCGGCGTGCACCGGGCGGGGGACGACGTGAAGGTCTGGATCGGCGGCCGCTGGTTCACCGTCGTCGGCCTGCTCGCCCCCAACGAACTCGTGCCCTCCCTGGACTCGTCCGCCCTCGTGGGCTGGTCCGTCGCGGAGAGCGAACTGGACTTCGACGGCTCGCCGACCACCATCTTCACGCGCGCCGACGAGTCGTCCGTGAACGACGTGCAGGAAGTCCTCGGCGCCACGACCAACCCCGAGAGCCCCAACGAGGCCAACGTCTCCCGGCCCTCGGACGCGCTGGCCGCCAAGGAAGCCACCGACGACACCCTCAGCGGGCTGCTGCTCGGCCTCGGCGGGGTGGCCCTGCTCGTGGGCGGCGTCGGCGTCGCCAACACCATGGTCATCTCGGTCCTGGAACGGCGCTCCGAGATCGGCCTGCGCCGCTCGCTCGGCGCCACCCGGGGCCAGATCCGCACCCAGTTCCTGGCCGAGGCGCTGCTCCTGTCTGCACTCGGCGGCGTCGGCGGCGTCCTGCTCGGCATCGCCGTCACCGGCGGCTACGCCTCCTACCAGGGCTGGCCCTCCGTCGTCCCCGTCTGGGCGATGGCCGGCGGCGTCGGCGCCACGCTCGTCATCGGCGGCCTCGCCGGCTTCTACCCGGCGGTACGCGCGGCACGACTGCCCCCGACCGAGGCCCTGGCGACCACATGAGACCGCCACCACTCACCTGAAGACCCTCAAGACCCTCCGCGAGGCACCCGAGAAGCGCCTCAGGGACCGCGGTGCTCCTGCTGGAGCCATCCCCCGTGCCACAGGCGCACCGCGCCCGTCCGCGCCGCCTCCGGGCCGATCCCGGAACGCGACGCGGGCGGGACCCGGCGCTGTCCGGCCACGGTCAGGAAGTCAGGCGGTCAGGCCCGCCACCCGTGCCAGCCGCCGGAACGAGTCGAGAAGCCCCTGCCGGTCGTACGTACTGGTCGTGACCAGCACCTCCTGCGCCCCGCTCTCCTTGATCACCCGCTCCAGCTCGTCGGCCACCTGCTCCTCCGTGCCGTGCACGTGGCCGGTCAGCCCCGACTCGTAGAAGCCGCGTTCCTTGTCCGTCATGGTCAGGGACTCCACGCGCTCGGCGGGCGGCAGCGGCGGGAACGTGCCGTGCGTGCGCGAGTACGCCATCGACCAGGCCTCCGGCACGAGCAGCCGCCGCGCCGCCTCCTCGCTCTCCGCCACGGCGATGCTGCCCGCGATCATGACGTACGGCTCCGCGAGCCACGGCGAGGGCCGGAACCCGCTCCGGTACTGCTCGATGCCGCGCAGCATCTTCTCGCGGCCCCGGATGTCCCCGATGACCAGCGGAAGGCCCGCGTCGGCGGCGATCGTCGCGCCCTCGCCCACCGCGAGGACGTACGGCGGGACGCTCAGACCCTCGGCCGGCCGGGCCCGCACCCCCGTGTCCGACGTGCCGCGGAACCAGTCGAGGAGCTCCCCGAGCTGCGCCGCGAAGTCCGCCGCGTCGTGCTTGTCGCGCCCCAGCGCCTTGCGCACCCCGTCGGTGAAGCCGACCGAACGGCCGAGCCCCATGTCGATCCGGCCGGGGAAGAGCGATGCGAGCACCCCGAACTGCTCGGCCACCACCAGCGACTGATGGTTCGGCAGCATCACGCCGCCCGTGCCGACCCGGATGGTGCGGGTCGCCGCCGCGACGGCCGACGCGAGGACGGTGGGCGCCGAACCCGCGACCCCCGGTACCCCGTGGTGCTCGGAGACCCAGAAGCGGTGGTAGCCGAGCGCCTCGACGTCCTGCGCCAGGCGCACGGTGTCGCGCAGGGCCTCGGGCCCGTCGTGCCCCTCACGGGTGCGCGATCGGTCGAGGACGGAGAACCGGGTTGCCGCGATCACTGAGCTCACACAGGGTTCAACGCACGCGGCCCGCCAGGATTCCCGGCCCGCCTCGCGGATCCCCTCCGTACGCTCCTACGCTGTCGACGTGACGGAAGACAGCGGATCGCGCACACGGAACAGCAGGGCGTCCCGTACGGCGAACAGCCGGCCCCTGGCCGTGTTCGACCTGGACGGCACCCTCGCGGACACCGGGCACCGGCAGCGTTTCCTGGAGCGCAAGCCCCGCGACTGGGACGCGTTCTTCGCCGCGGCTCCCCAGGACCCGCCGCTGGCACGCGGCGTCGAGCTGGCCCTGGAGAGCGCGGGGGAGTGCGAGGTCGTCTATCTGACCGGCCGCCCCGAGCGCTGCCGCGCCGACACGGTCGACTGGCTGGCAGGTCAGGGGCTGCCGGAAGGGCGGATCTGGATGCGCCGCAACAACGACCGGCGCCCCGCACGCCGCACCAAGCTGGAGACCCTCCAGGAGATCGCCCGCAAGCGGACGGTCCGCATGCTCGTGGACGACGACGAGCTGGTCTGCGCCGAGGCGGAGCGTGCGGGATTCACCGTCGTCCGGGTGACGTGGGCGAACACGCCGGAGGCGTTGAAGGACGCCCAGGAACGCGAAGGGCGCACCTGAACGCCCCGGTTCTCACACCTCCGCGTCGTCCTCCAGCCGGAACCCCACCTTCAGGCCGACCTGGTAGTGCTGGATCTCGCCGTCCAGGATGTGGCCGCGGACCTGCGTGACCTCGAACCAGTCCAGTGAACGGAGCGTCTGCGAGGCCCGCGCGATGCCGTTGCGGATCGCCTGGTCGACGCCCTCGTGCGAGGTGCCGACGATCTCGGTGACACGGTACGTGTGGTCTGACATGAGGATGTTCCTCCGGGCCGTCGGATGAGGCCGCGCGGCACGGTGCCGCACGGCGCCGAGAAGTGCCGTCACTCCACCGTGCCCCAGTCCCTCCCGTGGCGCGAGACGGCGTACCCCCTTGACCAGCTCATTGGTACGGACCAAAATCCAGCCAGTACCCGTTCGAGCAGCGCTGCTCACCCCCCGCGTCGGGCTGACCTTCCCCTGTCCGCAGGCAGAAAGTGACCCACGTGAGACCGCACCACCGTGCCGCCGTGTCCCTGGCGCTCGCCCTTTCCTCCACCGTCCTGGTCGCCGGGTGCGGCATGCTCCCGGGCGGTGACGACACCCGGACCGTCACGGTCTGGCTGATGAAGGACAGTGCTTCCCCGGAGTTCGTCGAGCGCTTCACGTCGGAGTTCGAGAAGGAGCACGACGACATCGAGCTGGACATCCGCATCCAGGAATGGACCGGCATCGGCGCCAAGGTGAAGAAGGCGCTCAAGGAGGAGGGCGGCGACGGGCCCGAGGTCATCGAGGTCGGCAACACGCAGGTCGCGCAGTACGTCGACGAGGGCGGCCTGTACGACCTGACCCTGGAGTCCGCACGCGACCTCGGCATGGACGACTGGCTGCCGGGCCTCGCCGAGCCGGGCCGCTACCGCGGCGCCCAGTACGGCATCCCCTGGTACGCCGCCAACCGCGTCGTCATCTACAACAAGGACCTGTTCGCGGCGGCAGGCATCAAGACGCCACCCCGCACCCGCGAGGAGTGGCTGGAGGCCACGGAGAAGCTCAACACCGGCGGCAAGCAGGGCATCTACCTCGCGGGCCAGGACTGGTACACCCTCTCCGGCTTCATCTGGGACGAGGGCGGCGAGCTCGCCAAGGAGACCAAGGAGTCCTCCGGCGACTGGCGCGGCACTCTGCACACGCCCGAGGCGCTGCGCGGCATGGAGTTCTACCGGCAGCTGCAGGCGCTCGGCGAGGGCCCGCGCGACGCCGACGAGGAGCACCCGGCGCAGGCCGGGGTGTTCGCGGGCGGCGACGTCGCGCAGATCGTCGCGGTGCCCGGCGCGGCCCGCGCCATCGAGGAGAAGAACCCCGACCTCAAGGGCAAGCTGGGCTACTTCCCCATTCCGGGGAAGAAGGCCGGCAAGCCCGCCGCGGTCTTCACCGGCGGCTCCGACCTCGTGGTGCCCGAGCACAGCGACGACCACAAGGGCGCGGTCGAGGTGATCGAGGCGCTGGCGGGCAAGAAGTGGCAGACCGATCTCGCGCGGACCATGAACTACGTGCCGAACAAGGCCAAGCTGGCCCCTGCGGTCGCCGACGAGGAGGGCGCGGCGGCGATGGCCGTCGGCGCGGCGAACGGCCGGGCCACCCCCAACTCCCCGCGCTGGGCGGGGGTCGAGGCGGACAACCCGATCAAGGGATACATGACGAAGGTCCTGACCGGCGGCGACCCGGCGACCGAGGCCCGCAAGGCCTCGGCCCGGATCACCAGGGCCCTGGACGTCGGCGGCCTGTGACCGACGTCCAGTAGCCCCGCGGGCGCTACGCCGCCGCCGTCATGCCACGGTGCTCAGCGACAGGGCGAAGCGCCCCCTCTCGTCCGTCCACCAGTGCGCCAGCTCGAGCCCGGCGGCGGCCAGCTCGGAACGTACGCCGTCCTCGCGGAACTTCGCCGATATCTCCGTGCGGAGCTCCTCGCCCGCGACGAAGTCGACCGCGAGGTCGAGCGCGTGGATCTTCACCGTCTGGTCGGCCGTGGAGCGCAGCCGCATCTCGATCCACTCGTGCTCGCGGTCCCAGACGGCCACGTGCTCGAACGAGTCCGGGTCGAAGTCCCCGGCCAGCTCGCGGTTGATGACCGTCAGGACGTTCTTGTTGAACGCGGCCGTCACGCCCGTCCCGTCGTCGTACGCGGAGACGAGGACCGACTCGTCCTTGACCAGGTCCGTGCCGAGGAGCAGCGCGTCGCCGGGGGAGAGGAGGTCGCGTACGGACGAGAGGAACGCGGTGCGCTCGGCGGGCAGCAGGTTGCCGATCGTGCCGCCGAGGAAGGCGACCAGGCGCGGTCCGGGTGTGCCCGGCAGCGCGAGGCCGCGGGTGAAGTCGGTGATCAGGGCGTGCACGTCGAGCGAGGGCCGCTGCGCGAGCAGGGCGTTCGCGGCGCCGGTCAGCGCGCTCTCGCTCACGTCCACGGGGACGTAGGTGTGCAGGGACTCCATGGCGTCGATGAGGTGGCGGGTCTTCTCCGACGAGCCCGAGCCCAGCTCGATCAGTGTCCTCGCCCCCGTGATCGCGGCGATCCGGTCGGCGCGGGCGACGAGGATCTCGCGCTCGGCGCGGGTGGGGTAGTACTCGGGCAGGGTGGTGATCTCCTCGAAGAGGGCGCTGCCGCGCGCGTCGTAGAACCACTTGGGCGGCAGCGTCTTCGGGGTGCGGGTGAGGCCCTGGAGGACGTCGGCGCGCAGGGCGGCGCCCGTGGCGTCCTCGGGCAGGGTGCGGGTCAGCAGGAACGGGCTCACGCGGGGGGCTCCTTGAGCGGGGTCAGCAGTACGTCGGTGCGGCTGGCGGCGAGCAGGGTGCGGTCGGGCACCTCGCGCCAGTGGGGGTCGTCGTCGTAGGGCTCGGAGGCCACGACGGTGCGGCGGCCGGGCTCCGCGAGGTACCAGAGGGTGTCGCCCCAGGCGGTCGCGGCGATCGTGTCGCCATTGGTGAGCAGGAGGTTGAGGCGCGACCCTGGCGCGGCCTCGGCGACCTCCAGGACGGTGTCCGCGAGGGCCTGCGCCTCCTCGTCGCCGCGGCGCAGCCGGTTCAGGACGAGTGCCCACACCAGTGCGGAGTCGCAGCGCGCCTCCATCGAGAGCAGTCCGGCGGGCGGCAGGCCCTGGGCGAGCGGGGCGAGGGAGCGGGGCCAGCCGGTGATCGCGCCGTTGTGGCTGAAGAGCCACGGCCCTGCGGCGAAGGGTGCGGCCGCGGCCTCCCCGTCCGCCCCGGAGAGCGTGGCGTCACGCACCGCGCCGAGCACCGCCCCGGAGCGTACGACCCGCGCCAGATCGGCGAACGAGCCGTCGCCCCAGATCGGCCCGGAACGGCGGTAGCGGGCGGGCACGGGGTCCCCTTCGGCGTACCAGCCCACCCCGAAACCGTCGGCGTTGACGGTCCCGTGGCGCTGCATCCGGGGCGCCCACGACTGCCGGAACAGGCTGTGCGCGGGCGCCACGAGGAGACTCCCCAGCGTCTCGGGCGGTCCGAGGCAGGCGATGTGACGGCACATCAGGCGGGTCCCGGGGACGGCGTCTCGGTGGGTCCTGCGTCCCGCGCGGTGCGGAACCCGGCGAAGATCTGCCGCCGCACCGGGTGGTCCCAGTTGCGGAACGTGCCGCGGCACGCCACCTCGTCGACGGAGAACGCGCCGCCGCGCAGCACCTTGTAGTCGCCACCGAAGAACACGTCCGAGTACTCGCGGTAGGGGAACGCGGCGAAACCCGGATAGGGCAGGAAGTCGCCGGACGTCCACTCCCACACGTCGCCGATCAACTGGCGTACGCCGAGCGGCGATTCGCCGGCCGGGTAGCTGCCGGCGGGCGCGGGGCGCAGGTGTCGCTGGCCCAGGTTGGCGCGTTCCGGAGTGGGGTCCGCGTCGCCCCACGGGTAGCGCATCGACCGGTCGGTCACCGGGTCGTACCGTGCGGCCTTCTCCCACTCCTCCTCGCTGGGCAGGCGCCGGCCCGCCCACCGCGCGTACGCGTCGGCCTCGTACCAGCTGACGTGCAGCACCGGCTCGTCGTCAGGCACCGGCTCGACCGTCCCGAAGCGCCGCCGCAGCCACTGCCCGCCCTCGCGCCGCCAGAACAGCGGCGCGCTCAGGTTGTGACGGCGGACCATCGCCCAGCCCTCCGGGTCCCACCAGCACTGGTGCTCGTAGCCGCCGTCCTCGATGAAGCGCCGGTACGCGCCGTTCGTCACCGGAGTCGTGTCGATGAAGAACGGCGGGACGATGCGGTGGTGCGCCGGGCGTTCGTTGTCGAGGGCCCACGGCTCGGTGGACGTCCCCATGGTGAACGGGCCGCCGGGGACGAGGACTTCGCCAGGACCGGTGAACGGCTCGCCGGGCGGCGGGTCGGGGGCGGTGAGCGCGGTCCGCCCCGACCGCAGCTGATGCGTGATCAGCATCGTCTCGTCGTGCTGCTGCTCGTGCTGCGCGATCATCCCGAACGCGAAGCCCGCGTCGGTGAGCCGTGAGCCGCGGAACGGGGTTCTCTCCAGCACGTCGAGCGCGCGGCCCCGCACCTCGGCCGCGTAGCCGCGGGCCTCGGCGGGCGCCAGCAGCGGCAGGCTCGGACGCTCGGCGCGGGGATGCTCGAAGGCGTCGTACAGCGGATCGATCTCGGGCCGCATGGCCTCGCGCCCCGCGACCGCGCGCAGCAGCCACTGCTCCTCCTGGTTCCCGATGTGGGCCAGGTCCCAGACCAGCGGTGACATCAGCGGCGAGTGCTGCGCGGTCAGTTCGTCGTCCTCCACACAGGAGGTGAGGAGCGTCGTACGCTCCCGGGCGGCGAGGAGCGCGGCCAGGGCGCGCTCCCGCAGGGCTTCGGGGTCGGTCGCTTCCGGGTCGGTGGTGGAGCCGGTCATCGGCGGACATCCTTCCCAGGTGTGTCGTGGGGGGTGAGGTCGTCGCGCACCGCGTCGAGGAGGTCGTCGGCGGGGCAGCGGCCGTGCGCGACGTACTGCGCGGCGTACGTCGCCACGGCGTCCCGCACGGACGCGTCGGCGCCGAGCCGGGGCAGCGCGTCGACGGCGACGGCGAAGCACGCGGTCGCGGCCTCGCGCAGTTCGGGGTCGGCGAGGCCGTGGCGTGCCGCGTCCAGCCAGAGCGGATTGTGCGGCGCGGCGGTCGCGCCCGGCGGCCCGTACCGCTCGGCGAGCGGTTTCACGGCGCGGTAGGCGGTCTCGGCCGCCTCGGGATCGTCGAACAGGGCGCTCGTCACGGCGAGCGGCACGATCCAGCCGTCCTCGCCGGGCTGGGCGTCGACCATGCGCAGCTCCAGGTGGCCGCGCGGGCGCACCGGAGGGAACAGCGTGGTCAGGTGGTAGACGAGGTCCTCCCGGGTGGGTCTGCGGGACGCGCCGGTACGGGCCCACGCCCGGAAGCTCATCCCTTCCGGAACGCTCCACGGACCTTCGCCGGGCTCTCTCCTGACGCACATGACGGGCGCGTCCAGAGCGTGTCTGGTCCAGGTCTCGCGCGGCTCCCCGTCCAGCGGCGGGGCGCCGGACCTGCCGGGTTCGATGCCCGCCCACACGGCCTGCCGGGTGGAACGCCAGCCGGTGGGGCGGCCGTCCTGCAGCGGTGAGTTGGCGAACGCGGCGACCAGGACCGGGCCGAGCAGATGCGCCAGACGCCAGCGGCGCGCGTAGCCGAGCGGGCCCGGCTCCTCGTATCCGGCGTCGAGGCAGATCTGCACGGACGCCGTCGAGCACATCATGCGGCGTCCGGCGGGGCCGCCCCGGTCGAGGCACGACTCCAGCGCGTCGTAGCGGGGCTCGCGCAGGATCCGCGACGGCGGGCGCCACGGGTCGGCGCCGACCCCGCTGAGGGTGAGGCGGTGGGGACGTAACGCGTCGCGTACGACGTCGAGATCGGCCTGCATGGCCGAGATGCACTCCGTCAGCGAGTCGGCGGGCAGCGAGCTGAGCTCCAGCTGGCCGCCGGGTTCGACGGTGACGGACGAGTGCAGGGGCAGGGCCCGCAGTGCGGCGTAGGCCGCTTCGAGGCGGGCGACGGGTACGGGCAGGTGGGGCAGGCCCGGTTCGTGGACGAGCCATTCCAGTTCGACCCCGATGGTGCGGGGTGGCCCCGTCTTGAAGCAGATGCCCTGGACCAGGGCTTCCACTTCGGCTTCGGACACCGTGTCACGCGCCGTTGTGCGGCCCGCCGTCCGGTGTTTCCTACAGTCTCCCTCAGGCATGCGGGGATCCTTCCATCCGGTGCTGCTCGTCACACCCAAAACCTTCGAGGGCGTCCGCACAAGAGTGCCCCTCAGGCCGTTCACGTACCGGGAATTTCTGTTGCGCCGCCAGACGCATGCGGCTCACCATGCGTTCATGAACGACACGGGGGCGTGCACATGAGCGCCCGGCTGCGCGGACAGGCGCAGGAGACGGAGCGGATCGTCGCGGCGGGGGCGTACGTGACGCGGGACGGCCGCGAGACGGTGATCGCCGACGAGGTGGCCGCGGCACGCGCCGGCACGCGCATGTTCGGTCCTGACCCGGTGGAGGCGCCGCCCCGCGAGCGCGTGGAGCACACGCGCTTCGAGGTCACCGGCGAGAGCAGCCTGGAGGCGGCCCGCAGACTGACGGCCGGGCAGCCCCCGCAGCCGGACGGCTCCCCACTCGCGGTGCTGAACTTCTCCTCGGCGCGCAACCCCGGCGGGGGCTATCTGAACGGCGCGCAGGCACAGGAGGAGGCGCTGTGCCGTGCCTCCGCGCTGTACACCTGCCTGCTCGAAGTCCCCGAGTTCTACGCCCACCACCGAGCCGACCGGGACCCCTTCTACAGCGACCGCGTCACCCACTCACCGGGCGTACCCGTCTTCCGCGACGACCGGGGCGGCCTCCTCGACGAGATGTACACCGTCGGTTTCCTCACCTCCGCGGCACCCAACGCCGGGGTGATCCGACGCCAGGCACCGGAGCGTGCCGTCCACATCGGGCAGGCGCTGGCCGCGCGCGCCGAACGCGTCCTGGAGACGGCGGTCGCGTGCGGCTACCGTCGCCTGGTGCTCGGCGCCTGGGGCTGCGGCGTGTTCATGAACGACCCGGCGCAGGTGGAAGGCGCCTTCCGGGCACTGCTCGGCGAAGGCGGCCGGTTCGCCGGGCAGTTCACGCACGTCGTGTTCGGGGTGCTCGACCGGACGAAGGGCGCGGTGACGCGCGGCGCGTTCGAGACGGCGTTCGCGCACGAGCGGGGCGCGGGCCCGCTCAGCGCCAGCCGTAACGCTCCTTGAGACGCAGCACGACGAGGTTGAAGCGCATGCGGTCCAGCGCGCACGCCTCGCGCCGCATCCCGCGCTCGTGCACCCGCAGCACCCGGTCCACGTCCACCCAGGAGTCGCGCCCCTCCCGGTCCCACGGACCGCTCCCGATCGGCACCCACTCCCTGCCGTTGTGACGCTTGCTCGACAGCGGCACGGCGAGCAGCGTCCCCGAGGCCTCGCGGGCGACCACGAGCACCGGGCGGTCCTTGCCGCGGCCGTCGTTCTCCTCGTAGGGCACCCACGTCCAGACGATCTCCCCCGGGTCGGGGTCGCCGTCGCGGTCGGGCGCGTACTCCGTGCGGACCCGGCCCACTTCGCGCGGTTCCACCTCGGTGGTCGCGGTGGCGCCCGAGCGGCCGGGCGTCGCGGACAGGTGCGGGTCATCGGTGAAGGCAGTCACACAGGTCACCGTAGAACACGGATCACGGCAGAGGCGCGGGCCACTGCTCGTGCCAGCGCCGGTCCGCCTCCAACTGCGCCGCCAGGGAGACCAGAAGCGGTTCGCTCCCGGCGGGCCCGAGCAACTGGGCGCCGACGGGCAGCCCGCCCGGGGTGTGCCCCGCGGGCACGTTGACGCCCGGCCAGCCGAGAACGTTCCACGGCCACGCGTAGGGACAGGCGGCAATCATGGTCCGGTCGGTCTGCCAGCCGCTCAGCGCTGCGAACGTGCCGATGCGCGGCGGCGGCGCGGCCGTCGTCGGGGCGAGCACCACGTCGTACGTCGAGAAGATCGCGCCGACCCGGCGGTGCAGGACCGCCTCCGCGCGGCGGGCGAGCCGCAGCGGCGCACCCCCCAACACCCGCCCCATACGGGCCGCTTCGCGCGTCCGCCGGTCCAGGAGGGAGGCGTCGGGCACCTGCCGGGTCCACTCGGCGATGCCCGCCGTGGCACGCGGCACGAACGCCAGGCCGACCTGGCCGTAGCGCGGGTCGGCCGCCGCGACGTCGTGGCCCAGCGCGGCGAGCCGCTCGGCGAGGGCGACCACCCGGTCGCGCACCACGGGATGCAGCCGCTTGGGCGTCGCCGTGAACGGCATCCGCAGCGAGAGCGCGATCCGCAGCCGCCCCGGATCGCGGGTCGCTGCCTCGGCCGCCCGTACGGCGGGCGGCCGGTGGAGATCGCCCGCGTGGTTGCCGCTCGCCGCGTCGAGGAGCAGTGCCGCGTCCGCGACCGTCCTCGCGAGCGGACCGTTCACGGTGATGCCCTGGAACGCCTCCGGCCACGGCCAGGTCGATATCCGCCCGCGCTGCGGCTTGATCCCCACGAGGTGGGTCCAGGCGGCCGGGATCCGCACCGAGCCCGCGCCGTCCGAGCCCAGCGCCGCGGGAACGAGCCCGGCCGCGACGGCGGCCGCCGAACCGCCCGAGGACCCGCCCGGCGTGTGCCCGGTGTGCCACGGGTTGCGTGTGTCGCCGAAGCCGGGCCCCTCCGTGAACGGCCACTGCCCCAGCTCGCACGTGTTGGTCTTGCCGACGATCACGGCCCCGGCCGCCCGGAGCCGGCGCACGGCTTCCGAGTCCGCCGTCTTCGGCGGAAAGTCGCCCCTGCATCCGAACGCGGTCGGCTCACCCGTCACGTCCATGTCGTCCTTCACCGCCAGCGGCACCCCGAGCAGCGGCCGCCCGGGACCTGCTCCGCCGTCGGCGAGCCGCCGGTCGGCGGCGTCCGCCTCGGCCAGCGCCGCCTCCGCCCGCACCAGCTTGAAGGCGTTCAGGACGGGCTGCGCGGCCTCGATCCTGGCCAGCGTCCGCTCGGTCAGCGCACGCGAGGTCACCTCTCCGTCGGCCAGCGCGCGGGCGGTGCGCGTCAGGCCTTCGGCACGGTCGGCAGTCATGTGGGGGACACCTTCGCTCGACGACGGGTGCCCGAACGTTAACCGGCGAGTAGCTTGCGGGGGAACGGCACCACCGCCGGACGAGCGGCGCCCACGGAGATCGCACGCCGGACCAACGCGGCGCTTGAGCAGGGGAGTTCGTACCGGCCGCCCGCGCCACGCCCCCGCACCGCGCGCCCGCTCCCGCACCGGTCGGCTCCACCGCCCGCCTCAAGCGCCCCCGGCACCGTCTGCAAGGATTGCCCTGCCATGGTGCAGATACCGAAGCAGCCGCAGCCCGCACAGCCCTCCGTGCCGACGAGCGCCGACGTCGCCCGCCTGGCGGGGGTCTCCCGCGCGACCGTCTCGTACGTCCTCAACAACACCAGCGCCGTCCGGATCAGCGAGCCCACCCGCCGTCGCGTCCACGAAGCGGCCAAGGAACTCGGCTACGTCCCGCACGCCGCCGCCCGCAGCCTCCGCGCCGGACACAGCCGCATGGTGCTCATGCCGACGCCGGAGATCCCGATGGGCCCGCTCTTCAGCCAGTTCTTCAACGAGCTGCAATGGGCGCTCAGCAGGTTCGACTACACCGTCGTCCAGTACGCCAGCCTCGGCCTGACCGGCGAGGACGCGGCCCGCGCCTGGGCCGAACTGCGCCCCGTCGCCGTCCTCGCACCCGACGCCTCCGCGCTCAACCCGCGCGGTGTGACGGTACTGAAGCGGTCCGGCGCCAAGGCCGTCTTCACGCTCGGCCCGCACCGCGTCGAGGGCGCACACGCGCTGCTCATGGACGGCCGCAGGGTCGGCGAGGCGGCGGCCCTGCACTTCCTGGCCCGCGGCCGACGCACCATCGGCGTCGTCGTGCCCGAGGAAGAGGGCCTGGAGCCGTTCTGGGAGCCCCGCCTCGAAGGGATCCGCCAGACGGTCGAGCGGGCGCGCACCGCGGGCGCCTCGGTCACCGAGCTGCCCCTCGCCTACGACGAGGCGTCCGCCGCCCGGCTCGCCGCGCGCTGCCGCGCCCGGGGAATCGACGCCGTCTTCGCCTACAACGACGAGTACGCGATGCTCCTGATGCGCGCGTTGCAGGACGAGGGCATCGACATACCCGAGGACACCGCCGTGCTCGGCTCGGACGACCTGATGCTCGGCAGGCTGCTACGCCCCCGCCTCAGCACGGTCCGCATAGAGCTGCCGTCGGGCCGCGGCCTGGCCGAACTGGTCGACCGCGTGGTCCGCGACCCGGGTGCGGAACCCGAGGTGCACGACGTCCTCGGAGCGGACGTCGTGCACCGCGAGTCCAGCTAGCCCGCAGCCCCCACTGCTCCTGCCGGTCCTACTGCTGCTGGCCCTGCTGCTTGGCCTGCTCCTCGGCGACCTGACGGCGGACCTCGTCCATGTCCAGGTTCCTGGCCTGCCCGATGACGTCCGTGAGCGCGGCCTCCGGCAGCGCGCCCGGCTGGGAGAACACCGCCACCTGGTCGCGGACGATCATCAGCGTCGGGATGGACTGGATGTTGAAGGCCTGGGCCAGCTCGGGCTGGGCCTCCGTGTCGACCTTGGCGAAGACCAGGTCGGGATTGGCCTCGGCCGCCTTCTCGTAGACGGGGGCGAACTGCTTGCAGGGCCCGCACCACTCCGCCCAGAAGTCGATCAGGACGAATCCGTTGTCCGTGACCGTCTGGTCGAAGTTCTCCTTGGTGAGCTCCACAGTGCTCATGGTGTGTCCCTACTTCCTCATATGGGGCGTGGCCGCTGTGCACAACGGCCGATCGTGCGGACCTATTCCGCCTGGTCGCACGCGCGGAAGGTGCCGCGCGCGCAGGGGCGTGTCCGGCGCGCGTACCCATGTGGCCACGGCGCACACCTGCCGACACACTGTCCTCATGACGGATGCCATCACGTACGACGTTGTAGTCATCGGAGCCGGCCCTGTGGGGGAGAACGTGGCGGACCGGGCCCGCGCCGCGGGACTCAGTGCCGCGATCGTCGAGAGCGAGCTCGTGGGGGGTGAGTGCTCCTACTGGGCCTGCATGCCCAGCAAGGCCCTGCTGCGCCCCGTCATCGCCCGGGCAGACGCCCGCCGCGTCCCCGGCCTGCGCGATGCCGTGCAGGGCGCACTGGACACGTCCGCGGTCCTCGCGCACCGCGACGACTACACCTCGCACTGGAAGGACGACGGCCAGGTCGGCTGGCTCGAAGGGGTCGGCGTCGACCTGTACCGGGGCCACGGCCGCCTCACGGGCACCCGCGAGGTCACGGTCACCGGCACGGACGGCACCGCGCACACGCTCCGGGCCCGCCACGCCGTGGCCGTCTGCACCGGCACCCGCGCGGCCCTGCCCGACCTGCCCGGCCTCGCCGACGTCAAGCCGTGGACCAGCCGTGAGGCCACCAGCGCCGATCATGCGCCCGGCCGCCTCCTGGTGATCGGCGGCGGCGTCGTCGCCGTCGAGATGGCGACCGCGTGGCAGGCCCTCGGCTCGCAGGTCACGGTTCTCGTGCGCGGAGGGGGCCTGCTGCCCCGCATGGAGCCCTTCGCCGGGGAACTGGTGCAGGAGGCCCTCACCGAGGCGGGCGCCGAGGTCCGCTCGGGCGTCTCGGTCACCGCGGTGCGGCGCGAGGACGGCGTGGTGACGGCGACCCTGGACGACGGCTCCACCCTCCAGGCCGACGAGATCCTGTTCGCCACCGGCCGCGCCCCGCGCACCGACGACATCGGCCTGGAGACGGTCGGCCTTGAGCCGGGCTCCTACCTCAAGGTCGACGACAGCCTCCGCGTCGAGGGCAGCGACTGGCTCTACGCGGTCGGCGACGCCAACCGCCGCGCGCTCCTCACCCACCAGGGCAAGTACCAGGCCCGCATCGCGGGCGCCGCCATCGCCGCCCGCGCCCAGGGCGTCCCGCTCCTGGAGACCGACCGCTGGGGCGCCCACTCCGCCACCGCCGACCACGCCGCCGTCCCGCAGGTCGTCTTCACCGACCCCGAGGCGGCCTCCGCGGGCCTGACCCTCGCGGAGGCGGAAGCGGCGGGCCACCGCGTCCGCGCCGTCGACTACGACATGTCCGGAGTGGCGGGAGCGGGCCTCTACGCCGACGGCTACCGGGGCCGCGCCCGCATGATCGTCGACCTGGACCGCGAGATCCTCCTCGGCGTCACCTTCGTCGGCCCCGGAGTGGGCGAACTCATCCACTCGGCGACGATGGCGATCGCGGGCGAGATCCCCCTCAGCCGCCTGTGGCACGCGGTCCCCGCGTACCCGACGATCAGCGAGGTGTGGCTGCGGCTCCTGGAGACGTACAGGGGCTGAGTGCACCCTACGCACCCTGCCGTACCGGTGGCGGATCGTCCTATGATCGCTACTCCGCGTACGAGGGGGGTACTCGCATGACGGCAGGCGGGTCGGCGTCGCGTCGGGCACAGGACGCGCGACGCCAGGAGCGGCTGCTGCGGGAGCAGTGGCAGGCGGCCCGCCGCCAGGCGCTCAGGTGGGAGGCGGCGAGCGAGGGCGAGCAGCGCGTCGCCGCCCAGCTGCTCATTCTCACCGAGCGCGGGTGGCGGCTGCTCGTGGACCGGCGCTGGCCCGGCACGCGCGGCGCCAACGTCGACATGCTGCTCGTGGGACCGGGCGGAGTCTTCGTCATCGACGTCAAGAACTGGCGGTCCGCGCCGGAGGCACGGGACGGCGCACTGCGCGCCGGCGGCGAGCCGCGCGACGAACACGCCGCCAAGCTCCTCGCCGTCACCAAGACCGCGGAGAGCGCGGTGGCGTCCCTCGGCATGTCCCCGGTCGCCGTCCAGCCGCTCATGGTCTTCGCCGGGCGGCGCGTGGACGCCCGGCTCGGCAGGATCAGACTCCTCGGCGAGCACGAGGTCGGACCCGCGCTGCTCGCGGAGCCCCGCCGACTGGGCGCCGAGTCGGTCCGTGCCATGGCCGACCACCTGGAGCGCGCCTTCCCCGAACACGAGGGCTCGGCGGTGGAGCGACAACGGACGACACAGGTGCCCGCCCCGCGCCGACCCGCCGAACCCGACGGCCTGTTCGACCTCGAAGGCCTGCGGGACGCGGCGCTGGAAGACGCCCTGCGCGCCCCGATCGAACAGTGGATGACGTTCCTCCACCCCGACCAGGTCGCCCTGGTCCGCCGCAACTGGTCGGGACCGGCCCGCACCAGCGGCCCCGCGGGCACCGGCAAGACGGTCGTCGGCCTGCACCGCGCCGCCCACCTCGCCCGCCGCACCAACGGCCGCATCCTGTACGTCACGTACGCCAACAACCTGCCCCGCGTCCAGGGCACCTTCCTCAGGACCATGTCCCCGTCGATCGCGGACAAGGTCGACTTCAGCAGCCTGCACGCCTGGGCGCAGGAATTCCTGCGGGCACGCGGCGTCCAGGTGCGGCTGCACAAGGACAAGGCCGAGACGGCGTTCAGCCTGGCCTGGACCCACGTCGGCCGCACCGGCCCGCTGGCGGAGATCGACCCGGCGCCGCTCTACTGGCGGCAGGAGATCGACTACGTCATCAAGGGCCGCGGCATCACCACCTTCGACGAGTACGCGAACGTGCCGCGCCGCCGCCGCAGGACGGTCCTGCGCCGCCCCCACCGCCAGGCCGTGTGGGAGCTCTACGAGGCGTACGAGGCATTACGCGTCGAGAAGGGCGTGCACGACTTCAACGACGTCCTGTCCCTCGCCCTGGCCGAGGCGGCACGCGGCGTCGAGCGGCCGCCGTATTCGGCGGTCGTCGTGGACGAGGTCCAGGACCTCACCCTGGTCGGCGTGCGCCTGCTGCACACGCTGGTGGGCGACGCCCCCAACGCACTGCTGCTCGTCGGCGACGGCCAGCAGGCCGTCTACCCCGGCGGCTTCCGGCTGACCGACGCGGGCATCGACATCCGCGGCGACCGCGGACAGGTGCTGCGCACCAACTACCGCAACAGCGGGCCGATCCTCGACGCGGCCCTCGACGTCGTCGCCGACGACACGTTCGACGACATCGACGGGCTGCGCACCCTCGGCCGCAGGGACGTCGAACTCACCTACCACGACGGGCAGGTGGTCCGCGTCTCCAAGCCGACCGTGGCCGAGCACGACGAGGCGCTCCTGACCGCCCTGCGTGAACTGTCCACGGCCGAACTGGCCGATGCCGCCGTGCTGTGCCCCTCGGTGCGCGCCATCGGCGACTACCAGCGCCTGCTCACCCGCGCGGGCATCACGGTCTGCATGCTGGAGCAGTACGACGGACGCCCGGTCGACGGGGTCAAGCTCGGCAGCTACCGCAGGGCCAAGGGTCTCGAGTTCAAGCGGGTGTACCTGCCCCGCCACGACACCGCCCTCGGCCCGGCGGCGCCGGCCGCCGGCCCCGCCGCCCCACGGACCCCCGAGACGGCCGCGGAACACGAAGAGCTGCGCCGGAGCCAGCTGTTCGTGGCGATGACGAGGGCCCGTGACGTCCTGTGGCTGGGCAGTGTCGTGACGCCTCCGTCTCCTCAGGCGCTCACATAGACGTCCTCCACGTACCGCCCCTCGGCGACGAGCCCCTGCCACCACGCCTCCGCGGCCGTTCGGGCCGCCTCCCGGGACCCGTCGCCGCCCGCGTGTTTCCTGTGCAGGTCGTGGAACGCCTCGCGGACGCCGGGAGCCATGCGGGCGCCGTCTCCGCAGACGTGGACCCGGGCCCCGGCCTCCAGCAGGCGCCAGATCTCCTCGGACTCGGCCGCGATGCGGTGCTGGACGAAGAGGAGTTCGCCCTCGGGCGCCCTGGAGTACGTCGGGCGCATCGACACCGCTCCGGCGCGTTCCGCCGCTTCGAGTTCCGTGCGGTGCAGGTAGTCGACGTCGGGGTGGTCGCAGCCGAAGTAGCAGAGTGCCGGGGCCAGGCGTCCGCCGCCGCGGAGGATTTCCAGGCGGTCGGCGACGGCACCGCGGAAGGGGGCGAGACCCGTGCCCGCGCCGATCATGATGACCGGGGTGTGCGCGTCCGTGGGGATGCGGAACGCGTCGCGGCAGGGCTGCACGCGCGCGTGGAGCGTGTCGCCGGGCCGCAGACCGTGCAGGTACGAGGAACCGGTGCCGCGGAAGGTGCCGCGTCCGGAGCGGTCCGGTGCCGACAGGAGCGACACCATCAGGTCGGCGTGGCCCGGTGCGGCGGCGGGTGACGACGAGATCGAGTAGTGGCGGGGGCGGCGGGGCGGAAGCAGTTCGAGCAGGGCGGGCCAGGGGAGTTGGCCGCGCAGGGCCGGGTGGTCCTCGACGAGGTCGAGGAGGCTGTCGTGCCGTGCGGACAGCTCCTCCGGGGCGGCCGCCAGACGCTCCAGGGCGGCGCGCTCGGGCGGGCACGGGTTGTGCTCCGCGAGCAGGGCGACCTGAGCCGCCGTAGGCCTGTCACCCAACTCCACGTGACGAGACAGGAGTTCACGTACGGCTACCGGTCGGTCCAGCGGCAGGGTGGTGCGGCCGGGGCGGTGCGCCCGGATGTTGAGGACCACATCGAGGTCGACGCCCAGCACCGACGCCGCGCGCTCGATCGACGCGGGGTCGTTGGCCGGCAGCACGGCGAGGTGGTCGGCGGTGCGGTACGTGATGCCCTCGGGGAGCGCCACCCGCAGGAACCGCTTCGGGCGGCCCAGTGGATGGGCGAGGTCGACGAGGTCGGCCGCATCCGTGACGGTCATCGGCACCGTGCCGTGCCGGGCGTCCAGCGCGTCCAGCGGACCGCCGGACACCTCGACGACGTCGTAGACCCTGGCCTCCTCCGGCACGGCGGCGGTGGCCCCCGCACTCTCCGGGTCCCCGTACTCCCGCAGCAGCGTCTCGTGGAGCGCCGACGTGAAGCGCTCCACGGACCCGGTCAGGTCGCCGGACGCGTCGGCCTCGGCGCGCGCCAGGAGACGGGTGGCACCGGCGGCGGCGAGCCCGTCGTCGACGAGCGTGGGCACCTGCTGGTACGTCGCCGCCCAGTTGCGGTCGCCGACGCCGAGGACCGCGTACCGCACACCGTCCGCCGCGCCCGGCGCGGCCCCGCTCAGCCAGGACACGAACGCCCGCGCGTCGTCGGTGGGCCTGCCGTTGTAGGAGGCGGTGACGATCACGACGGGGGAGCCGGCGGGCAGCGCGCCCGCGGCGTCGTCCAGCGGGGCGACGCGCGCGTCGAAGCCGAGGCCTGCGGCGAGGTCAGCGAGCTGTTCGGCGTACCCGCGACAGGTCCCGAAGTTGGAACCGTGCAGCAGCGTCAGGGGAGTGCCGGGGACCGCGCGCGTGGGCAGGCCGTCCTCGGCAGGACCGGCCTGCGGCGTGACGGACCCGCCCTGCGTGCTCCCCGTCGCCGCCCGGCTCCGCGCCCGGTCCTCGGGGGTACGCGCCGCCAGCGTCATGGTGAAGCCGTCGGGCTTGAGGGTGAGGGTCTCCTTGACCTTCAGGCGGTAGTCGGCGCGGTCGATGAAACGGTAGCGGTGCACCAGCATGCCGAGCAGCATCGTCGCCTCGTGCAGGGCGAACTGCCGCCCGATGCAGGCGCGTTCACCCGTACCGAAGGGCTTGTACGCGTGCGGGGAGCGGGCGGCCTCCGTCTCCGGGGCGAAGCGTTCGGGGTCGAACGCCTCGACGTTGTCGCCCCAGACGGGGTCCCGGTGCAGCATGGGCGTCAGCACCACCACGTACTGCCCCGCCTTCACCGGGTGCCCGCCGAGCGTCGTGTCGACGCGGGCCCTGCGCTGGAACGCGGGCGCCGTGGGCCACAGCCGCAGCGCCTCGTTGAGCACCTGCCGCACGTACCGGAGCCTCCCCACGTCCTCGTACGTCGGCTCGGGGTCCGGCTCGTCGCCCCACAGGGCGTCGACCTCGGCCTGTGCGAGACGCAGGACCGTCGGGTTCTTCACGAGGTGGTGAAGGGCGAAGGCGAGCGTGCCGGACGTGGTCTCGTGCCCGGCGATCAGGAACGTGATGACCTGATTGCGGATGTTCGCCTCGTCCAGGGTCTCCCCGCTGCCGGGGTGCGGGGAGTTGAGCATCAGGCCGAGCAGGTCGTCGGCGGAGGTGTCGCCCGACGCCATGCGGGTCTCGATCACCTCGTCGACGACCCGGGCGAGGAAGGCGGCGTCGTCCTCGAACGCGGCGTCGTCGGCGGTGTGGTCATCGGCGGGATCCCGGGCCAGCTTCGCCTGACTGTGCGCCAGGCCCCGCACGAGAGCCTGCACGAAGGGGTGCGGATCGGTGCGGCCGAACGACTCGAAGTCGTAGCCGAAGCCGGACAGGCCGATGGTGTCCAGGGTCATCCTGGTCATGTCCTCCGAGACCTCCACCGGCGCGGACTCGGCCGCGCCCGGCGCGAACCGGCCGTCCCAGGAGGCGATGAGACGCCGGGCCACGCGCAGCATGTGCGGGTGGTACGTCCGCATCGAGTTCATGGCGAAGGCGGGGAGCAGGATGTCGTGCGCCTTGGCCCAGTTCGGCTCGTCGTTGTACGCCGTGAACAGGCCGTCGCCCGCGATGCCGCGGACGTTCTCCAGGGCGGGCCCGACCCCCTTCGCGAACCGCGTCTCGTCGGACAGCTCCTCGACGAGCTCGAGCGAGGACGCCCACACGGAATCGCGCCCGTGGTACCGGCGGACGAACAGGGGCCCGTGCCGCCGCGCGAGCTCCACGGCCTGCTGAATGGGGGTGGCGGTCAGCCCGACGGCCGTCACGTCGACGGTGGGCAGGACGAGATCCGGATCATCCCGGAGACCGCAGACCTCGACGATGTGTTCTTCGCTCATGGCGACAGGGCCCCTTCCCTTGGACACGGAGGAGTTGGGCGCCCGGCAGGTGGGGCGCGCTCTCCACGGTGGCGTCCGGCGAGCGGCGGTTCAGGGCGAGGACTACATAATCTTGTAGGGCGCTTTTCCGCCCCGGCGCTTGCGCGGCGGACGCGCATGCGTTGTGCGCGGCGGACGAGGGCGCGGATGTGAAGAGAGGGAGGAGCGGCGGTGAGGAGGCAGCCGAGGGGCACGCCGGCCCACGGGTCGGAGACACCGGCGACGAAGCACGGGGAGGCGGACGGCGCGGTGGCGGGGTCTGGGGAAGTCGGTGCGGCGGTGGTGAGGTCTGGGGAGGCCGGTGCGGCGGTGGCGGGGTCTGGAGCGACCGGCGCCACGGGGGCGAGGCCTGGGGAAGTCGGTGCCGTGGTGGCGGGGTCTGGAGAGGCCGGTGCCGCTTTGGCGGGGCCTGGAGCGGCTGGCGCCACGGTGGCGAAGCCCGGAGAGGCTGGTACCGCGGTGGCGAAGCCCGGAGAGGCGGCAAAGCCCGGAAAGGCGGCGAAGCCCGGAGGAGCCGGTGCCGCTGAGGCAAGCCCGGGGAGGCCGGTGCCGCCGTGGTGAGGCCCGGAGAGGCCGACGCCGCCGTGGTGAGGCCCGGGGAGGCCGGTGCCGCCGTGGTGAGGCCCGGGGAAGACGACGCCGCCGTGGTGAGGCCCGGGGAGGCCGGTGCCGCCGTGGCGAAGCCGGGAGGAGCCGGTGCCGTTGCGGCGAAGCCCGGAGAGGTCGGTACCGCTGTGGCGAAGCCCAGGGAGGCCGATGCCGTCGTGTGGCGTGGGCGGTTCCTCACCCTGCTGGATCGTTCCCCGACGCCGACCGCCATCGCGGGCACGAACGGGCTCGTCTCCGTCGCCAACCCCGCCTTCGCCGGCGCCCTGGGACTCCAGCCGGGCCGCGTGGCGAACCGGCTCCTGCTCGACCTGCTCACCCCCACCAACAGCGCCCAACTCCGCAAACTGGACGAGGCCATGCGCTCCGGCCGCCGGTCCCGCTACCCGGTGGAGGCGTGCTGGACGGCAGGCGGAGCCCTCCGTCACGGACAGGTCACCGTCGAACCCGTCACCGACCCGCTGGAGGACACCCCGCCCCTGATCGTGACGCTGCGCGTGGCGGAGGCGCGGGAGGAGGCCTCGGGGAACCGCGCCGCGGACCGCACCGGGCGGCCCGGAGGCGCCGGGGACGACGCCGAGGAGGAGCTCGCCCACCCCGCCCTCAGCGCACAGGAGGCCCGCATCCTGCGCCTGGTCGCGGGCGGCGCCACGACGGCCGTCGTCGCGCGCACGATCGGCATCGGCACCGACGGCGTCAACTACCACCTCACGCGCCTCTGCCGCCGCCTGCGCGTCCCGAACCGCACGGCGCTGGTGGCCAGGGCGTACGTACTCGGGCTGCTGGCCCCGGAGGCATGGCCGCCACAGGTGTCCGGTCCCGCCGGGCGCAGAGGCGGTCCCACCCGGGGCGGCGCGTGACCGCGCACGTACCCTGGCGGGCGTGACGATGTGCGAGCCGGTCGACGTCAGTGTCGGCGCGATGATCGAAGACCTCAGGACACTCGTAGAAGTCGAGTCGCCGTCGCGCGACCGCGACGCCCTGACGGAGTCGGCGAAAGCCGTCGCGGGCGTCATCGAGGCCCGCCTCGGCGGTAAGGCCACCCTCGTCGACAGCGAGGCGGGCCCCCACGTCCACTGGTCCGGAGGCGGCGACCCGCGCGTCCTGATCCTCGGCCACCACGACACGGTGTTCCCGCTCGGCACCCTCGCCCGCCGCCCGTTCCGGGTCACGGACGGCCACGCGACGGGCCCCGGCGTTTTCGACATGCTGGGCGGTCTGGTGCAGGCCGTGCACGGCCTCGCCGCGCTCGACGACCGCTCGGGCGTGGAGATCCTGGTGACGGCGGACGAAGAGGTGGGCTCCGGCTCCTCCCGCGCCCTCATCGAGGAACGCGCCCGTGCCTGCGGCGCGGTCCTGGTGTGCGAAGGCGCCGCCGACGGCGGGGGAGTGAAGACGGGACGCAAAGGCTGCGGCACGTTCGAGGTCTCCGTCACCGGCCGCGCCGCGCACGCGGGCCTCGAACCCGAGGCCGGTGTCAACGCGTTGGTCGAGGCGGCCCACCAGGTCCTCGCCATCGAGGCGCTCGGCGCCTCCGCCATCGGCACGACCGTCACCCCGACCGTCGCGTCCGCGGGCACGGTGGACAACGTGGTTCCCGCGGAGGCGACCGTCGTCGTCGACGTCAGGGTCGAGTCCCCGCAGGAGACGGAACGTATCGAGGCCGCGTTCGCCGCCCTGACTCCCCGCCTCGAAGGTGCGGAGATCACCGTCAGGGGAGGCGTCGACCGCCCCCCGATGCCCGAGTCGGCGGCGGCCGGGCTCTTCGCCGCCGCCCAGCGGCTGATCCCCGGCCTCGAGGGCAGAGCGGTCGGCGGCGGCAGCGACGGCAACCTGACGGCCGCGCTCGGCGTACCGACGCTGGACGGCCTCGGGGCGGTCGGCGGCGGAGCGCACGCCGACCACGAGTACGTGGTGGTCGAGGCGATGACCGAACGGGCGAACCTCGTGGCGGGCCTGGTGCGCGCGATCCGCGACGGCGAGGTCGCGCCGTAACCGGTCGGCGGAACCACCGGGTGGCCGTGCTGTCCCTGTGACCGCGCCCCAGTGACCGTGTTGCCCCCTGTGACCGTGCCGCCCGCCGTGAGAAGCTCCCGTTCATGAGAGCCGAGGGGCGGATGTCGTTCGGGGTGGAGGAGGAGTACCTCGTCGTCGACCCGGCGTCGCGCGAGGTACGGCCGTACGGCGCACAGGTGGCCGCGCTGGCCGCCGAGCGGCTCGGCGAGGAGCGGGTGGGCGACGAGATCACCCGCTTCCAGGTCGAGGCGAGGACGAGCCCGCACACCCGGCTCGCCGATCTCGCCGACGACATCACGGCGATGCGCGGCGCGGTGGCGGACGCGGCACGGAGGCGCGGGCTCGCGGTCGTGTCGTCCGGCGCGCCGGTGCTGGGGGAGGTGTGGCCGCTCCCGCTCACCCGCGGGCCGCGCTACGCCGACAGCCTGGCGGCGTTCCGCGCGCTGGACGACGAGCAGTGCGCGGCCGCCTGCCACGTCCACGTCGGCATCGCGGACCGGGCGGCGGCCGTCAAGGTGAGCAACAGGCTGCGTCCGTGGCTGCCGGTGCTGGTGTCGCTCACGGCTAACTCCCCTTACTGGGCGGGCCGTTGGACCGGCTACGCGAGCTGGCGCACCCTTTCCTGGGCGCGCTGGCCGGCGGCCGGGCCACCGCCGTACCTCGACTCCGTGGCGCACTTCGAGGACCTGGTGGGCCACCTGCACGCCGCCGGAGCGGTCATGGACCAGGGCGGCCTGTACTGGGACGTACGGCCCTCGGCGCACGTGCCGACGCTGGAGATCCGGGTGGCGGACGCGCAGATGACCGCGGGGGAGACGGTTCTGTACGCGGCGCTGGTACGGGCGTTGGCCCTGACGGAACTGCGTGCCGTCCACGCGGGCGACCCGGTCGTGAATCCCGCGCCGGAAGTGCTGCGGGCGGCGTACTGGCGGGCGGCCCGCGACGGCCTGCGCGGCCACGGCCTCGACGTGCACACCCAGCGGCTCCGGCCCGCTACGGTCCTGGCCGAGCGCCTCTACGCGCATGTCCGACCGGCCCTGGAGGACAACGGGGACGACGCCTGGATCCGGGCCGCCTGGGCGCGCCTCCGCGTACGCGGCACGGGCGCCGAACGGCAGCGGGCGGCCCACGGTGACGGCGACCGTCTGGAGGACACGGTGGACGCTCTCGTCGGCTGCTTCCGCGACGTGGCGTGATCCGGTGCCGGTGGGTGACGGTCGGTGCCGGTTAACCTGATCGAGCCGGTTAACCTGAACGAAGCGGTGCTCTCCCGGCAGCCGGACCAGGCACTTGCCCCCGGCCTCGGTCCGGGCGCGTCGCGCGGCGGTGGGGCTCGCCGTACCCGAACCGCGGCGACGACGCCGCCAACGGTCCCTACTTGCGAACGAGTGCGCCTCGCGAGGGGCGCCGGCGAGTAGGAGGAACGGTGAAGCGGGACGAGTCGGCCGCTGAGACGGCATATGTGACGCGGGGTGAAGGGAAGGTCGTCGCGGCGGTGGCCGTGGGCGGCGGCATGGGCGCGGTCGCCCGGTACGCCGTGTCGCTGTGGTGGCCGACGGCCCCCGGCGGATTCCCCTGGACGACGCTCGTGGTGAACGTCGCGGGCTGCGCCGCGATCGGCGTCCTCATGGTGCTGGTCACGGAGGTGCGGCCGACCCATCCCTTGGTGCGGCCGTTCCTCGGCACGGGCTTCCTCGGCGGCTTCACCACGTTCTCGACGTACGCGGTGGACATCGAACGCCTCGTACGCGAAGGCCACGCCCGTACGGGCCTCGCCTACCTGGCCCTGACCTTGATCGCGGCGCTCGCGGCGGCGTGGGGCGCGATGTGGGCGACGCGCCGGGCAGCGGTGTCCGTATCAACGGGGTGGCGGGCATGAACTGGCTGCTGGTGATCGTGGGTGGCATGATCGGCGCGCCCCTGCGCCACCTGACCGACGCGGCCCTGCGGAAGCGGTACGGCACCGGCTTCCCCTGGGGCATCCTCGCCGTCAACGTGGCGGGCAGCCTGATCCTCGGCGTGCTGACGGGCGCGGTGGTGGCGGGCGCCGCGTCGTCACACGTCCAGCTGTTCCTCGGCACGGGGCTGTGCGGGGCGCTGACCACGTACTCGACCTTCTCGTACGAGACACTGCGCCTCGCCGAGAACGGCTCGCGCTGCCACGCGGCGGCCAACGCGCTGGGAAGCGTGGCGGCGGGCCTCGGCGCGGCCTTCGCGGGGATGGCCGCTGCCGAGGCCCTGTGGGGGTGAGCGGGGGGAGAGGTGCCGCTGCCCCTCATACCTGCGTGAAGTCCCCGTCCAGCGCCGCGGCCATGCGCAGGTGGGGCGCCGCCTCGTCGGGACGGTTCTGCCGCTGCAGTGTGCGCCCGAGCATGAGCCGGGCGTAGCTCTCGACCGGGTCGAGCTCGATCACCTCGCGCAACGCGGTCTCGGCGCGCCCCAGTTGGGCGGAGTGGTAGTAGGCGCGGGCGAGCAGCAGACGCGGGGCGACCTGCTCCGGCGCCTCGTCGGCCAGGGTGTCGAGGATCCGGGCCGCGGTGGCGTACTCCTTGGCGTCGAAGAAGAGCTGCGCGCGCTCCCAGCGCTCGGCCGCGGTCCCGTGGTCGTAGTAGGTCATTACTTCCTCCTTGGTGGCCTGTAACGAGCCCTGATGGTTGAATATTCCACGACTGTGACGACCGTGGTGACGGCCGTGACTGCACCCAGGGATTCCGGCCGGAAGCGATGGCCGGACAGCCGACTGCCTCCCGAGCGCCCGTGGGGCTAGGTTGTGCGGCATGAGCAATCTTGACCGCGATGCGGTGCCCTCCCTCTGCGGCGGCCGGGGATTCGTCGTCGCGGAACCGGTACGGGAACTCCTCAGCCCGCGGCGCGTCACGCTCGGCGAGTCCACCGAGGTCCGTCGTCTGCTGCCGAACCTCGGGCGCCGTATGGTCGGAGCCTGGTGCTTCGTCGATCACTACGGCCCCGACGACATCGCCGACGAGCCCGGCATGCAGGTGCCGCCCCACCCGCACATGGGCCTGCAGACCGTCAGCTGGCTGCACGACGGCGAGGTGCTGCACCGCGACTCCACCGGCAGCGTGCAGACCGTCCGCCCCCGCGAGCTGGGCCTCATGACCTCGGGTCGCGCGATCTCCCACTCCGAGGAGAGCCCGCGCTCGCACGCCCGCTTCCTGCACGGCGCCCAACTGTGGGTGGCCCTCCCCGACAGCGACCGCCACACGGCCCCACACTTCGAGCACCACGCGGACCTCCCGCAGATCACGTCCCCGGGCCTGACCGCGACGCTCCTCCTGGGCACCCTGGACGGCTCGACGTCGCCCGGCACGACGTACACGCCGATCCTCGGCGCGGACCTCGCCCTGTCCCGCGGCGCGGACGTACGCCTCCCGCTGGAACGGGACTTCGAGTACGCGGTCCTCGCCATGTCGGGCGAGACCCACGTCGACGGCGTCCCCGTGCTCCCCGGCTCGATGCTCTACCTGGGCTGCGGCCGCACGGACCTCTCCCTGCGCGCGGAGTCGGACGCGGGCCTGATGCTCCTGGGCGGAGAGCCGTTCGAGGAGGAACTCGTCATGTGGTGGAACTTCGTCGGCCGCACGAACGAGGACATCGCACGGGCACGTGCAGACTGGATGAACGGCGACCGGTTCGGTGCGGTGCGAGGCTACGACGGCGACCGGTTGAGCGCTCCGGAACTTCCGGCGGTACCGCTGAAACCGCGCGGGCGGGTGCGCTGAGCCGGACCTCCTGCCCGTCCGCCGACCGGGCCGTACCGGCTCCCGCGACCCTCGACGCAACGGGGGAAAGGGAAGACACCCTTGCGGATGCGACGGGGTCTCAGCGCATGGCCCACTTCAGCCGTAGGTTCAGGGGAAGCCGCACATCCTCCAAAAGGAGGTGCGCACATGCGGCACTTTCTGGTCGATCAGCCAAGTATTCGTCAGGGTCGTACGGGATAGCATCTTGCAGATGCAAGATAGATAAGCCTGTGCACGACAAGGCGTATCCCGCGGAAGTGAGGCCGGACCCGTGCCCGATTCCCGTCCCGGCAGCGGCCAGTTGGCGCCACCCCGAGCGCGCCCGAGACGCTCGGACGCCGAGGGCAACCGGGCCCGCATCGTCGAGAGCGCCCGGACGGCGTTGACCAGCGCGCCGGACACGCCCCTGCACGCGATCGCGAAAGCGGCCGGTGTGGGCCAGGGGACCATGTACCGGCACTTCCCCAGCCGCGAGGCACTGCTCCTCGCCGTCTACCGGACTGACGTCGAAGCACTCATCGCGGCTGCGGCACGCCTGCTCGCCGAACACGAGCCTCTGGAAGCGCTGCGTCTCTGGCTCACCCGTCTCGCCGCCTACGGCCACGGCGATCGCGGGGCGTCCCAGGCCATGGAGGCCGCGACGCGCCCCGATCTCCGGAGCCACTTCCACCCACCGGTCGCCGCGGCCCTGGACCAGCTCCTCACCGCCTGCGGTGACGCGCAACAGGTGAGGCCGGGAACCGATGCCGATGAGGTCCTGCTGCTCGTGTCGTTCCTGTGGAAGGCCGGCAGCGGTCCTGACCGGCAGGGGCGCACCGAACGCCTGCTTCGCATCGTCATCGACGGGCTGCGCCCCTTTGAGTGAGGGGTTAGCCCCCCCGCATGGGGCGGGCCACCCTCTGTGAGACAGCTCGCACATGCGACGATGTCCGAAAGATCGGGCCGGCGGATGCACCCCTCAACCAGGGGTGTGCGCGGCCGAGATGGAGGGGGAGCTCAGCGGTGGAGGACAGTCGCACCGAGGTGACGGAGACGGACCGTGTGGCCGGTCTCGTGGCCGCGCAGGAGAACGCGATCGCTCTGTTCGCCGAGGTCGAGGCCCGCGAAATCGTCGCGCCCGGCGTCGGCGAGCGCGAGGCGAGCGACCGCATCCGTGACCTGGCCAACGAGATGTTCGGCACGACCAAGCACTGGCACAAACGCATCATCCGCTCCGGGCCCAACACCCTCGCCCCCTACCGGGACAATCCGCCGGACCGCGTGATCGCCGAGGACGACGTGGCCTTCGCGGACTTCGGGCCGATCTTCGAGGAGTACGAGGCGGACTTCGGCCGGACCTACGTCTTCGGGCAGGACCCCGGCAAGCGCCGCCTGCTGGAGGACCTGCCGGCCGTCTTCGACGCCGGTCGCGCCGTGTTCGCCGCCGACCCGGACATCACCGGCCGGCAGTTGTACACGGCGGTGGAGGAACTCGCGGCGCGCAGGGGCTGGGAGATCGGCATCTGGCACGCGGGGCATCTGGTCGGCGAGTTCCCGCACGAGACGATCGACGGGATGAAGGCGGAGTCGTACATCACCCCGGACAACGACACTCCGCTGCGTCGCACGGACCGGCTCGGCCGGACCTGCCACTGGATCCTGGAGCTGCACTTCGTGGACCGCGGCCGCGGATACGGCGGCTTCTACGAGCAGTTGCTCGACCTGGCCTGAGAGTTGTCGCGGAGCCGGGCACCGGCCGATGACAGGCCGGTGCGCGGTCGGTGACAGGTGGCGGCGCGGACCCGGTCTACCGGTTCGCGGCTTCGCGAGGGGCGATCCGGTTCGTACGACCGAACGCGCGGCCTGCCGCGTTGCGCACCGCGAGGCCCGGCCCGGTGCGGGGCAGCAGGAGCCTGGAGAGCGGACCGACGCGTCGCTGCCGCGGTCCTACCTCACGGCGGAGCCGCGACTCGTAGGCTGCGAAGGCGCGGGAGTGGTCCCCGGGATGGGCGGCGAGTTCTTCCGCCAGGGCGTACGCGCCCGCCATCGCCATGCTGGACCCGTCGCCCAGCAGGGCTGTCGCCGCCGCCGCGTCCCCGAGCAGTACGACCCGTCCGCGGGACCACGAGGGCATCCGGACGGTGGTCAGGGGGTCGAAGAACGGGGCCGGGTGGTCGAGGAACGCCGCCACGAGTTCCGGTGCCCGCCACCGCACGTCGGCGTAGGCGTCGGCCACGGTCTGCTTGTGCAGCGCGGTGTTCTTGCGGTCGTGGGGTGCCGGCAGGGCGGCCCGGAAGGTGAAGATCGCGAGCGGAGTGGTCCGCGAGGGGTGGACGACCAGCATCCGGTTCGGCACGGTCAGCATCGTCATCTCGCTCGGGTCCTCGATGGCGTCGGGTTCCAGCGGGACGGTCGCGCCGTACAGGCCCAGACCGCTCACGAACTCCCGCTCGGGTCCGAATGCCAGGCGCCGCACGGTGGAGTGCATTCCGTCGGCACCGACCACCAAGTCGAAGCGCCGTGGCGCGGACCGCCGGAAGGTGACGTCGACCCCGCCTTCGTCCTGGTCCAGCGCGGTGATCGTGTCGTCGAACAAGAACTCTGCCTCGGTCCGCGCCGACCGGTGGAGCACCTCGGAGAGGTCGGCTCGGGTCACCTCGACCGTCGGTGCCTTGTCCGAGGTGAGCGGGAGTCGCAGGATTCGCCTGCCGTCGGGGTCGAGCAGGGTTAGTGACCGATTGCGGGTGGCGAGCCCGCGGAGCTCCGCAAGGATGCCCATGCGGTCGGCGACCGGGATCGCGGGCCCCTTCACGACGATCGCGCTGCCACCGGAGCGCAACTGCCGGGCATGTTCGACGACCGTCGGCCGGTAGCCGTGCCGGGAGAGCCAGTACGCGAGTGCGGGCCCTGCGATTCCGGCACCGACTATCAGTACCTCGGGCTTCTTCATGACGGTGACCTCTCGGAGTGTCGATGGGCGCGGTGGCATGGGGACAGCGCAGCCGGGCCAATGGATCAAGGAACCTAGGTACGAAAAATTTCGTACCTCAGTGGAGCACACGCCTCAGGTACGATTCAAGTCGTACCTGAAGGGGGTGCCACATGGCCGGGAAGAACCGGACGGGTCCGGAGGCCGATGCGCTCGATCTGGGCGCGGTGTTCCGCGCCCTCGCCGACGAGCACCGCCGTTCGGTGCTGACGGAGTTGGTCGCCGACCGCGGCGACAGCGAGCGGGGCTGCAACTCATTTGATCTTCCGATCTCGAAGCAGACCCAGACCCATCACTTCCGGGTCCTGCGCGAGGCGGGCCTCATTGACGAGATCGACTACGGCAACCGCAAGGGCATCCGTCTACGGCGCGCGGACATCGACAAGAGGTTCCCCGGGCTGCTCGCGCTCCTGGGAGCAGAGCCCCCGGGTGGTGCCGCCCCTCGCTGAACACGGGTCGGGCGCCTCGACGTGTGACGGGAGCGGGTGTCCGCCTCTCAGGAGGTGAGGTCTTTGCGGAGACTGACCTCGCCGCTGTTCGCCGCGGGAAGCGGGGCATAGCCCTGCTTCTGATAGAAGGCCAGGTTCCGGACGCTGCCGGTGCCGGTGGTCAGCAGCAGGTGGTCGCACCCCTGGTGTCGGGTTTCCGCGGTGTGCAGCAGCCAGCGCCCCAGTCCTCGTCCCCGCAGGTCGGGGGCCACGGCGAGGCGTCCGATGTGCAGTGTGCCGCCGCGGCGGATCGTGCGGATCATGCCGAGAAGGCGTCCGGCGTGCCATAGCCCGGTGGTGTGCCATTCGGCCAGCCATGCCTGCACTTGGTCAGGCGTTTCGCGCAGTGCCGGAAGACGCAGGGTGTCGTTCGCGATCGCCTCGTCGACCCAGCAGCAGCGCTGGAGCACCGTGACGTGTGGCCCGTCGTCGGGGCGAAGACGTCGTACGTAGGAGCCGGGCAGGGGGCCCGGAGTCGCGCCGTCACCGTTGAGGTCACGGAGCGGAGCCAGCGCGTGCCCCGCTCGTACCAGCTCCTCCAGCATGTCCACGGCTGCCTGGCCGTGGTGGGCGGCAGGCTGGAACACGCCCTGCCGATGAGCTTCGGCGATCCGCAGGGCCACGGTCGAGCCCACCGAGACCAGGCGCAACGTGCTGGTCACTTGCTTGGCGTGCTGGACCGCCCGGGTGCCGGCCGAGGTGTTGCCGTAGCTGACGAACCCCACCGGCTTCCAAGCCCACTCGGCACTGAGGTAATCGAGTGCGTTCTTGAGCGTCGCGGGCATCCCGTAGTTGTACTCCGGGGTCACCACGATGAAGCCGTCCGCCCCCGTGACCGTCTCGCTCCAACGCCGTGTGTGCTCGTGCTGGTAGACGCCACGCGCCGGGTGCTCCTCCTCGTCGAGGAACGGCAGGTGGAGATCTCCGATCGCGACGGACGCGAGGTCGACATCGAGTGTGCGCGCGGTCGGCGCCAAGGCCGTGGTCAGCCACGTGCCGACAGTCGGGCCGAGCGCGTTGGGGCGGGTGCTGCAGACGAGGACGAGGACGCGCAACCGTTTCATTGACATGGAAACGAAGCTAGAGAGTAGATTGGTTACATGTCAACGAAACGGTCGAGCGCCGCGGAGCCGCAGCCCGGCGTCGCCTGGCTGACAGCCGACGAGGAACGTGCCTGGCGGGCCTACCGGCGGATGACGACCGAGGTCCAGGCGCACATCGGCCAGGACCTGGCCGACCTGGGGTTGTCCGAGGCCGACTACGAGGTGCTCAGCACGCTGTCCGAACATGCGGACGCGACCAGAACGCTGCGCGAGCAGGCCGCGAAGATGCAGTGGTCTCGCAGTCGGCTGTCCCGTCACGCCACACGCATGGAGGCCCGAGGGCTCATCCGGCGGGCGCCGGACCCCGACGACGGCCGAGGCTGTCTGCTGACCCTCACCGAGGAGGGCCTGGCCGCCCTCCGAGACGCCGCCCCTGCCCACCTCGCCTCGGTGCGCCACCACTTCATCGATCTCCTGAACGCCGAGGACCTTGCCGCACTCGAGCGCATCGCGGACAAGATCAGCGCTACAGGTGGTGACCGTCCAGGCCCACCTGAAGCCGGGGCCGGCGCCTGACCGGCCGGCGCTGATTTCGTCGTGTCTCCTGAGGTGGCGTGCGGGCGGGCACGCTGACGGGTCCCGGCACCCGCCGGGCGTCTGTCCGTGGGCCGTTGTGGCCCGCTCAGGAGAAGTTGCCCATGAGCGGGATCATGGGGGACGGCCCAGCCGTCGAATCGGCGTGTGCCTCTATGGCCGAAACGACACCTCTCACATGTCATGCGCCGCATTGACCCCTCGCCGCCGTCGCGGTTGCATGCTCGAAGCCGTCCGGTGGGGAGCCGGGGGGTGACACCTCTTCCTGAGTGAGTGGGGGAAACAACAATGAGCAGAAACGTGGACCGGAGCACCAGACGCGCGCGGCGTGCGTTAGCGGTGGGGGCGGTCGTCGTGGGGGCGGTTGCCGCGACGTTGCCCGGAGTCGCGTCGGCCGAGCCCGCGGGCGGGGCACGAGACGTCGGAGCCGGTGTCGAGCGGATCAGCGTCGCGGCCGACGGGGCTCAGTTGGACCGCGATTCCACCGGTGGCGCCATCACGACCGACGGAAACCGCGTCGTCTTCTCGTCGTCGGCGACCAACCTGACGCCCGGCAACGCCGCCGGAAGCGAACGCGTGTACCTGCGCGACGAGCCGTTGGGCCAGATCAAGCACGTGGGCAGCTACCCGATCGCCTCTCCGGTGATCAGCGGCAACGGGGAGTACGCCGCGTATTGGGTACTGCTGTTCAGGGACACCAAGGTCAAGCTGGCCCAATGGACCGCGGGCAGTTCGATCGGCCTCAACTGCGACGCGCTCAACTGCAGCCAGCCGTCGGCGAGCGGCGACGGCCGCTACGTCGCCAATGTCGCCACCATCGGCCGCCCGTCGACCAGCCAGCGCATCGACGTATGGGACTGGCAGGCCAACACCAAGCAGGAACTCGTCTGGTTCGCGCACACCGCGCCGTCCAGGCCGTCCATCAGCGGCGACGGCCGTTTCGTCGCCTACCAGGACGGCAAGGTCAAGGACGTCTTCGTGTGGGACCGGGACCACGGTTCGACCTCGGAACCGATCGAGGGTCCGTCGAAGGAGGCGACGATCGTCCAGATCAGCGAGGACGGCAGCAAGGTCGTCTATCTCTCCGGTTCCGACACCTACGTCCACGACGTCGGCTCGGGCACCGCCCGACGCGTGCCGGACGTGAAGGGCTTGGCCATCGACCCGACGGGCAACTATCTGCTGTACGCCCCGAACGACACGACCGGGCCGTCGCTCGTGCTGCGCGACCTGCGCACGGACACCGACGAGGTCATCTCGGACCGGCCCGCCTCGGCCGGGGTCGACGCGGTCAGCTCCGATGGCCGCGACGTGGTCTTCGCGTCCACGGCCGACGACATCGTGCCCGGTGACACCAACGGCAAGTCGGACGTTTTCGTCCGTCGCCTCTCCTCCTGATCCAGCACTGAACGGCGTTGGCCCCGCCGCGATCTCTGACTAAGCTCCCCCGCAGGCGAGTTGTCACGGGGGGACACATGTCGGCGGGGCTGGACGAGGGCCGGATGCGGCATCTGGAGCTGATCCAGACGATTGTGACCCGGATGGGCAACAACTCCTTCCTCATCAAGGGGTGGTCGCTCACGGTCACGGGCGCCCTGCTCGCCTACGCCGTCGGCAACGACAAGAGCGCCATCGCGTTGGTGGGCTTCGTGCCTGTGCTCGCCTTCTGGGCGCTGGACGGCTACTTCCTCTACCAGGAGCGGCTGTTCAGGCGCCTGTACGAGCGGGTGCGAAGCGCCTCCGCCGCGAACGCGATCGAGCCGTTCGCCATGGACGTGGCACCGGGCAGGGAGAAAGCGGGCGTGCTGAAGGCCGCAGGCTCCTTCACCGTCGCCGGGTTCTACGGAGGCCTCGCTCTGGCCCAGGCGTTCGCGCTGCTATTCGTGCTGTAGGAACGGACCCTCGCCCCGTAGGAACGGCTTCCCCGGCGCGTCCAGCGCCGCCCGCAGGCGCCGCGCCGAGTCGTCGAGGCGGTCCGCGTCCGTCTCGGCGGGCTCGGGCCACAGCCGCGGCATCCTGTCGCCCGTAAAACGCGGTACGACGTGGACGTGGAGGTGGAACACGGACTGCGTGGCGACCGCGCCGGACGACTGGATGACGTTCAGCCCCTCGGGGCGGTGGACCGCCCTCACCGCGTGTGCGGCCCTGAGCACCGCCTTCCCGACGCCCGCCGCCGTCGCCTCGTCGAGGTCCCAGATGTCCGCGACATGGCGGCTGGGCGCGACGAGGACGTGTCCCGGGTGGACCGGGTTGAGGGGGAGGAAGGTCAGGGTGTCAGGGGTCGTGGCGACGACACGGGCGGGCTGGGTCCCCGCTTCGACCCCGCAGAAGACGCAGTCGGGGTCATGGTGTTCGGCTCTCATGGGCGAACGATAGGCACGAGGAGCGGCGCGGTCGTGCAACGAAGGACAGCACGGGCGCCGGAACTCGACGCCTGCGATGCCGCCCTCAGCCGCCCGGGCGCAGCCCTCAGCCGCCCCCGGCCACGTCGCGGAACGCCAGCGGAACCTTCTTCACCAGGTCCCTGTCCAGGTGGGGCAGGCGTGTGCCGGCCTGGGCGACCATGGACTGGGCGAGCGTCGACACGTAGTTGTTCAGCTCCCGCTCCTTGTTGTCCGCCACCAGATCGAACACGTCCCCCTCGTACTGCGGCCTGCCCTCCAAGTGCACCGAGTACTGGTACGGCGCGAAGTCGGCCGGCATCTGCCAGTCCGAGAGAGGCCTGATCCAGAACACCGGCAGGATGGCGATCGGCTCCCGGCCGGGGGCCGCGTTGAGGTTCGCCATGCGCTGCACCATGACGGCCCACTCGCGACGGCACCAGTCCCGCTGGAAGTACCCCTCCGTGATCAGGGGGACCATGAGCCGCGTGGTGCGGATGGCCTCGATCATCTTGGGCTCCCACGTCGCCCCGTGCTGCATCAGCTTGTCGAAGAAGCCGGACCTCGTCACCCGCCCGCCGAGCTTCGCCGTCACCCGCTTCTCCAGCAGGTTGTGGAACCTGAGCGCCTCGTCGAAGTCGACGTCCCGGTTGTGCCAGCTGGTGAAGAAGAAGCACGAGGGCGCCTCGGCCTGCTCCGTCGACGCCGCCTGCCCCTCCGCCTGCCGCGCCCCCTGCCAGCGCCCCGCCAGTTCCTCGGCGATGGCCCGTACGCTGTCGGCCATCTGACGACCGGTCCGCGCCGCCGCGGTCGCCTCCGCCACCGTGTCGGCCAGCGCCCGCACCAGCCCGGGCTCCTCCCGCTCGAAGACGGTGTCGAGCAGCAGGTCGACGCGCTCCGCCATGGACAGGAGGTCCATGCCGACGCACGCCGCCTCGGGCAGCACCGCCGCCGCGGGCCGCGACCGCAGGGCCGTCATCCAGCGCAGGTAACTGCCGGTGTTCTCGCACACCGTGGAACGCAGCAGGCTGGACCGCAGACTCGTGCGCGCCTTGTCGGGTGCGTCGGCCCGGTGCGGCACGGGAAGCGAGGGCGACGGCGCGGGGCGTTCGGGCGGCGGGGGAGCCATGCGGGCTATCTCCGTCACCGTGGCGACCTGTTCCACGGTGACCTTGCCCGACAGGACCGCCTCGCCGGCGCGCACGATCTGGTGCGGATGCCCGTCGAAGGTGTCCGCGAGCCGTGCGGCCTGCCGCTTGTCGAGACCCATGTTCTCCATGAGGAGCCGGACCACGTCGGCGCGGGCCAGCGCGCCCACGGGCAGCCGGGCGTCCGGCTTCCACGCGCCGGTACCGCGCGACGTGACCAGAATGCGCGCGTTGCCCTCCGGGAAGTGCTGCCGCACCTCGTCCGGGTCCGCCGCGTTGTCGAAGATGTAGAGCCAGTCGGCCGCCGTGGGGCCGTCCAGCGGCCGCCCGGAGTCTCGCTCGAACCGCTCGCGCAGCCGCTCCGTCTCCTCCGCCACCCGGTCGGCGAGCCCGGCCGGGTCCGGGTCACGGGCGCAGTCGAAGACCCACATCAGTTCGTAGTGCTGGGTGAACAGGTGCGCGTAGGAGATGGCGAGCTGCGACGTCCCGTACCCGTGCGGGCGGTCCTCCGGGTCGTGCACCAGCACGGCGCGGTGGTCCATGAGCAGCCGGTGCGCGTCCGCGATCTCCTCGTCCCTGCCGACGAACGGGGCCGGCAGCGGCGGGAGGTTGTTGATCTGCGGCAGCTCCCGGGGCGGACGCCGTGACGGGCTCACCGGCCGCTCCCACGATCCGCCGACCGCTGCGGGGTCTCGGGGAGCACCTGCTCGATCAGGTGCTCGGCCTCCGCGGGGTCCGCGCCGGCCAGGACGACGACGTTCGCGTCACGGACGAGCAGCGGACGGGGCGCCGCGTCGATCTGCACCAGGACGGCCTGGGAAGCCCTGCCAGGGGAGTCGACGAACGTGTCCGCCCACTCGGTGGGGCTCGTGTTCCCCGCAGCGAAGTAGTTGCGCGAGAAGATGACGAGCATGCGCTCGGCGGCGGCCCGCGCCTGGGCGACCGCGTCCTGGAGGCTCTCCCGGCTGGCCCGCCAGCGGCGCTGCACGACGTCGTGCCCGCGCTGGCCGAGCACCTCCGACATCCAGTCGGCCCAGGGCTGGTCGGCGCCGACGTAGCTGATGGCGACCGAGCCCGGCACCCGCCGCTGCAGCGCCCCCGCGTCCAGGATCTCGGACCAGCGAGCCCAGTTCCGCACCTCTGCGTCGGCGGGCTGCCCGGTCTGCGCGGCGCTCTCGCTGCCGAACGCGGGGTCCAGCTCCTGGGCGTCGACCGGGTTCAGTCCTTCGAGTTCCGTACGCCCCGCCTCGGCGATGGTTTTGGCCAATTGTTCGAGCAGCGCGTAGTACCGTGCTTCGTTCTCCGCGTGCGAGGGGGCCGCGAGGGACTCCAGTCCGCACCGCCGGAGCCAGTCGAAGGCTCCGGGGCCCTCCACCGATGTGCGTACGCCCTCCGGAACCTGCTCGTCGGCGACGGGCTTCCAGCACAGCGGGACCAGGCAGCCGCGCGCCGGGACGCCCCGGATGTCCTCGTGGTGGCGCATACGGGCGTCGAAGACCGCCCATTCGAGACCCGCGCCGCGGTCCGTGAAGTACCGCGGGGAGTACAGCACGATCATGACTCCGGCCCTGGTCACGGCGGACTCGCGGACCGACTCGGGCTCCGCGACCGCGCCCAGGACGCCGCTGACGCCGAACCCCTCCTGGATCCGCAGCTGGTACTCCAGATCGGCGTGGAAGCGCGTCAGCGCACGCCAGCCATCGGCACGTACACAACTCGTATAGAAGAAAGCGGCTGGATCCACGCGCCCCTCACAAACTTCCGCCAACGGTCCGGCGTGATGGACATTCGCGCAGACTCGGTGAGAACGGATGGCCGGTCGGTCAGCGGCGGCTCCTCCGAGGCCGGTTCATACTCCCTCAATACCCCAGAGGATAGGCTTACTTGGCCCCGGCCGATATACTCACAGGCATCTGGGGGGAGCGCTCGGTGAGCGCACCGACGCATTCGCGAGCGGGGGGACGACCGGACCGAGGTTGCACGAGCCCCGGACTGTAGCAGCAGTGGCACGATTCCCTTCAGAGGCACTTTCGTTCGACCGTGGCATGTTGGACGGCCTCCGCGCGTCGCGGAGCCGAGCAGTCGGGGGGAGCCTGCGTTATGGCACATGACGCGGCACAGCACACGGCACACGGCGCCGCGTTATCCGCGGACAACGCACCGCACGGCCCGCCCGACGCCCTCACCCTGAGCCGCCTCCCCCGCAGCGCCCTCGTCGAGGCCCTCCTGCGCAACGCCGGCCGAGCCGCGGGACCCGAGCGGCCGAGGTGGGAAAGTGCGGTGTGAGACCGCACCCCGCGCCACACCGCCCCCCGGCGAACCGGCGGCGGCCTTCACGCAGTTCGTGGTGAAGCTCTACAGCCGCTGCAACTTCGGGTGCCCGGACTGCTACATCTACGAGCACCGCGACCGAGGCTGGACCGACCAGCCCCTCGTCATGGGCCCCGCCGTGATGAGCCGGCTGTCCGCCAGAATCACCGAACACCTGCGCAGGCACGCCCCGGAACGGGCGCAGGTCGTCCTGCACGGAGGCGAACCCCTGCTGGCCGGGCCCGCGATCGTGGAGCGCTTCGCCCGCCGACTGCGCGCCGACTGCGAGGGCCTCGCCACCCGGGTCGAACTGCTCGTCCAGACGAACGCCTCCCGCCTCGACCGGACCTTCCTGGAGATCTTCCGCCGCCACGACGTCACCGTCGGCGTCAGCGTCGACGGCACCCCCCGCTCGCACGACCGCAGACGTCCCGACCGGGCGGGCCGGGGAACGTACACCGAAGTGGCCCGGGCGCTGACGCTGCTGCGCAGCCCGCGCTACCGGCAGCTGTACGGCGGACTGCTCTGCGTCGTGGACATCGACGCCGACCCCGTGGAGACGTACGAGGCACTCCTCGAACACGAGCCGCCCACCGTCGACCTGCTGCTCCCGCACGCCACCTGGCAGTTCCCGCCGCCCCGGCCCCCGGGCGCGGACGAGGCGCCCTACGGCCGCTGGCTCGCCGCCGTCTTCGACCGCTGGTTCGACGCCCCGCGGCGCGAGACCTCGCTGCGGCTCTTCGACTCGCTGCTCGACCTGCACCTCGGCGGCACGAGCACCAGCGAGATGTGGGGCCCCTACGGCTCGGACGTCGTGGTGATCCAGCCGTCCGGACTCATCGAGTACAACGACATCCTCAAGACGGTGAGCGCCCGCGCCGCCCGCTCCGTGCTCCACATCGGTGCCCACGACTTCGACCACGCGGCCGCAGACCCGGGATTCGCCGCCGAGCGCGCCGGGCTCACCGGACTCTGCGCGCAGTGCCGGTCCTGCCCGGTCGTCGACATCTGCGGAGGCGGGCTGCGCGCCCACCGCCACCGCCCCGACAACGGCTTCGACAACCCGTCGTGCTTCTGCGCCGACCTCCGGTTTCTCATCGACCACGTACGGAAGCGGCTCACGCACGGCGTCAGCACGTTGCGCACGCACCTTGACCGAGAGGGGTGGAGCGCATGACCGCGCACCGCAGTCCAGACGCTCCCTACTACTACATCAGCCACGCCCTGCCGGTGCCTTCGGACCCCTGGCTGCGCGCGTTCCACACCGACGTCCAGACCGAGATGCACCGCCGTCTGGGCCCGGGACCCGGCCACTCGGGCCTCCTCTCCGATCCCTGCCGCGGTCATGCGGCGGCGGAAGGCCCGGACTGGACGCCCGCGATGCGCTGCCGCACGCTGCTCGTCCTGCTCACCGAGCGCTACTACAAAGAACCGCGCACCCTTCGCGATCTGGAGGTGTTCCGGCGGCGGCTGCTGTGGGGCCAGCACCAGACCGGTGAGCGGTCGCCCGCCCTGGTGCTCGTGCCGTGGAACACCAAGGGGCTCCCGCCGCGCAAGGAACCCGACACCCTGGCCGTGCCGGTCGGCGACTACACGCGATCGGGCCTCGGCGGACTCGTAGGGGCACCCCAGGCCCGCGGCGGCTATCTGAAGGTGCTGAGGGCGGTGGTCGAACGAATCGTCACCGGAGCCCGTCACTCGCCCCCCGTCATGACGCCCGAAGACCTGTACTTCACTGTTTCCCCAAGTGTTTCGGGAATGCCGAGAATTCCGCTCTCGGCCGGGAAATTCCTAGATAGGCAGTTCGCTCCGGTGCGGGTACCGTGGCAGCCAACGCACGCCGCACCACCGTCCCGCCCTGCCGAGGCATGGTGGGAGGCAGCCCCTCACCGTTCCTGGTTCTCCGCTCCGGAGAGCGACGAGCGGCCCATCCTCCGGGGGCCTCACAGCTGACGCGCACCCACGCTGGAGCGACATCGATGAGCAGTGCCGAGCCGTCCGGTTCCGTACGTGGTGGAAACCAGGCGACCGTCGTCACCTTCTACTCGTACAAAGGCGGAGTCGGGCGGACGATGGCGCTGGCCAACGTCGCCTGGCTGCTCGCCGACGCGGGCCGTCGCGTCCTCGTCATCGACTGGGACCTGGAGTCACCCGGCCTCCACCGCTACTTGCGCCCCTTCCTGCGGAACCCCGAACTGACCGAGTCCACCGGCGTGGTGGAGATGGTCCAGGACTACGGCCGTGCCGTCGAGGCACTTGCGGCCGAGGACCTCCCCGACGCCGAGAAGGAGGCCAGACTGGCGGAACTCCTTGAGCGGCACGCACAGGTGGGCATGCACACCGACTCGCTCTCCTACCGCTTCGCGCGCCCCACCGGCCGCATCGACTTCCTCGGACCGGGCTGCCAGGACGGCCTCTACGGCCGGCGCGTCGCGACCTTCGACTGGGCCCGCTTCTACCAGGAGCAGAGCGGACGGCTCTTCGCCGAGGCACTCAGGGAGAGCCTGCGCACCGCCGACTACGACTACGTCCTCATCGACAGCCGCACCGGTCACTCGGACAACGCCAGCCTGTGCACGCTGCTCCTGCCCGACGTGGTCGTCGTCGGCTTCAACTTCAGCAACCAGTCCATCGAGGGATCCGCCGCCGTCGCCCGGCAGGTGCGCGAGCAGTCCGGGGGCCGGATCAGGGTGCTGCCGGTCCCGATGCGCGTGGACCGCTCCCATCCCGAGCAGGCCGAGCGCCGCCGCTCCCGCGCCAGGGACCAGTTCACGGGCGCGGCGAGCCCGATCCTGCTCACCAGCGAGGAGCAGTACTGGCGCGAGGTCGAGGTGGGGCACCTGCCGAACGTCGCGTACGAGGAAGTCCTCATCCCCTTCGCCCTGCAGAACTACGAACCGTCCCTCCAGAAACAGGCCTACGAACGGCTCGGCCGCGAGATCAGCGGCGACGCCGACCTGCGCTTCGCCCCCGTCGCGGCCGACGTGCGCGAGAAGCACGCCGAGATGTTCGCCGAGGTCCCCGCGGCCTCGCGGGTCGTACGGCTCGTCTTCGAGCCGCAGGAGCGCCGGTGGGCGGACTGGATCCGGGCCGAGCTCTTCGCGAACGGCGTGATGTGCGAGTTCGACCGCGGATCCGGCGAGGGAGCCCCCCGGGGCGACACGACCGTCACCTATCTCGTCCTGATGTCGTCCGTCATGGTCGGCTCCTCCCGCCTCACCGGTCTGATGGCACACCTGAACCCGGACGGGCTCATCGGCCGCCGGAAGGTCGACGTGGCCTGGCTGGAGGACGTCGAGGTCCATCCGCCGTTCCGCGACCGGCCGGGCCCCAGGCTGCACACGCTGGAGGAGGGCCCCGCCCGCAATGCCCTCCTGACGCACTTCCTGCCCGGCGACCGCCGCGGCGTCCCGTGGGCCGACCGGTCCGGGCACGGGCCGCGCTTCCCCGGCAAACACCCCCAGATCTCCCACATCCCGCCGCTCCGCCAGGGCGAGTTCCTGGGCCGGGAGGACTGCCTGCAACAGGTGCGGAACGCGCTTCCCCCGGGCCAGGCGGCGAGGAAACCCGTCGTGCTGCACGGCCCGCCCGGCGTGGGCAAGCGGACCTACGCCCTGGAGTACCTCAACCGGTTCCGCGCCGACTACGACATCGTGTGGTGGATGCCCGCCGACAGCACCGAGAGCGTCGTACGCGAACTGGTGCTCCTCAGCGCCCAGTTGGGCGCTTCCCGACGGTCGTCGCCCCGGGCCGTGGACGCGCTGCGCGAGCTCCTGGAGGGCCGGCGCGGCGGACCCGAGCGGCTGCTCCTCGTCTACGAGGACGCACGCCACCCCGACGAGATCGAGAGCCTGCTCTTCAACAGCAACCAGGTGCACGCCCTCATCACGTCCGAGAACCCGGAGTGGGGCACGCTGGCCCACCCCATCTGCATCGAGCCGCCGTCCGCCGAGGAAGCCGTACGGTACCTGCGGCGCAAGGCACCCCAGCTGACCCCCGAACTCGCCGAGCAGCTGGTCGGGTTGGGCGAGACGCTGCCGCAGCTCCTCGACCAGATGGCCGCGTACCTGCAGAGCACGGCACGTCCGCCCGACGCGGCCGTGGCCGAGTTCGTGCAGGGGGTCGGCAACCGGCAGGCCGTCGGCCTGGAGTTCTCCTCCGCGGTGTGGCAGAGCGTCGTCGAGGACCTGGGCAAGGAGCGCCCGGCCTCCCTCGACCTGCTGCGGATGCTGACGGCGCTGTCGCCGGAAGGCGCGAGCTGGGACCTGCTGGAGTCCCCGGCCTCCCTGGAGTTCCTCGGGCTGCCCGAGGGCGCGGAGGGTCGTCATCAACTCGGCTTCGCGGCCCGCGGTCTGCTCAGCAGGTCCCAGGCGCGGCGCGGCCAGGACGGCAAGCGGCTCACGGCGTCCCGGATGATCCTCGCGGCCCAGCTCAGGGAACTCGAACCGGCGGAGGCGGACGAGATCGCCGCCGGGGTGCGCAGCGTCCTCGCCGCCTACGCGCCCCCGGACGACCGGGTCGACGACCAGGACATGTACCCGCGCTACGCGGAGCTGGACCTCCACGTCGAGTCCTCGGGCGCGGTCACGGACGACAGCCCCGAGGTCCGCCGCTGGCTGGTCAACCAGGTGCGCTACCGGCGCCGCACCCAGTGCCTCGAAGCCGCGTTCGCCCTGGCCCAACGCCTGGAGGAGGCCTGGACGGCGTCGTCCGGCGACGACGAACGCCTGCTCCTCCTGCTGCGCCTGCGCGTCGAACTGGCCAACATCCACACCGACGCCGGACGGTACCCGGAGGCCAACCGGATCAACGGCGCGGCGCTGGAGGAGCTGCGCAGGCTCCAGGACCTGGACGGCGAGTTCACGCTGCGCAGCGCGCTCGGGCGCGGCGGCGAGCTGCGGGCCCTGGGCCGCCCCCAGGACGCTCTCGCCGAGGACCAGTCCACCCGGGACATCCTGCGCTACAAGTACGGCCAGGAGAATCACTTCACCCTCATGGCGGGCAGCAACCTCGGACTCTCGCTGGACATGGTCGGCCTGCCGAACGACTCCCTGGAGCAGCACCAGGAGGTGCACGAGCAGCGGGTGCGGGTCCTCGGGGACCAGCACGAGCTGACCCTGCGCAGCTCGGTGCACGTGGCCAGCAGGCTGCGCGAGATCGGCCGGTACGAGGACTCGCTGACCCGGCTCCAGGAGATCTACCGCCTCACCCAGACGAACGAGGAGCTCGGCTGGGCCCACATGACGACGCTCCTCGCGGCCTGCTCGCTCGCCTCGACCCTGCGGCACATCGCCACGCTCTCCCCGGCGCTGTCCTCGCAGGCCAGGAAGGCGAAGGCGGACTCCGCCCGCATGCTCAACGCACGGGCACGGGACGCCTTCGTGGTGTACGGCGGCCCCCGGCACCCCGAGGCCCTGGTCTCCGGCGTGGGGCTCGCGGCCGACCTGCGGTTCCTCGGCCGGATCGACGGGCCGCACGGGGCACGGGCACTCGCCGAGGAGAACCTCGCGGCGTTCCGCGAGTGGGGCGAGGACCATCTCTTCAGCCGCATCTGCGAGGTCAACCTCGCCCTGGTGCTGCGCGACGCGGAGGACGAGACCGCCGCTGAACTCAGCGAGCGGGGCCTGCGCGGCCTCAGGGAGGTCCTCTACGTGGACCCGCACCACCCGCTGATCCTGACCGCGGCCCTGTGCCACGCCAACATGCTCGTCTTCGCGGGCGATTCACGGGCGGCGCGGGAACTCGACGAGGCGACGCACCAGGGCCTGGTGGAGAAGTTCGGCCCCGACCACCCCCTCACGTTGACCGTGGCCGCGCACCTGGGCCTGCGGGCGGACATCGGGGACCACGCGAGTCCGGACAACCGGATCAGCATCGAACTGGACGTACCGAAGATCTGAGCCCTACCGACGAACTGAGCCTTACCGAGGATCTGAGCCTTACCGAAGAACCGAGCGGACAGCACGGAACGAGGAGGACCCGATGGCGTATCCGTGGACGGGATCGATCGGCGTCCCGCACGCCGTGGCGGTGCTCGCCACGGCCCGCGGGTGCGGCGCGACGCTGCTCACGGCCGCGGCCGGACTCATCGTCGACGACGCGGTGGGCCGCGTCGGGCAGACGGTGGTCCTCATGGACGCCGACACCGACGGCGGCGGTCTCACCGAGCTGACCCGGTGCTGGAACGCCACCTCCGAGGCCAGGGTCGACGGCCTCATCGGGTTCGCCGAGGACCCCATCGAGCTGGCCAACCGCTCCGTGCACGGCTATCTGCGGCACGTGCGCACCGGGGACCCGCGCCGCCAGGACATGGCGGTGTTCCCCCTGGGTCCCGGCGACAAGCCCGGCGAACACCTGCCGACGAACGGAACGCTCCAGGAGACCGTAGGCGCCGCTGTCGAACGCCTGATGGACCTCCAGGGCTGTCTGATCGTCGACTGCGGTGTCGTCCGCACCCCGGTCACGCTCGAAGTGTGCCGCCAGGTCCAGCACATCGTCCTGGTCGGCCGGTCGGGGCCGACGAGCGACATGGAGACCGCCGAGCTCATGGCGTGGCTGACGGAGCGCGGCCTGCGGGAGAAGGTCCTCGGTCGGGTGTGCAACGACCCGCACGGCGCACGACCGGGGAGGGCCGAGGCCACGGAGGCCTCTCCCGCACTGATGCGACTGCCGTACGACCAGGGCGGCGCGGCCACGATAGCCCTGGGGCGGCTGCCGGGCACCGGCAGCCCGCTGGTCCTGGCGCTGTGCGAGCAGATGCTGGCACGGTGGCCGGACGTTCTCAACGACGGCGCCATGGGGGCGAGATGAGCGATGACAGGACCGTGACCGGTACCGGTGCGCCGCCGGAGGTGCGCCGCGCGTCGCACGTGACGGACGACAGCGACGTGTTCGTGGACCTGTGCGCGAACGCGCTCAGCGAGACCGGACTGCATCATGTGGCCCAGTACCGCTGGGGAGTCTTCGGCTACTCGGCGGACATCCTGGACCGGCTGCCCGAGGCGCAGGGCGGCGGTTTCGGCGGACCCGGCGGCAAGGAACAGGACGTCAGGCGCGAACGGTTCGTACGCCTGGGCCGCCAACTCCACTATGTGCTGGGCCGGATGGACCACGTACTGCGTTCCGTCGACAGCGGCAAGCTCATCCGCAGCGTGCTCCAGGTCGGTGACGGCGCCGTCTTCCACTACTACTTCCGCGCGGACGACTGCCTGACCGGCGTCTCGCTGGGCGCCGACACCGTGGACGCGGGGGACCGGGCCATGGCCGAACTGGTGGGATCGTTCCGCCAGGAGATCGGTCTGCCCCTGATGAATCCGGGCGGCTTCGAGTCGGAGACGTCGCTGCCGGTGATCGAGCGGACGTCCCACGCGGTGCCGAAGGACCCCCACCGGGTCGTGGAGGGGTACTGGGGGACGACGGAGCCCGAGCTGCTCGACCACTGCGTCGAGTCGGTCTCGCCCGACGCCCTGCACTACGCCGGATACGTCGCACCGGGCACCGGCCGGCTCAGCGCCGACGTCTTCAACGACCCGGAGCTGTCCCGCTTCTTCGGCGGCAGCCTCACCCGCGACGAACGGCGCACCCGCTACACGGAACTCGGCGAGCGTCTCCACTACGTCGTGGCACGCCTCAACCAGTCCCTGCGCGCGGTGATGCCGGGTCGGCTCTCGCGGGTCGTCCTCGACGTCGAGGAGGGCGCACTGTTCTACGTCGACCGTCCCGATGACCACTTCCTGCTCGGCGTCACCCTCGACCAGAGCCAAGTGGCCCGCGCCGACCGTAAGATGAACGACCTGGTGCATCTGGTGTCCGGGGACTGTCCGGAACCAGACGCGGAACCGGTCGAAAAGCGCTGAACTCCTGAGCATGCGGTCCCGGCGCCGCTCCACTGCTGGGATGCTCGTCGTCGTAGCAGCCGGCCGGACGGGAGCGGGGCATGACAAGGACGCTGAGGGCGGCGTACCACCTGTGGATCATGCTCGCCGTTCTCGGTTGCGCCTGGGTGCTCTCCGCCGTGACGGGGACCGGGCTCCTCACCGACTCCGCGGCCTACCCGGTGATCGTGTCGCTGCTGCTCGCGGTCGGACTGTACGGCTCGACCTCCGGCATCGATCTCGCCGAGGCGCGCGGCGACCTGCGCACGCTGATTCTCGCGGTCACCGTCGGCGTGCTCGCCAAGGCGGCGCTGATCGTGCCGGTGCTGTGGCTCGCGGTCCGGGAACCGGCGTACCTGATCCTCGCGGTCGCGGTCGCCCAGATCGATCCGCTCTCGGTGGCGGCCCTGCGCGCACGCAGCCGTATGTCGGAGCGCGGCAAGACCGTGCTGTCCGTCTGGTCGTCCTTCGACGACCCGGTCACCGTGCTGCTCACGGCCTATCTGGCGCCGGTGGCACTGAGCGCGCTGGACGGCGGGGCGGACGCCTCCGCGCTGCCCGTCACCCCGGACGCGTACGCCTTGACGATGCTGGGGAACGTGGCGTTGTGCGTCATGGCCGCACTGGCGTGGTGGGCGCTGCGGTCGCGGCGGGGGGCGGTGGGGAGCGGGTGGCGCGCCGTTCTGCGCACGGCCGTCTGCCTGCTGGTGCTGGCCGGTTTCCTGGCAGCGGCCACCGCGTGGGGCCTGATGCTGGGTGTGGCGGTCGTCGGCCTCTTCTACCGGCCGCCCGTGCTGGTGCCGGTGGTCGGCCGGGTGCTGACCGCCGCGTACTACCTGGCGCTGGTCGCTCTGGGGCTGCTCCTGGTCGACGGCGTCGAGCCGGGGCCGGGGATCGCCCTGGGGGCGGCCGCCTTCGCCGCCCAGATGATCGTCGGATGGCTGATCGCCCGGAACCTGGACCACTACGACCGGGTGTCCCTGGCGCTCGGCCAGCAGAACGGCGTGACGGCGGTCGTTCTCGCGCTGTCCCTGCAACCGGCGTTCCCGCGCACGGTCGGGATCGTCGCGCCGGCCGTCGTCACGGTCAACGTCCTGCACTTCGTGACGAACGAGTTGTGGAACCGCCGTCAACCGGCGCCGTCCGCCGGGCCCCCGGGTGCTCGGCCCCGGTCCGCCTCACCGGCATCGTGGGTGATCAGATCCCCCGGCTGACACCGGAGCACCTCGCAGATCCGCGACAGGGTCGAGAAGCGGACGGCCTTGGCCCGCCCGTTCTTGAGCACGGACAGATTGACGACGGTGATCCCCACCTTCTCCGACAGTTCGGTGAGCGTCATGCCGCGCTCGGCCAGCAGCCGGTCGAGGTGGATCCGGATCGAGTGCAGTTCCTCTTCGGGCATCAGATGGTCTCTTCGGTCGCGGGCCTCAGATGGTCCCTTCGAGATCCTCGCGCATCCGGACGCCCTCGCGCATGATCTTCCCCATGATCACGGCGGCGAGACCGGCGAGGATGAGTGCCTGCGGCCCGGCGAAGGTCGCCTCCACCCCCACGACCGGCGCCATGCTCGAGGCGAGCCAGGACTGCGACCAGCCGACGACGAGTCCGGCGACGGGTGTGCCCACGGTGACGAGCCAGCCGAGGGCGGAGAGGCGCCGCGACACGGTCTCGGTGAACGGCCCCTGTTCGAGGACGGCCCTGAGCAGCCGGGAGAAGAGCAGCAGCGACAGGGCGCCGAACAGCAGCCAGGGCAGCTGACCTCCGAGGTCGGCGGCGCGCTGCGCGAAGGACGGGCCGTCCTGGCAGAGGCGGGCGGCGCTGCTGACGGCGTCCACGCCCTTGTCGACGGGGAGGGGTTCGTCCGACGCGAGGGAGGCGTTGGCCCAGAAGCCGGTCTCCACGCAGACGGCTCCGTCGTCGAGCATGTGCGTGACCGCCTTCCCGGCGAAGGCGAGGCCGCAGAGCACCGCCAGTGCGAAGGTCACGGATGCCAGGGTCCTCGTAAGTCGCGTGTTCACTGCTAGCCTTCCTATCGTTTTTCGATATGCCTCAGGGTAGGGGGCCATATCGATAAGCGACAAGTCCTGCTCGCGCAGCCGACCACCGGGAGCGCCGTGATCCTTCCGAAAGTTCGCGACCCACGCCTCATCGCCCTCCGTCGCGTTCGCCGCCGGGTAGGCGGCGGCGGTGGCGCGCGCGAACTCGTCCTGGAGGACCAGCGGGTGCGGAACGAGATCTGCTGGTCGGTGTTCGACTGTTGAGGTACGTTCACGACTGGCCCGTCAGAAGCCCGGGTCGTCGTGCACCCAGGCCGCGCTCCATGTTCGCGGCCTGGGTGTTCCCTGAGCGAGCGTGGTGGCCGCAACCCGTGTGCGGCGAGTGCTCAACCGGCTTTGTGGCGAGGGGAGTTCATCGCTCCGATCCCGTCGTGCCCGACGTCGGCAGATACCGCGGTGCCTGCCACGCCTTGAGCCGGTCCTCCACCGACGCTCCCAGCGACAGCAGTTCCGCGTCCTTGTGGTTGCCGGACATCAGGAGCAGGCCGACCGGGAGCTCGCCCACGGATCCGGCGGGCACCGAGAGAGAGGGGTATCCGGCGACGGCCGCGGGGGTGGAGGAGGGGATGACGTCGTTGTCGCCGCGTGCGCAGTCCGTCGTCCATGCGGGCGGGTTCGTGGGCGCGGCGATGGCGTCGAGGTGGTGCTTGGAGAGGGTCTCGTCCAGGGAGCGCTGGGACAGGTCCTTCAACTCGGCTCGCATCGCCCGGTACTTGGGATCGGTCGTGGGCGGCGCGGCGAGGGCCTGCTCGAACAGTTCCTGGCCCGCGAAGCAGCTCTGCTCCCGCGGATGGGTGCGGTTGAACTCGATGAGCTCCGCGAGGTTCCGCGGCCCCTCGCGCGTGGCGAGGTACGCGTCGATGTCCCGGTGGAACTCGCTGAGCAGCGCCGGGAATTCGAGCTCGGCGAGCCGTGCCTGGTACGGGGGTGTCACCTCGACCACCTCGGCTCCGGCCTTGCGCAGCTTCTTCGCCGTTCGCGTCATCAGCGCGTCCACGTCCGCCCCGAGCGAGGGCAGGCGCCACAGGCCGATCCGCTTGCCGCGGAGGCTGCCGGGGGCGGTGTCGCCGTACGCGCCCTCGGTCCCGCTCAGTACGGACAGCGTGAGCGCCGTGTCGGTCACGTTGCGTGCCATGGGACCCGCGGTGTCCTGCTCGGCGGAGATCGGGACCACGCCGGACTGGCTGACGACGCCGAGGCTGGGCTTGTGGCCGACGACGCCGTTCATGCCGGCCGGGCACACGATGGAGCCGTCCGTCTCGGTGCCGATCGCCACCTGCGCCAGCGACGCGGCCAGCGCGGCGGCGGAACCGGACGACGATCCGCACGGATTGCGGTCGAGGACGTAAGGGTTGTTGGTCTGGCCGCCCACCGCCGACCAACCCGAAGTCGGCTTCGCGGCACGGAAGTTGGCCCACTCGGACAGGTTCGTCTTGCCGAGGATCACGGCTCCCGCCTCGCGGAGCCGGGTCACGAGTGCGGCGTCGGTGCCGGGCGGGCTCCCGGCGAGCGCGAGCGACCCCGCCGTGGTCGGCATGTCGCGGGTGTTCACGTTGTCCTTGAGCAGGACGGGGATGCCGTCCAGCGGCCCGAGGGTCTTGCCGTGCCGGTGCCGCTCGTCGCTCGCGGCCGCCTGGCGCAGCGCCGTCGGACTGGTGCGCAGCACGGAGTGGATCTTGGGATCGACCTTCTCGATCCGTCGCAGGTACGCCCGGGTCAGCGCCGACGAGGTCAGCGAACCGCGCGCCATGCGTGCCTGTAATTCCGGGATGGTCACGGTGTCGAGGTCGACCCCGGACACCCGGTCCGTACCGTTCGACCGCGCTCCGGCACCGGAGTCCGTGGCGGCGCTCGCGCCCGTACCCGGTACGCCCGTCAGAAGGGACCCCGCGACAAGCGCGGCGGTCATCGTGGCAATGCTTCTCTTCCCCATGAGGATCAGCGCACTACACGCGCACCACTCGACGCAAGGGGTACGAGGTGTCCGCGACATGAACCGGGGCTCGGCGTACCCCATCAACGCTCACGGGATGAGGGATCGCGCGCGCACACGACCTGAGCGGTCTTCAGGACAAGGTCCGGAGGGGCAGTGTTCCGTGCCCCGCGGACCCTCCCGTACTGTCCCCACAGCGTTGGGAGGGGCGGCGATCACCCCAAAGCGGGGCATAGTACTCCGCCTGTTTCCGGCCGGACCCGCCCCCTGCGCCGCCTCGGCCCCCGCGCCGCATGTTTGCATATGTCCATGATCGACAACGCACAGCAAACAACCGAGCCGCGGACGTACGGGACGTACGTGGACCGCATCCTGGAGCACTGGCACACGGACGACAGCGCCGAAGCGCTCGTCCAGGGCGAGCAGCGGCTGACCAGGAGAGAGGCTCGGCAGCGGCTGTTCGGTCTGGGGCAGGCGCTGCGCCGGCAGGGGCTGGAGCCGGGTGACGGAGTGGGCCTGTTCCTGGCCAATCGCGTGGACTCCGTACTGGTGCAGCTCGCCGTGCATCTCATCGGCTGCCGCGTCGTGTTCCTGCCGCCCGAGCCGGGGCCCGGCGAGCTCGCCGCGCTGGTCGAGCAGTCCCGGGCGCGCGCCGTCGTCACGGACCCGCTCTTTGCCGACCGGGCCGCCGACGCGGCCGGCCGCAGCGTCCACGCCCCCACGCTGCTCAGCCTCGGGCCCTGCGCGGAACAGTGCGCGGACCTCCTGGCCCTGGCGGCCGAGTGCCCGGCGATACGTCCCGAGGGCATACCCGCCCCGGCGGCGGACGAGGCCGTCACCGTCCTCTACACCGGCGGCACCCTCGGCCGCCCCAAGCTCGCCGCGCACAGCCACCGGCTGTACGACGCGCTGGTGGGCCTGCTGGACGACGCGCAGGACTCCGAACAGGAAGCCGCCGGGAACACCTCGGCGGACCCGTCCCGCGCCTCCTCCCGGAAAGCCGGCCCCACCCTCTTCCCGTCCATGGCCCCGGCCTCGGACCGTGTGCTGGTCTCCACCCTGCTCACCCACGGCAGCGGCCACCTCACCTCGCTCCAGGCGCTGGTGACGGGGGCACCCCTCGTCGTACTCCCCGAGTTCGAGGCGGGCGCGGCGCTCACGGTGCTGCGCGAGGAGCGGATCACGGCCACGATGTTCGTACCGCCCATGCTGTACGCGCTCCTCGACCACCCGGAGTGCGAACCGGGAGCCCTCCCCGACCTGAGGCGCGTCATCGTCGGCGGCGCGGCGACATCGCCCAGCCGTCTGCAGCAGGCCGTCGAGGTCCTCGGGCCCGTGCTCGGCCAGGGCTACGGTCAGTCGGAGGCGCTCGGCATCGCCGCGTTCGGCGCGGAGGACCTCGCGTCGGAGGGGGCCCGGCGCCCCGAGCTCTGGCGCAGCTGCGGTCGCGCGATCACCGACACCGAGATCGAGATCCGTGCCGAGGGCGGCAAGGAGGCGCTGGCCGTCAGGCAGGTCGGCGAGGTGTGCGTGCGGGGCGAGACGGTGATGCTCGGCTACTACGAGGACCCGGAGCGCACCGCGGAGGCGCTGCGCGACGGCTGGCTGCGCACCGGGGACATGGGCTACCTCGACGCGGAGGGCTACCTCTACCTCGTCGACCGGGCCAAGGACATCATCGTCACCGGCAGCACCAGCGACAACGTCTACTCGCGGGTCCTGGAGGACTTCCTGCTCACGCTGCCCGGCGTGCGCAACGCGGCGGCGCTCGGCGTACCGGACGAGGAGTACGGCGAGGCCGTACAGATCTTCCTCGCCACGGCTGAAGGCGCCGACGTCGACCCGGACGTGGTCGGCGCGGCGGTGACCGCGGAGCTGGGGGACCTGTACACGCCCCGGAAGACGGTCCTGCTGGACAGGCTGCCGACGACGAAGGTCGGCAAGGTCGACAAGAAGGCGCTGCGCGCCGCGCTGGCCAGCTGACCCGCGCTCTTCGCACCCCGTGCGGGCCACCCGATCGCATCGCGGTGGCCCGCACGCCCAATTCCCGCTACCGCTAGGGACTCCCGACACAGGCCCTAGGGCCGCCCCTACCTCTGTCGCAGCACAGAACCGCCCGCGTAACGAGCCGATCCGCCCAACTCCTCCTCGATCCTGATCAGTTGGTTGTACTTGGCGGTGCGGTCGGAGCGGGAGAGCGAGCCGGTCTTGATCTGGCCGCAGCCGGTCGCCACCGCGAGGTCCGCGATGGTCGTGTCCTCCGTCTCGCCCGAGCGGTGCGACATCACGGCCGTCCAGCGCGCCTGTCGGGCCGTGGTCACTGCGGTCAGTGCCTCGGTCAGCGTGCCGATCTGATTGACCTTGACCAGGATCGAGTTGCCGACACCGGTGCGGATGCCCTCGCGCAGCAGCGCCTCGTTGGTGCAGAACACGTCGTCGCCGGTCAGCTGGCAGCGGTCGCCGACGCGGGCCGTCAGTTCGCGCCAGCCGTCCAGGTCGTCCTCGGCCATCGGGTCCTCGATGGAGACGATCGGGTAGGCGTCGATGAGTTTGGCCAGGTACTCGACGTTCTCGGACGGGGTGCGGCGCACGCCCTCGCCCGCGTAGTCGTACACCCCGTCGCGGAAGAACTCCGACGAAGCCGGGTCCATGATGAGGCCGATGTCCGCGCCGGCGCGGTAGCCCGTGCGCTCGATGGCGGACATCACGAAGTCGAGTGCCTCCTCCGCGGTGCGCAGCGCGGGCGCGAAGCCGCCCTCGTCGCCGACGCCGGTGGAGTGCCCGGCCGCCAGCAGGTCGCGGCGCAGGGTGTGGAAGACCTCGCTGCCCATGCGGACCGCTTCGGCGAAGGTGTCCGCGCCCACGGGCGCGATCATGAACTCCTGGAAATCCAGCGGATTGTCGGCGTGCGCACCGCCGTTGACGATGTTCATCATCGGCAGCGGCAGGAGGCGGGCGTCGGCTCCGCCGAGGTAACGGTAGAGGGGCGTGCGGTGGGCCGCAGCGGCGGCCTTGGCGGTGGCGAGGGAGACGCCGAGGATCGCGTTGGCGCCGAGCCGGGACTTCGTGGCGGTGCCGTCGAGATCGACGAGTGCGGCGTCGAGCCCCGCCTGGTCCGCCGCGTCACGGCCGCGCACGGCGGCCGCGATCTCCCCGTTGACGTGGGCCACCGCCTGGTCGACGCCCTTGCCGTGCCAGCGCGCGGAGTCGCCGTCACGCAGTTCCACGGCCTCGCGGGCGCCGGTGGACGCGCCGGAGGGGACGGCCGCGCGCCCCAGGGACCCGTCGGCCAGAACGACATCGACTTCGACCGTGGGATTGCCCCGACTGTCGATGATCCGGCGGGCGGTGACGGCCTCGATGGCGGCGTCGTTCCGGCCGGCGGGCCCGGTTGCCTTGCTGGACATGGGAGTTCCTCCCCGTTGTCGTGTGCCGGGCCCCGGCTGCGACAGCGCTGGCGCTGAGTCCGACAGACCAAACCCTACAGCAATGCTGATCAGTTTTGCTGCACAGCATTGCTGAGGAACATCACCACGCCTGTCGGCCAACGCCACCCCGTCCCACGCACCCGCCCACGCGGCCACCCACGCAGCCGCGCAGGTCAGATACGCGAAGCCACGGACCGTCGCGGTAAAGTGCCCTATGCCCACCTCGCCCGCATCGCCGACCGCGCGCCCCTCGGAAGCGGCCGCCATCGCCGCCGAACTGCGCACCGCGATGGGCAAACTCACCCGGCGCGTCAAGCACGAGGACCGCATTCCGCTGGGCCAGGTCGCCGTCCTGGGCGCACTCGACCGCGACGGCGCCATGACCACCAGCGACCTCGCCGCCGACCAGCGCGTACGCCCTCAGTCGATGGCCCGGGCGGTCGGGCTGCTCATGGAGCAGAACCTGATCACGCGCAGAGCGCACCCCACGGACGGCCGCAAGTCACTGGTCGAGCTGACGGACGAGGGCCGGGCGGCACTCGAGGCGGAGCGCGGCCGCAGGGTCGGCTGGCTCGCGCAGGCCATCGAGGACGAACTCACGGACGAGGAAAGGGTGTTGCTGGAACGCAGCGCGTCCTTGCTGGAACGGCTCGCCTCGCGCTGAGCGCGACGACTGAGCTTCCTCAGGGCACCGGCCCCACAGCCCGTTCCCCCACCGCCGCCAGCAGCGCCCACGCAGTGGCCTGGTTGGCGCTGATGATCGGCTTGCCCAGGCGTTCTTCGAGGTGGGGGAGGGCGTCGTACGTGGGCAGCGCCGTGCAGCTGATGAAGAGGGCGTCGGCGTCGGGGTGGTCTCAGGTTGGCGGGCGCCGGCCGCGTGGAGCGCGGCCGTGACCGCGCCGCTCGTCGTCAGCGCCCGCGCTCACCGTGGTGCCTCATCGCTTCCCGGAGCGCCCGCTCGCCCGCCGCTCCGCCGGCGAAGGTGCAGGCCGTGCACAGGTAGGCCACGGCCTGCGCCCCGCGTTCGACGAGAGTGCGGGTCGGCTCCGCCAGCAGGCCCGGGTCGCCCAGGCGGGAGACGAGCTCCAGGTTGTCCTGGTAGGGGACCCGGTCGGTGAACGTCAGCGTCAGCTCCACCCCCGGCGGGAACCAGCGGCGCAGTTCCGCCTCGCGCGTGAAGTCGTAGGACGCGACCACGCCGACGTGTGGCTTCATGTCATGGACTCCCGGGTTGCTCGGGCTCCGGGCCTTGCCGACGCCGTGTGGGCCTCAGCTCTCGCGGGACGCGGCAGGCACCTGGCCTGCCTTGTCGACCACCGCGAAGTCGATCACGGCCTCGGCCGACATGAGCGTTCCCGCCTTGCCGTATTTGGTGTCCTTGAACAGGTGGCTCCGTGATCCGAGGAACGTGAGGTCCTGGGCGTCGAAGACCCATTCGGTGCGCGCGCCGAACGTCGTGTCGTCGCGTGCGATGCCGACGCCGGTCCGGCCGGTGACGTCCTTGGCCGTGGGCACCTTCGTCACTCCGGGGATCCTGGCCGCGGCCCGGTAGAGGGCGGCGGCCGTCTCGGGCGGCGTCACTCCGCCGAGCAGGCTGCCGATGCAGTCGAAGACGGCCTGGTCGCGCTCCGCCTCGTCCGTCTTCGGCACCTTGGCGTACAGGTACGTCAGCAGCTCCTCGGGGTCGGTGGGCAGGGTGGACAGCCAGTGGTACGTGGGGCGGCCGAGGCCTGCCGGTGTGCCGTGGGTGTCGCCCAGTTGAGCGTTGATGGGGAGAGTCTCCCCTTCGCTGCGGGTGACTCCGAGCTTGCGCAGCGGGCCGGGCTTCTGCGACACCCAGGACTCCGTGTCCCTGAGCGGGCCGACGACCGCCTTGCCGCTGGTGAGGTCCGCCTCGCGGACCTTGGACCTGGTGTACGCGAACTGGTCGTCCCTGACCCGCAGCGCGTGGCCCTTGCCCGCGGCGTCGGAGATCTGGTCGAGAAGTGCGGCCGCGGGCCGCATGTTCCTCGCGTCGTGCCGGCCGGTCGACACGACGGCGGGTGCGTCGTCGCCGGACGTGAGGGCGACGCCGGTGGCGAGGATGCCGCCGAGGGCGAGGGCCGAGACGGGCACGAGGAGGGCGGGGCGCAGGAGACGGTGGGCAGGGCGGGTGCGGCTTGTGCGGTCGGTGCGGCTGGTGTGATCGGTGCGGGTGGCCTGGTCGTGGTTGTGGTCGATGCGTCGCATCAGTCGTTCCTTGTGGTGGAGGTACCGCTCGTGCGGGAGGCCCCGATGGGCCGGGGGCGGCAGCAGCCGGGCGATCTCCTCGACGTCGGCGTCCGAACGCCGGGCCCCGGTCGCAGGCGTCGCAGCGGTCGAGGGCGTCGCAGCGGTCGAGGGGGTGTCCCTGTGGTTCATGCCGTTTCCTCCCGCACGGGCAGGGCCGCGAGTGCGGCTTCACCCGTCATCTCTCCGCGAGTGAATCGCGGTTCCCTGATTCTTTCCGCTCTCTCGTCGGCGGCCGCCTCGTCGGCGAACCGGGCGAGCTTCGCCCGCGCCCGGGACAGCCGCGAGCGCACGGTGCCGACGGGAACGCCGAGCGCCTCGGCCGTCTGCCGATAGTCGAGACCGGACCACACGCACAGCGTCAGCACTTCCCGCTCGTGGCGCTTCAGCCGGCCCAGCGCGGCCTGTACGGCGTGCAGTCGGCGCGTGTCGTCGATGCGCCCTGCGATCTCGGGGGCGAAGTCGGCGACCACGGTCTGCTGTCGCTGGCGGGCCAGGAACGCCAGACGGCGGCGCAGGCCGCGCCGTGTGTTCTCCGCCTTGTGGGTGGCGATGCCCAGCAGCCAGGGGCGCAGGGAGCCCTCGTCGGCGTGGAGACGTTCTCGCCCCCGCCACGCGGCCAGGAACGTCTCCGACATGATGTCCTCCGCGGTCGACCAGTCGCCGGTGAGCCACAGCGCGTGCTGGTAGACCTGCCGGGCGTATCGGTCGTACAGCTCGGCGAACGCGTCGCGCTCGCCGGCTCTCACGCGTTCGCGCAGATCTTCTTCTGAGTCCCTCACAGTCATTCCCTCTCCGCCGCTCCGGCGGAGTTCCTGTGACCTGCGCCATACGTCGACCAGTCGACCAGTCGAGCCGTCGATCCGTCGAGCAGCCAACGGTATGCCCATGGTGTGGGTGGGGGACGCGAGGGCAGTGTGGGGGCATGACTACGACGCTCGCCGCTTACGTCCTCGGTACGCCCGATCCGCCCGCCCTGGCCGATTTCTACCGTGCCCTGCTGGGCTGGGAGGAGGTCGAGCGCGGCCCGGAGTGGGTCCGCCTGCGGCCGCTCGACTCGGAGCGGCCCGGCCTCAGCTTCCAACTGGAACCCGACCACACACCCCCGACGTGGCCGCAACGCCCCGGCGCGCAACAGATGCAGGCCCACCTGGACGTGCAGGTCGACGACCTGGAGGCGGAGACCGAGCGCGCCTGCGCGCTGGGCGCGACGCCGGAGGAGCATCAGCCGCTCGAGCACGTACGGGTTCTCCGCGACCCGCACGGCCATCTGGTCTGTCTCTTCCTCCCGGGAGCCTGAACGCGAGGAAAGGTTGACCCTGACCCTGCGTCAGGGTTGGAGGCTGGTCGCATGACGAACCACAGCACCGCCTCCGTCCGGCCCACTCCGCCGGTCGGGGAATTCCAGAAGATCGACGACCGCGACGTCTTCGTGCACCGCTCGGGCAGCGGCGGCCCCGCCGTCGTCTTCCTGCCGGGCGCTGGCGCCGTGGGCCTGGACTACTTCGGAGTCCAGCAGATGGTCGCGCAGTTCACCACCGCCGTGACGTACGACCGCGGCGGCACGGGCTACAGCGACCACGTCCCGCTGCCGCGCGGCGCCGCCGAAGTGGCCACGGAACTGCACGAGCTGCTGCGCGCCCAGGACGTCCCCGGCCCGTACGTCCTGGTGCCGCACTCCCTCGGCGGCCTGTACGCGCACCGGTTCGCGCAGCTGTTCCCGCAGGACGTGGCGGGCCTCGTCCGACTGGACGCCCTCGACCGCGACTGGGACGACTTCATGCCCGCCACGGCGACGCTCGCGGCAATCGAGCGAATGGGCCCCGGCCGCGAACAGATGGAACAGATGCGTCCGGCCTTGCGCGCCATGAGGGCCGAACTGCTCGCGGAGTACCCGGAGCACGTACGGCAGGCGTTGAGCGACGCCAAGGAGAACGAGGCGTGGACCGACGCGGGCATCGCCGAACGCACCGGCCTCGCCGATCTCGCCACCGAGCTGCGGGCCGGGCCCGGCCTGCCCGACGTCCCGGTGATCGCCCTCACCGTGGTGGGCGCCGACCCTGCCCAGAAGACGATGGCTCCGGACCGTACGTGGCAGGAGATGAACGAAGGCAAGACGAGAATGGACGCGGCCGTCGTCAGCACGGTCTCGCGCGGGGAGCAACGCGTACTCCACGACACGGCCCACCACCGCCTCTGCTTCGACCGCCCGGACGCCGTGGTCCAGGCGATCCGTGACGTCATCGCACGGGCCCACCCCTGATCGTGTTCGACCAAGATCACCGCTGATTAGACTCGACGCGACCACGGCAGAGAGCGCGACCATGGCAGCAGGCGCGACCACGGCAGAAAGAGGGAACGGTGCTCACCATCGGCCAGCTCGCCGCGACCGCCGGCGTGACCGTGCGCACCGTTCGCCACTACCACCACGTCGGCCTGTTGCCGGAGCCCCGGCGTGACGCCTCCGGCTACCGCCGCTACAGCGCCCAGGCGGCGGTCGATCTCATCCGGATCAGGACCCTCGTCGACGCGGGCGTGCCGCTGGCCCGTATCGACGCGCTGCTGCACGCCCGGCCGGCCGAATTCGCCGAGGCCATCGACGACATCGACGCCGAACTGCGGCGCAAGATCGACCAGCTCGACGAGAACCGGCGCCGGATCGCCGAACTGGCGCACGGCGAGAGGCTCGTGCTGCTGCCCGAGGTGGTCGCCGTGCTCGACCGGATGCGTGAGGTGGGGATCAGCGAACGGCGGGTCCGGCTCGAACGTGACGCGTGGATCCTCATGCAGGCGCTGGATCCCCAGCTCGTGCCGCTGCGGATAGGGGAGAAGAGCGCGGCTCTCGGCGACCCCGAGACCAGGCGCCTCCTGCTCGCCTGCGACCGTGCCGTCGACTGGGAACCGGACGATCCGCGTCTGGGCCCGCTCATCGACGACCTTGACACCTGGGAGGTCGAACACGCGCAGGAGGGCGGGGGCGGGAGCGAGGGCGATCCGGCCGGGTATCTGACGCTGGTCTCCTCCCGTATCCGCGAGTCGTCACCGGCGTGGCGGCGCATCATCGACGCCCTCGCCCACCGTGCCGAGCAGCGCAGGTCGTCGCCCAGCCGGCCGTCGCTCAGCCCGTCGTCCCTCAGCCGACCGTCCCTCAGCCGAGCAGCGCCTCGGTGATCTGGCGGGAGGTCTGCGCGGCGACTCTCGGGCTGACGGCGGCGTACGTGGTGTAGGCGTTGAGGCCCGTGGCCAGTGCCCAGCCGCGGCCCCGGGTCCAGGTGGCGTCGTCGACGCCGAGCGCGGTGCGGAAAGCGGTTCGGCTCGCGGCGGACATCAGGGTGTACGCGATGGTCAGGTCGCAGGCCGGGTCACCGATGCCGAGCCCGCCGAAGTCGATGACCGCGCTGAGGCGGCCGTCGACGGTCAGCATGTTGCCGGTGTGGAAGTCGCCGTGGAACCAGACCGGCGGACGGTCCCACGCGGGTGCGGCGAGTGCCGCGTCCCACAGCTCCGTCATGGCCGCTGCGTCGAACACGGCGTCGAGCTCGGCGATGGCGGCCCGCGTCGCGCGGTCCCGTTCCGCCAGCGGCTCTCCGAGCAGCGGCCCCTCCACCGGGAAGTCCTCCGGGAAGCCCTCCGGTACGAACGACTGCAGGGCGGCGAGGAATTCAGCCAGTTCGACGGCGGCCCGGGGCGAGTCGGCCAACGACTCCGCGGTCGCCACCTCGCCGTCCAGCCAGCGCGACACGGCCCACGGCCACGGGTAGCCGAAGTCGGGCCTGCCGACCCCGACCGGTACCGGAATCGCCAACGGCAGGTGCGGCGCGAGCCGGGGGAGCCACACGGACTCCTTCGCGGCCTGCCCGATGGCCCCCTCGTGGCGGGGCAGCCGCACGGCCAGGTCGTTCCCCAGACGGTAGATGACATGGTCCGAGCCCGCCGGCTCCAGCAGTTCGAGAGGCAGTGCGGACCACTGCGGGAACTGCGTGTCGACCAGGCGTCGGGCCAATGTGCCATCGATCGTCGGCCGGGTGTCCGCGGTGCCACCGGTCGTCAAGTGCAACTCCTGCGCTGGGCCCGCTCGTTGCCGCGGGCGATCGGAGTCATCCCAACGCCTCAGGGGGCATTTGTCGATCTGTTTTACGGCGCCCGGGGCCGTCCGTGCCCGGTCAGAGCCGTGTCGCGGTCCGCACGAGTCCTGCGACGGCCCGGGACCGGCTGTGGGGCGGCCACGCGATGACCGTCGTGACTGCCTGCGCGTCCACCACCGGCACGGCCGCGAGATCATCGCTCAACTGGGCGCGGCACGACTCCGGTGCGATCCAGCAGGCGCGGCCGAGCGCGATCAGTTGGAGCAGCTGTGCGTGATCCCGGGCCTGCGGACCCTGTCCTTCCGGGTACGTACCGTCGCGTCGGCGCCAGCGTGGCATCGGCAGGCCGGGCAGCCCCGCGACCTCGGCCGCCCGCACCTGCTCCCGGGACGCGAGGGGATGCCCGGCCGGCAGCACCACGATCTGCCCCTCGGTGTGGAGTTCCTCGACGTCGAAGCCGGCCATGTCGTCGAACGGCAGGTGCAGCAGGGCCACGTCGGCCCGGCCGTCGCGCAACATCGGTTCCTGCTCGCCCATTCCGCAGAGCAGCAGGTCGACGGTGACGGCGTCGGGTTCCGCGGCGTACGCGTCGAGCAGCTTCGCCAGCAGCTCGCTGGACGCGCCCGCCTTCGTGGCGAGGACCACGCTTGGGCTGCCGGTCGCGGCGAGGGCGGCGCGGCGGGTACGCCGCTCGGCGGCCTCGACGGCGTCCAGCGCCGCCCGGGCCTCCCGCAGGAGGACCGATCCGGCCTCGGTCAAGGTCACCGCGCGGCTCGTGCGCTCCAGCAGCACCGCGTCGAGACGCCGTTCGAGTCGGCCGATCGCCCGCGACAGCGGGGGCTGCGCGATACCGAGACGCTGAGCGGCCCTGCCGAAGTGCAGTTCCTCTGCGACGGCGACGAAGTACCGCAACTCCCTTGTCTCCACAGAGCGATGGTACCGGGGGTCACCCCACCGTCCCACGGCCCGCCGCCTGGATCGATACCCGTGAGGTATCGCCGCCCACCCGATCGGTGTTGGCCCCCTCCCGCCGTGCCCGCACAGGATGGACGGCATGAGCGAACAGACGATCGCGCTGGTCACCGGCGCGAACAAGGGAATCGGGTACGAGATCGCGGCCGGTCTCGGCGCCCTCGGCTGGCAGGTCGGGGTCGGCGCCCGGGACGAGGAGCGCCGCGAGACCGCCGTGGCAAAACTGCGGGCGGCGGGCGTCGACGCGTTCGGCGTACCGCTCGACGTGACCGACGACGCGAGCGTGACCGCCGCGGCAGAGCGGATCGAGAACCGCGCCGGACGCCTCGACGTGCTCGTCAACAACGCCGGGATCACCGGCAGCGCACCGCAGATGCCGACCACGGTCGACGTCGCGACCGTGCGCGCGGCCGTGGAGACCAACGTGATCGGCGTCATCCGCGTGACCAACGCGCTGTTGCCGCTGCTGCGCCGTTCGTCTTCGCCGCGGATCGTGAACATGTCCAGCGGCGTCGGCTCCCTCACCCGGCAGACCGCCCCCGGGAGCGACACCGGCCCGATCTCCGCCGCGTACACGCCTTCGAAGACGTTCCTGAACGCGGTCACGGTCCAGTACGCCAAGGAGCTGAGCGACACGAACATCCTGATCAACGCGGCCTGCCCCGGCTACTGCGCGACCGACCTCAACGGATTCCGCGGCGTCCGCACCCCGGAACAGGGCGCGGCGATCGCGATCCGGCTCGCGAACCTGCCCGACGGCGGCACGACGGGCGGCTTCTTCGACGACGAGGGGGAGGTGCCGTGGTGACGTGAACGCCCGGGACAGGGCGGGCCGTTCAGGGTGGTGAGGTTCAGGGTGGTTCCGTTCCCCACCCGTCGGAACCCAGCCAGGTGTACGTGGGGCGCCCCGTGTACCCGCTGGTGCGGAACGGTTTGCCCTGGTCGTCGATGCGCAGCACGCCGTGCCGCTTGCCGCTGGACCACTTCAGGTCCATGTGCCACCGCACGTCATGAAGTGCGGTGCCCGCCGTGACGAGGAAGACCTGCGGGTCGCTCTCGCTGACCTCGTACGGGAAGTCGGGCTGTCCCGTCACGGGCGTGGCGCGCGGCACCGCTTCGTCGAGGTCGACGGTGAAGGACTTGGCGTAGATCTGGTCGTCGCAGCGCGTCGGTATCGCGAAGTTGTTCCAGGCGAGTGGCGGGTTGCTGCTCCGCACGCGGACGTCCATGGAGTCCAGGACGACCGGGTCCTTCCCGGTGCCCTGCACGGTGACTTCGATGTACTGGCGACGGGCCGAGACCGCGCCGAGTTCCCCCACCCAGGCGGGCACGTCCTGCTCCGCCGGTGGCTCCGGCACCGCGCCCGGTGCCCTGTTCACCAGGAAGTCGTGTACGCAGCCGTCGTAGAGGAACGGCCTGACGCGCGTCGTCAGCGGCGTGACGGGGGCCTTGCTGCGTCCGCCGTCGGGGCCGGTGCCCTTGCCGCTGCCATGGGAAGGGCCGGTCGTCGACCGGTCGCGGTCACTCTTCTCGTGCGGGGATGCGGACGGACCGTCCTGTCTGCCCTTGCGGTCTTTGCCGTCCTTGCCTTCGCCGTCCTTGCCCTTTCCGTCTGCACGGGAGGAAGTCCCGGTATCGGGACGGTCGGTGTCGGCGCCCCGGCCGGGCCGGTCGGAGACGGAGGGGCTTGAGGTGCCCCGGAGTGGCGGAGCGGTGGGGCCGGGGACGTGCTGCTGCGTCTGCCGTTCGCCGTCACCGCTGTCGTGCACGACGAGCGTGGCGGCCCCGAGGCCGAAGACCGCGGCTGCGACGCCCGCGAGGACGAGGGTTCGCCGTCGCACGTACGGGAACAGGAACGGGCGCCGCACGTACGGGAACGGGGACGAGGGAGACGGGGCTGGTGGGGACGGGTCCGTCGGGGACGGGGGGATCGCCACCACCGCAGGCACCGCCTCCGGCACACCGGGAACGCCGGGACCGCCGAGCGCGTCGGACCGCTCCGACCTCGGCCCCCGGTCCGCATCCGCCAGCACCCACAGCCGGTGGGTCTCCACCAACTCGCGCGGCGACGCCCCGCAGAGCCGCGCGAACCGCTCCACCGTCACGTACACGGGCGGCACCGAGTCTCCGCTGCAGTACCGGTGTACCGCCGACGTACTCAAGTGGAGCCGCCGCGCCAGCACCCCGTAACTGAGGCCGGACCGTTCCTTGAGCTCCCGGAGTAACTCCGCGAGCGATTCCGCCCCCGCCCCCGCCCCTGCCCTCGTCCCCATCCGCCCCAGCGCTCCCACCGACCCGCCCCGTAACGTGTTCCTGGTCGAGACGCTAGACGTCCGGACGTGTTTCCGGAACCGGACTCACCACTGACGGTTCACGGTCGCCTTGCTTCCGGTCACCAGGCTGGCCGGTGGCACGTCGTCGGCCACCACCGCCCCCGCGGCGATCACCGCGTCGCGGCCGATGCTGACACCGGGAAGGATCGTGGCACCGGCGCCGATCCACACGTTCTCCGCCACGTCGATGGGCCCGCCGGTGAGCCAGCTCCGGCGCTCCTGGGGGTCAACCGGGTGGCCGACGGTGATGAACGTGACCTTGGGGGCGATCATCACGCGCTCGCCGATCCGGATACCGGCGTAATCCAGGAACGTGCAGTTCTGGTTGATGAACACGCGGTCCGCCAGGTCCAGGTTGAGGCCGTGGTCCGTGTAGAAGGGCGGGTAGATCGTGACCTTCGGGGGCAGTGGCCTGCCCAGGATCTGCTCGAACAGGGCCGCCTTGCCCTCGTCGTCCTCGAAGGGCAGGACGTTCAGGCGGGACGTGAGTCGGGTGGCGTGCAGCACCCGCTCGGACATGTCCTTGAACTCGGGGCTGTGGATGCGCATGAGCCGATCGCCGGACATGTCAGGGTCCCTCCTTCGTGTGATCCGATGCCGTCACATAATCTCGTGCGTGCACACGGCAGTGACTGCGGGGCATGCGGGGCGACGTCGGATAGAGGAGGCGAAGGTGTTCCGTAAGGGCACGCGGTTGCTGGCGGCCACGCTGTTCGCGGCCTTCATGCTGCTCGTCGGCCCCAGCGCCCCGAGCGGCGCGCTCTTCGTCAGGTCGCTGCCCGTGGACGCCGTCGGCGAGGTCGTGCCGAACCGGGTCATGACGTGGAACATCTGCAATCCCTGCGACGTGAGCGACATCGACCGGGCGGCGGACATCGCCACGTACGCGCCCCAGGTCATCGGTCTGCAAGAGGCGTGCGCACGGGACGTGGAGCGGATCCGGAACTACCTGCGGAGCTTCTACGGGCTGGAGTACCACGTCCGGTACGGGACGGTCCTCCAGGACTGGGGCCGTTGCGGGGGAGTGCCGTGGAACCCGGGCGGCTTCGGCCAGGCGATCCTCTCGGCCGCGCCGATGACGGACCCGGTCACCGTGGAGTATCCGGACGGCGGTTCCGAGGACCGTGGTTACATGGCCGTCACCACCACCGTGGGCGGCCGGTCCGTCCGCGTCTTCAACACGCACCTCGCCCAGCGGCAGCAGGAGACGTTTCGGGCGGCCCAGGTCGGCGTACTGGCCAAGGCGGTCGCCCGTTACGACCGTGCGATCGTGCTCGGCGACTTCAACGCGGTGCCGGACGCCCCCGAACTCGGCCGTCTCTGGGAGTTGGCCGAGGACACGGACTCCGAGTGCCACCCCGAGCCCACGGGGCCCTGCGAACCGACGACCGACTGGCACAGCAAGTTCGACTACGTCTTCCTCCGTGGCTTCGCGGCGCGCGAGCACCGCGTACAGCCCACGCCCTACTCGGACCACCACATGCTGCACACCGACGTCGAGCCGAAGTAGGCCGTTGCGGGCGGCGACGGTCAGCCGTCCTCGTCGTCCACGTCGTCGTCCGTGTCGTTCCTGGACGCGCGGCGCCCCCTCGTGACCGCGAGGACGCTGCCCGCGACGGCGATCACCGCGATGGCCAGAGCGATGCTGAACCCGCCCTGCGTGTCCCAGTACACGTCCTCCAGACTGATCAGCAGCGCCGCCTCGTCGACGACGAGTGCGAGGCCCACCCCGTACGCCAGCCCTATCCAGGCGCGCGCCCGGGCGGAGCGTTCGGCGAGGCCCGCCGCGCCCACCCCGGCGAGCAGCAGGATTCCCCACACGTAGTGGTGGATGTGCATCCCGCCGGCCTGCATGTCGCCGATCCCGGCCGCATCGATGTGGATGAGCCAGGTGAGCAGACGCATCCCGCCGAAGGTCAGGGCGAATCCCCACCAGGCCAGGATGAAGCCCCTGCGCTTCGGGGAGATGCCGGGCAGCAGGCGCAGCCAGGGAGAGGGGTGGGACGTCATCCGCGTTCTCCCGCCGTGAACTTCTCGATCAGCGCGGCGAGGGCGTCCGGCGCGCCGAAATGCGCCGCGTGGGCGGCGCCGGGGAGATCCCGTGCGTGTCCGTCGGCGACGAGGTCCGCCACGCGCCGCGTCCACGCGGCGGAGGCGATGGTGTCACCCGCTCCCCGTACGACGAGGGTGGGCGCGCGGACCCGGGACAGGTTCGACTCGAATGCCGAAGCCGCGTCCCGCAGCGCGTGGCGGAAGGAGGCGGCGCAGCGCAGGGGGCCGGTGACCAGGTAGTCGACCCCGGCCACCGCGAGCAGGCCGAGGGGCTCCCTGGGTGCGTCGGCGACGAGCCTTCCGAACTGACGCAGGCCGGAGGCGCTCGGGTCGAGGGCGGGGCCGACCAGCACGAGGTGGCTCACCAGGTGGGGGCGGCGGGCGGCCAGGGCCGCGACGACCTGGCAGCCGACGGAGTTGGCCACCAGGACGTTGGGCCCCGGCGGGAGCGCGCGGTCCAGGCCGCGTGCCAGGGCATCCGCGAGCCGTCCTACGTCAGGCGCACGGCGTACGGCGGACCGTGAGCGCCCGTTGCCCGGCAGGTCGGGCACGACGGCGGTGGCGCCGCTCGCGGCCAGCCGACGCGCGAGCGGCACGAAGTAGCGGCCCGAGAGCCCGAGTCCGTGCACGAGCACGTGGGTCGGGCGGCCCTCGCGCGGTGGGGGCCCGTACCTGCGGGCGTAGAAGCCGAGGTCAGTCATGTGATCCACGTGCCCACGATCGCTGCTCGTAGCGCCCTGAACGCGGGACACGCCTGAACGGACGAGTGCCGGGCGTCGTGAAGGGTGTGCCCCCGGCGGCTCAGCCGTCGACGTCGAACGGCACACCGGGCGGCAGCGCCGCGGCCAGGTGGGAGGGAAAGCTCGCGTCCTTCAGCCCGAAGTCGGCGCTGCCGAAGTCGTGGGCGCTCAGCTTCTCCCGGAGCCCCGCCGGATAGCCGTTCCAGCCGACGAGGGCCGGGAACTGCCAGGTGCCGCGGTGGTTCTCGGGCGGTTCGTCGCCCGCGGTCGCGGCGCGGAAGCAGTGGGTCCCGATGCCGTCCTTGTGGTAGACGACCTTCGGGTGGGTGCCGTCCCAGCGGATCTGGTCGCGCGAGTGGATGCGGAACTTGCCGTGGGCCGAGGTGGCGACGTACTCGGCGCGGCCGTCCTTCACCCACACCACGACGTGCTCCCAGTCGTGCCGGTGGCCACCGAGGCCGCTGCCTGCCACGGCCTGGTCCTTCTCGAAGTAGAGGCCGTACATGACGGCGCACCAGCCGTTGTTGCACTTGCCGCGGGCATAGCCGTTGGTGTTGGCGAGGTCGCTCGCGTCGCGGCACTGCCCGTTGACGGCGCCGCTCGGCTTGAGGCCGCCGTTCACGGTTCCGTCGGGGCCGATGGCGGGCGTCGGGTAGCAGCCGTCGCCGTCGTAGTCGTACGCGGGCTGGAATGTCTGCTCGGTGCTGTCGGCGTTCGCGGGGAGGGCCTGCGGGGGAGCGGCGACAGCCGAGCCCGCGAAGGCGACGACCAGGGCGATGGCGCCACCGAGGGAGAGGGAGGCACGGCGGATCGCTCTGGTCGACTTCGGCTTTGACTCCGACTGCAACTTCAGCTTCAAGAGGTTCTCCTCGGGCACTTCGGGACGGCTGCGGCTGCGGCTGCGGCCACGGGCGGCTTCGGCAGCTTGGGTGGCATGGGCAGCCTTGTCATGCCCGCAACATCTCCCGGTCACGCGTCCGAGGAGTTACGCGTACCGGAAGAGGAGTTGACGCATGGGCGTGGTTGCCGAGAGCCTCGCTCTGGAGGCACTCCGGCGTTCGTAGGGGGATCAGGTGGTTTGCGCGCTACGAATGGCCCTGCCTCCGGGTGGCACGGTCACGCCGTCAGGGGCGCCGACCGATGGCATGACTCACATGTTCGAATTCCACGACCCCCACAGGATGCGGATCCGGCGTCGCGCCCTGAGTCTGGAGAGGAAGGGGAGGGACGCGAAGAGTCGAGAGGCAGGTACAGCCCATGTCGGTCATGGACAAGCTCAAGCAGATGCTCAAGGGGCACGAGGACAAGGCCGGGCAGGGAATCGACAAGGCAGGCGACTTCGTCGACGACAGGACCCAGGGCAAGTACTCCAGCCAGGTCGACACCGGCCAGGACAAGCTCAAGGAGCAGTTCGGCACGGACAGGTCCCAGCAGGACCCGCCGCAGAGCTAGGACGCGGCCGAGCCGGAAAGGCAGGCAGCTGATCCGGGCGCGGCACAGGCCCCCGCTCCTCCGTAGGACACGGAGGGGCGGGGGCCTCCTGCGCGGATCCGCACGCCGCATGCGCTTCGACGGGTGGATCGCGGGCCTCGGCACCGCCACCGGCGTGCGCCTGGTCGTCGGTCACTGGCCGGTCTCCCCGCTGGGGCCCTTCGCCGATGTCATGGTGGAACACGCCGACGGCCACCGCGTGCTGATCGCGCCGACGGAAGAGGTCGCGGAGTTCGTCGCCGCCACGTACAGCTTCGACGACATCGTCATCCGTCCCGTGTCCGTCGACGCCGGGCGGGGGCGCGAACCGTGGACCGTCACCGCGGGCCCGCTGCGGCTCGCGTTCTCCCCCGGAGGGTCCACCGCGCTCGGGCGCCTGCTGCGCCTCATCCCGGGCCGCCTGGCGACCAGCCCCGGCTGGGCCGCCCTGTGCGACGTGCCGGCCCGTCTGCTGATGCCGGGCGTACGGACGCGCGGCAGCGCGGGCCGGGGGCGCAGGGAGTGGTACGCGGCCAGGGACCTGCGCACCATCACGTGGGCGCGCGCGTCGTGGGACGGGCGTGACCTGGGGGCGCTGACCGCGGTGGAACCCCCGGTCCGCTTCGGCTTCGGCTCCGTGCCGCGCAAGCCGTCCCTGACCCGTGTCGTCACCACGGTGGAACTCGCGGCCACCGAGCGCCCCCGACGGGCCGATTCATGACTACGGGCCGCTTCATGAGCACAGGCCGCTCCATGAGCACAGGCCGCTCCATGACCACAGGCTGATTCATGACTTGTGCGGACAAGCCGCCTGCCCGAAGCAGTTTGGCCTGAGGGCCCGGACGGAATGTGCTCGTACGAGCCGCCGGGGCGTCCGGCGCCGCAGCCTGTCCGGGAGGCCGTGTTCATGAACGTACGAGTCGGGGACTCCGGCGGAGGCGGACGCGCGGTCGTCCTGGGCGCGGGCATGGCGGGGGTGCTGACCGCCGGAGTCCTTGCGGGGCGGATGGACGAGGTGGTGCTCGTCGACCGGGACCGCATGCCGGAGACGGCCGGACCGCGCCGGGGGCTGCCGCAGGCCCGCCACGCGCACCTGGTGATGTCGGGCGGCGCGAGCGTCATCGACACCCTGCTGCCGGGAACCGTCGACGCCTGGGTGGCCGCGGGGGCGCGGAAGCTGGGGGTGACGGACGACATGGTCCTCCTGGGGGCCCGGGGCTGGTTCCCGCGCAGGCCCGACACCAAGTTCCTCATCTCGTGCACCCGGGACCTCCTCGACGCGGTGGTGCGCGAACGCGTCCTGGCCCTGCCGCAGGTGGCCCTGCGGGAAGGTGCCGAAGCCGTCGAGCTCCTCGGCGACCGGCGCCGGGTCGCCGGAGCGGCCGTACGGGACATCGACAGCGGCGCCGTCGAGAACCTGGACGCCGACCTCGTGGTCGACGCCTCGGGCCGGGGCTCGCAGGCCTCCCGGCACCTCGCCCGGCTCGGACTGCCCGCCGTACGGGAAGAGGTCGTGGACGCCGGGCAGGTCTACGCCACCCGGCTCTTCCGCGCGCCGCCCGGCGCGGAGGACTTCCCGCTCGTCAGCATCCAGGCCGACCCGCGCGCCGGAAGCCCCGGCTGCGGCGCCACCCTGCTGCCGGTCGAGGGCGGCCGCTGGCTGGTCACCATCGCGGGCACCCGAGGCGGCGAACCCACCAGAGACGCAGCCGACTTCGAGCCGTTCGCCCGCAGCCTGCGCGACCCGCTCCTGGCCGACCTGATCTCACGCGCCGAGCCGCTGACCGACGTCCACCTCACCCGCAGCACCGTCAACCGGCGCCGCCGCTTCGACCGGCTGCCCGCCGCGCCGGACGGGTTCATCGCCCTGGGCGACGCGACCGCCACCTTCAACCCCGTCTACGGCCAGGGCCTGTCGGTGGCCGCCCACAGCGTGGCCGGGCTGGACCGGGCCCTCGGCGAACGCCCGGCCCACCAGGAGGGATTCGCCCGCCACGTCCAGCGGTCCGTGGCCCGCGCGACGTCCGGCCCCTGGGACCTGGCGACCGGCGAGGACCTCAACTACCCCGGAACCACAGGACGCCGACTCCCGCCCGCCGCAAGGCTGTTGCGCGGATACACCCAGCGGATGATGCGAACCGCCACCGGCAACACCGTGGTCCTGCGCGCACTGACCGACCTCATGACCCTGTCCGCACCCCTGACCTGCCTCGCCAGACCACAGGTGCTGCTCGGCGTCGTCCGCGGCCCGGGCCGCGACGCCCAGACGGGCCCGTCCATCACCCCCGAGGAACTCGCGGTGTGCGGCCTCAGCAGCACGCGCCGCTGAGAACCCGACGCCGTCCGACGGCAACGTCGGCGAGCCCACTCCTGCCGCCCGTCCGCGGCCGAGTGGCCGTTAGCATCGGTGGCTCGGCCACTGCTTCGGCGCGGGACTGGTGGGGGACTTCGCGATGAGCTTCGGACTGATTCTTGCCATCGTCATGGCTGCCGTGTTCGTCTGTCTCGGCTTAGCCGATCAGCGCAGGATGTGGCGGCGCGTCAAGGCGAGATGGCTTCGCAACTGGGAGGCCCAGGAGCTCTCCGGCGCCGTGGTGGCGGGGGTACGCGTCTTCTTCTTCGCGTGGGCCGCGCTGCTGCTCTTCGCGGGGTGCCAGGCGCAGGAGGCCCAGGACGGGACGGACGGGATCGGCCGAGAGGTGAATCTCCCGTACGGGCCATGATGCCCTTCTCCCGTACGCCGCCGCCGAGCGGCTGGGCCTGCGGCTGCGGCTGGTCGGCCGGCGCACCGCCGGGCCGGGAAACCGGTACTCGACGTAACGCAAGCCCGTACGGCGCCCTAGACAGCAGCGTCTGTCGCGCGCCCATCAGTCACTGCGGCCGCCATCAGTGCCACAAGGTTGTCGGTCCAGCAATCGGACTCCTTCGTTGCTACCTCAGCGCCGCATCTGCCGCAGACGAGGTTGGGCCCGTCCTGGCCGGCGAGCCCGCAGCAACCACTGACACGACGTGGGTCGGTGTGAAGCACCGTCCCAGGGACGTCGTCCGGGTGAAGAATCAGAAGGCTGCCGTCGAAGTTGGTCTTGAAGGTCCCCAGAGGCATCCGCGGCGGAACGACCTCGTGGCCGGGCGGTCGCTCGGGGCCCCTCACTGGTTCCCCCGACACCACCTCACCGGTCATGGGCTTCTGACAGTTGGTACAGCGGAAAACAGTCATGCTGTCATTCTCTCGGGCTGCACGCGGCGCTATGAGGCCGGAACGCCAAGGCAATCGCATTGGCTGCAGGCGGCCTCCTGGCGTGGCCGCGGCACGGCCGAAGAGGCACGACAGCGTGGGCACTTGGTCAGCGTCGGCCATGGAGTGGCTGGTGGCTGAGCAGATCGCCCGGCTGGCAGTCCAGTACCTGGCAGATCCGGGTGAGCGTGGTGAAGCGGATGGCTTTGGCCCGGCCGTTTTTGAGAATGGAGAGGTTTGCGATGGTCACACCGACGCGGTCCGCCAGCTCGGTGAGAGTCATCCCTCGCTCCGTGAGGAGGCGATCAAGGTCCACTACGATCGCGTGGCCGTCCGGTGTCTGCTCGGCAGCAACCATCAAATGGTGGCCTCGACGTCTTCGCGCATCACGACGCCTGCGCGCACGATCCGGGCGAAGGTGAACAGACCCAAGGCCGTGAGGAGGGAGAGGAAGGGGATGTCCCACGCGTTGCCGAGGGCATCGGCCATGTCCTCCTTGACCAGCGTCGCCAACAGTTGGGCCCTGGCGATGGCCTGTGCGACTTCGGTGAGCAGGCTGCCGACGAGCAGCCACCAACCGAGCCCGCGCAGCCGAGAGGCGGTCTGCGCGGTGTAGACCCCGTCTCGGGCCGCTCCCCTGAGCAGCCTGTTGAGCAGCAGCAGGCCGCCGAACGTCAGGATGAACGACGGTAGGTCATGAAGGGCTTCCAGGGCATGCTGACTACGAGTGGGATCCGATGTGCAGTACCTCGGAGATGCTGCGACGTCGACCCCCTCGCGTGCACCGAACATCGCATTGGTGTCGGATGAGCCGCCTGATATTCCGTCCGCGGTGAGGCACACATCGCCTCCGATGAAGGCGACATGGATGCCGTCTACGAACAGGCTCAGGATGAAGCCCGCCACCGCCAGGCCGAGCACCACGCGAAGAACCAATGACATCGCGCTGAAGAGGGGCTCAAGCAACTTGCGGTCATCGACCATGACTACCACCCTGTTATCGAAAAACGATGTTATCGAATAACGATACGTTTGATGCTCGTCGAAGGCAACGGCGAACAACGAGCCCGCTGACGGGTCGGCCCCCACCCGACCGATGGAGCTGTGGTCGCTCAACGAGCCGTTGTTGCCGAAACCGCAATGACGTCACGCAACTCCTGCTCCTGCGCGACAAGCTCCCGGCAGAGGCGGGGCTGGTCGGCAGGGCGCGTCGACGCCCTGAAGTCGACGTTCAGGATCACGCTCACCAGATGATGACACCGCCGCCCTCGGCTTTGGCCCGCACGGAGGCGGCAAGGATGTTGTCGAAGCATCGGGTGATGTACTCAGCGTCGTAGCCGCTGACTTCAGCGAGGCGATCGAAGTGCAGGCGTATCGCTTCGCACTCGGCCAGGAAGTCGTCGATCTCGCCCGGTTCGACCTGGAGGTTGCCGCCGTCGAGCCGGGGAAAGAAGCGGGCCCCCAGCGCCCGAACCGTTTCGGAGCCCCACAGCTTGCTGCGTGTTCCCTCGAATCCGGCCATGGTCTTGCTGTAGTCGTCGTCGGGATCTTCCAGTAGGTCCCACTCGCCGTTGGCTTTGTATACGTAGGTATCCACATTGAGGCTCATGCGGTGATTCTCGGAAGCGAGGCCCTGCCGCGTCGACTGGATTGCGGTCCCCGGGGCCAGGGCTCGGGGACCGTCTTCCGGTAGTGCGCGAAGTGCGCCACCCACAAGTCGCTCCGGGCCGGGGCGGACAGTGCTCCGTAGACCGCGCGCCGGTAGTCCGCGGGATACGAGACGAACTCGGCGTAACGGGTGGGGAGTCGGGCGGCGTTGGCCTGCACCCAGCGCGACACCTTGCTCCCCTTGGCGCGGGACACCGCCTGCGCGGGTGAGGTCGCCAGCCAGCCGGTCACCAGGAACGTCCCCAGGGCCAGCCCCGGGACGGCCTTGAGGATTCCCCGACGTTCCGGTGACCGCAGCCCGTCGAGGCCGCGGAGCGCGCGCACCACCCGCAGCGAGTCCGCCGGGCCCATCAGCCGCGCCGGGCGCAGGGACAGCCCGGTGCCGGTCCAGGCCCGCACCTGATCGCCGTCGACCGCCAGCAGGGTCGGGGCCCACTCGGCGCCTCCCCCCGGGCCCGCGTGGACTTCTCCCCACGTTTGCGTGACGACCCGTTCGGTGGTGCCTGTCCGGTAAGCGTTCGCACGTCTGTCGCGGCTTCCCGGGTGGCCGGGGTGACCGCTCACCGGCAGGTGCCGACGAGGGCCACCGGCCCTGCGTGGCTCACCAGTTGGCGGCAAGCGTCCAGTTGATGGTCCCGCCGGTCACGCTGCCGCGCCACCAGTTGAGGTCACCGCGATAGTGGAACAGCAGGTCCGCCCGGCCGTCCCCGGTGAAGTCCCCTGCCCACACGGGGCGGCCGTCGGCGAAGCTGCCGAAGCCGGCCGTGTTGCCCACCAGCGACCAGACCAACTGCACGCCGCCCGGGTTGGGCGTGGCCGGGCAGGCCAGGGTGGCCATTTCGGACTGCTTCGTGGTGATGGTCTGGCGGAGCCCGGTGATCTGCCTGTTGATCTCTTTGATCTCCTCCCGGTCGAGCCTCGGGTCGAGAGCGTTCCTGGCCTGCTGGAGGGCGCGGATCGTGGCGTGGTGTCCGGCGATCTCGGAACGGAGCGCTTGGCACCGCGCGTTCTCGCCGGGGACCTGTTGGAGGGTGCCGAGCCACCAGTTCCGGTCGCCCGGGTGGTGGAAGACGAGGTCGGTGCGTCCGTCGCCCGTGAAGTCACCCGTCCAGAACGGGTTTCCGGTGACGTCGCCGAAGCCGGCCGTGTTGCCCACGAACGCCCACGTGAGCCGGCCGTTGGTCATCGTGCCGAGCCACCAGTTCTGGTCGCCGGGGTAATGGAAGAGGAGGTTGGTGCGGCTGTCTCCGGTGAAGCGCCCTGTCCAGAACGGGTTGTGGGTGACGTCTCCGAATCCGGCCGTGTTGCCGACCAGGGACCAGTTCAATTGGCCGTTGGTGATCGTGCCGAGCCACCAGTTCTGGTCGCCGGGGTAGTGGAACATGATCTCGGTGCGCCCGCCGCCGGTGAAGTCACCCGTCCAGAACGGGTTGTGGGTGACGTCTCCAAAACCGGCTGTGTTACCCACGAGTGACCAGTTCAGCTGGCCGCCTGCCACCGACCCCGACCACCAGTTCTGATCACCGGGGTAGTGGAAGAGCAAGTGCGTACGCCCGTTCCCGAGGAAGTCCCCTGTCCAGAACGGGTTGCGGGTGACGTCTCCGAATCCGGCCGTGTTGCCGACCAGGGACCAGTTCAATTGGCCGTTGGTGATCGTGCCGAGCCACCAGTTCTGGTCGCCGGGGTAGTGGAACATGATCTCGGTGCGCCCGCCGCCGGTGAAATCTCCCGTCCAGAACGGGCGACCGTCCATGGAGTCCCCGAACCCGCTGGTATCGCCGACATCGATGAAGTCCAGCGTCCCCGCCGTGGTGCGTCCCAGGAACCAGTGCCGGCGCGCCGGTGAGTAGTACAGGAGGTCGGTGCTCGCCTGCCCCTGGAAACGCCCCGGCCAGACGTTGCGTGTCGCGGGGTAGACCCCGGCGTACATCGTGGCGACCGCACCCCTGTCGCCGACGCTCAGGCCGTCGCGTTGGCCCATGCTGACGCCGGGCGGCAGGTTCTGTTCGGCCACGATGGTCGTCTTCCGGAGCCCCGTCGCCGGGTTGACGATGCCGAAGGCACGCGGCCCGTAATGCATGATCGAGCCGTAGTCGTACGGACCGACGTCGTCGCCGTCGGAGATGTGCTGCTCGAAGTTGTGCGTCTGGTCCGACTCGATGTTCTGCCAGATGACGCTGATGAACAGGTCGCGGTCCTCGCGGCTCTGCTCGTGCCAGAGGCCCACCGCGTGTCCGACCTCATGGATCGTGCCGCCCGTACCGCAGCCCGCGCCGATCTTGACGTCCTGTCCGCCGCCCTGACGTCCGATCGAGGACGCACACCCCGCGGCGTCGCGGAAGTTCACCCAGGCCGCATCGGTGTCGGTGCGCGGACGCAGGGCGAGGCGAGTCCTGTCGTGCCAGTGGTCGATGGCCTGCTGAATGGCGGTGCGCGCGGCGGGTGTCAGGGAGTCGTCCAGGAGGAACGGTACGACGCCGCCGGGCCACCGCTTGCCCTGCGAGGGGACCACGATCTCGGCCGGCTGCACAGCGCCGCGCTTGGTCAGGTCGACGGTGCTACCGGGCAGGATGCCGTCCCCGACGCCGACGGCGCCCTCCGCCGCCGCTTCCCGCAGCTCGGCGGTCCGCCGTTGCAGGTCCTCGTCGCGGCCGAGAATGATGTCGCCCTCGACGATGCCCTGACCGTCGACCACCGTGTACTGGACGGCACGTATCCCGAAAGTTTCGCCGGTGATGAGTGCCGTCCTGACGACGGTGCCACCGGCCTGTTCCTCGGCGCCGTGTTCCGGCGACCTCTCGCGGGAGTTCTCCAACTGGTTCGTGGAAGCGTTCTCCGGCTGGGTCTCGGAGGCGCGTTCCGGCTGGTTCGCGGAAGCGTCCTCTGGCTGGTTCCCGGTGTCGGTCATGACGGCCCCCTGCGCTCGCCCTCCCGAATGGTGAAAACAAGACAAGCACCGACGTCGCTACGGCGACAGCCGCGAAACTCGCCACCGTGTCGGGCGCGGAACCGCGGCACGGGGTGGGTGTGAGTGCAGTGGGGCAGTTGGGGTGCGTGAGAACGTGACCCGCGCGGCCCTCGGCACGTCACGGCCGGGTCGTGTCCGCCGCATCTGGAGTCCCTCCTCAGGTTCATGCCACGCTGGCAGTCATGGATTGGACTGCACCGGTCAGTACGGCCCTGGGCGGTTTCATCAGTGTGATCTCTGTTCTGGTGGCACATCGTGCGCAGTGGCGGAAGGAGGTCAGGAAGCAGCAGCGGGAAGAACTGCGGACTGCCTGCGTCCAGTTCTTGTCGGCGTTGACACAGGCCAGGGAGCAGATACACCGCGCGGGCCGGGACAGCGGCGACGATCGATTGCGGCTTCAGGGAACCGCGATCGGAGGACTCCCGTCACTCGTCACGCTGATGGCCCGCCCTGGCGGTGTCCTCGCGGTCGCCCGAGGGAGTCACGCTCCGCCGGGCAGCCGCCCTTCGACCGCCAGCGCCACGATGGAGACGGGGTCGGCCTGTATGCCCTGTCCGTAGGCTTGCTCGAAGAGGCCGTCGCCCACCGCCGCGCGGGCCGTCGCCCAGCAGGCCGCGCGTACGTCGCGCAGCTCGGGCATGCCGCGCTGGCTGTGGCCCACGGAGCGCCAGTACGTCTCCCCGGCCCCAGAGATCAGCGCCGCTGCCGTGCCGTCTCCCTCGGCCGCTGCCGCCGCAGCCAGCAGGTCGAGGCCCAGTGCGATGCCGAAGCTGTCACCCAGGCGGCGCTTGCCCGCCAGCATCGCTCGGACGTGCGCGCCCGCCGTGGCCGGGTCGCCCTGGGCGAGGGCGATGAGGGCGAGCTGATAGTCGGTGTAGGCCCGGGTCCAGCACTCCTCCCGTGCGGCGCAGTCCGCCCGCAGGACGGAGGCCGCACGGGCCGCTTCGTCGAGGCGGCCCAGGCTGGTGAGGGCGAACACCCGCACCAGACGGCACCGCAGGACGGAAGGCGAGGCGGCGGGCGGATCGCAGGCCTGCTGGAGCGCTGCTTGTGCCACGGTGTACGCCTCGTGCGCCTCGCCGGAGAGCAGATGTGTGATGCCGAGCAGGTAGGCCGCCGCGAGCTGCTCCTCCGCGGTGCCCGAGAACCGCGCGTCCCGTGCGCAGCGGCGCCCCAGTGCTGCCGCCCGGGAGTGCTCTCCCTGCAGGGCGACCGCGAAGCCCAGCGCCCATTGCGCCCTGGCCCGGGCGCGGCTGTGGGTACGGCAGAGCGGCAGCAGCTGTTCCAAGTAGGAGCGCGCCTCGCGCAGGTGGCCGCAGCAGCTCCAGAAGAAGCCGACCAGGCCCGCGAGTTCCGCCGCGCGGTCGGTGTCGACGGCCATGAGATGGTCCAGCGCCGCGCGCAGATCGGCATGGGCCGAGCCGATGCGCTGATACCAGCCGGCCTGGCCCGCTCCGGGCCAGCCGGCGTCGGCGGAGCGCGCCAGCGTGAGGAAGTGCTCGGCGTGCCGGTCCTGGAGCGGCCGGCGTTGGTGGAGTTCACCCAGCCACATCCAGCCGTACTCCCGCACGCTCGCCGGCAGTCGCAGCCGGCCGTCCGTTTCCTGCCTGACCACCGACTTGGCCACCAGCCCGGCCAGGGCCGATGGGACGGCACCGGCGGAAAGCGGTCCACCGGAGCAGACCGCGCGCGCGGCGTCCTCGTCGAACGTGCCGCGAAAGACGGACAGCCGTGCCCAGAGCAACCGCTCCAGTGGGGCGCACAGTTCGTGGCTCCAGCCGATGGCGGTGCGCAGCGAACGGTGCCGCCGGGGCCAGCGGGGCCAGGCGGCCGTCAGGCCCTCGTGCTGTCTGCGCAAGGTGGCGGACAGCTCCTCCACGGGGCGGTGCATCAGTTGTCCCGCGGCCAGTTCGAGAGCCAGCGGCATGCCCTCCAGCAGGGTGCAGATCGAGGTGAGGTCCTCGTCCTGCCGCGGGTGTCGCACGCTCAGGGCGGGGGCCACGGCGAGGGCCCGTTCGATGAGGAGGGTGAACGCGTCACTGTCGCCGCGGCCGTGGGGCAGCGGGCCGATGTCGATGACGGCTTCCCCCGCACTGCCCAGTCGTTGCCTGCTGGTGGTCACGACGGTGAGGCCGGGGCACGTGGTCAGCAGATCGGCTGTCAGCTCACGGCAGGCGGCGACAAGGTGCTCGCAGGAGTCCAGGACCAGGAGTACCTCCCGGTCGGCCAGCCAGCAGCTCAGGGCATCGAGAGGAGGCCTGGAGGTGTGGTCGGCGAACCCGACCGCCTGCGCCACCGCCCCGAGCAGACCCCGGGCATCGGTCAGGGCACCGAGGTCGGCCCAGCCGACACGGCCGACAGAGGCGGTCTCCGGCAGCCGGGAGTGCAACGTGTGCGCGACGAGCCGGGTCTTGCCGACGCCGGCGGCACCCGTGATGCTGATCAGCCGGTGCGAGGGCAGCGCGGAGACGAGCTCGTCCTGTTCCCTCGTACGCCCGACGAAGAGGTCACGGTATTCAGGTGCTTGGCCCCACATACAGGCAGTGTCCGCCACGCCGTCCTGCTCGATCCGCTGAACGCGTGAACACACGTCCCGAATTGGCCTCCGGGCCGCCGGTGTACTGGGGACGGCCCTCCGCAGTCTGTCGCTCGGGTCACCCGGACGGGTGTCACCTTTTACATGTTCTCCATGCCTTCGAGACTTGACCGAGAACACCCATCTATTGACGTGACTCGTTCAGGAAATTTATGGTCCCTGGACCCTCGCAGGTGAACCAGAGTGACGGAGAACAATGACGTACTCCCTCGGTGCGCGGCCGCGCACCGCCCGACTCACCGCGGTGCTGCTGGCCGGAACCCTCGTCGCCTCGGTGCCGTCGGCGGCCGCCGGAACGGCGCCGGACGGCGACAGCACCCCCGCCGCGCACTGCCGCACGGGTAACGGCTGGACCCTCGGCACCACCACGCGGGCCGACGCCAAGGACACCCACCACGCCTTCGTCGGCAACGGCTACCTGGGGCAACGCGTACCGCCCAACGGCGCCGGATACACCGACAGCGAGGCCAAGACGGGATGGCCGCTGTTCACCCCGCGCTACGACGGCTCCTTCGTCTCCGGGCTGTACGCGCACAACAAGCAGACCGCCGAGGACCGCCAGGCCGTCGCGGCCCTGCCCAACTGGACCGCCCTCACGGTCGACACGGGTGGAGCACACGGCGATACCTTCAACTCTTCTACGCCGAGCGGTCGAATCTCCGACTACCGCCAGTCACTCCTCCTGCACTGCGGTGTCGTCCGTACCTCACTGACCTGGACGGCCGCCGACGGGCGCCGCACCGATCTCGTCTACGAGGTGCTCGCCGACCGCACCGACCCGCACGTGGGCGCCGTCCGGATGAGGATGACGCCGCACTGGAGCGGCAAGGCCACCGTCACCGACATGCTCGACGGGCGCGGCGCACGCCGCATCCAGCAGACCGGCGGCGGCGACCGGACGGGCGGACACCGTGACGGATCCGGGACCGCGCCGAGCATGGACGTCGCCTTCCGCACGGACGGCACGAAGGTGGACGGAGCCGTCGCCTCCACTCTGCGCGCCGACCAAGGCGTACGGGGCGGCAAGGCCCAACAAGCCCGGAAGGCCCGGGACCTGACGGCACGGCAGAGCATCGACATGCCGGTTCGGCGTGGGCAGTCGTACGGCTTCACCAAGTACGTCGGCATCGACACGGGCCTCACCTCCCGCACCCCGCGCCGGGACGCCACCGCCACCTCACGGCGGGCCGCGGACCGCGGCTGGCGGACCATGCTGCGCTCCCACACCGCCGCCTGGGCCGAACTGTGGCGCGGCGACATCGAGGTGCGCGGGCGGCGCGAGATGCAGTCGTGGGTGCGGTCCGCGCAGTACGGGCTGCTCGCCAACACCCGGAAGGGCGCCTCCAACAGCATCGCGCCGGCAGGCCTGACCAGCGACAACTACGCGGGTCTCGTGTTCTGGGACGCCGAGACCTGGATGTACCCGGGCCTGCTCGCCACCCGGCCCGAGCTCGCCAGGTCCGTGGTCGACTACCGCTACCGCACCCGTGCGGGCGCCCGCGAGAACGCCCGGAAGCTCGGCTACGAAGGCCTCTTCTACCCCTGGAACAGCGGAAGTTCGGGGAACCTCGCCAAGGAGTGCCACAGCGTCGACCCGCCGCACTGCCGCACCCAGATCCACCTCCAGTCCGACATCTCCCTCGCCACCTGGCAGTACTACCTGGCCACCAAGGACACGGACTGGCTGCGCGAGCGCGGCTACCCCGTCATGAAGGGGATCGCCGAGTTCTGGGCGGGCCGGGTCAGCCGCAACAAGGACGGCAGCTACTCGATCAAGGACACGGCCGGACCCGACGAGTACAGCAACGGCGTCGACGACGCGGTCTTCACCAACGCGGGTGCCGTCACCGCCTTGCGCCACGCGACCCGCGCCGCCGAACTGGCCGGTGAGCGGGCGCCCGCCAAGTGGCGGACCATCGCCGACCGCATCCGCATCCCGTACGACGAGAAGCGCAAGGTCTTCCAACAGTACGACGGCTACAAGGGCAGCACCATCAAGCAGGCCGACACGGTCCTCCTGATGTACCCGCTGGAGTGGAAGATGCCCGAGGGCGCGGCGGCCGCGACCCTCGACTACTACGCGCAGCGCACCGACCCGGACGGCCCGGCCATGACGGACTCGGTGCACGCCATCGACGCCGCCGGGATCGGTGAGCCGGGCTGCGCCACGTACACCTATCTGGAGCGTTCCATCAAGCCGTTCGTCCGCGGCCCCTTCGCGCAGTTCTCGGAGGCCCGCGGCGACAAGGCGGGCGCCGAGGACCCCCTGTCGGGCTCGCCCGCGCACGACTTCCTCACCGGCAAGGGCGGCTTCCTGCAGACCTTCACCAACGGCCTGACCGGCATGCGGATGCGGGAGAACAGCCTCCACCTCGACCCGATGCTGCCCCCGCAGCTCGACCGCGGCGTCACCCTGCGCGGCCTTGCCTGGCAGGGGCGCACCTACGACATCGAGATCGGCGCCCGCCGCACGACCGTGCGTCTCGCCCACGGAGCGCCGATGACGCTCGACACGCCGCAGGGCAAGCGGACCCTCGGCAAGGGCGCCCCGGTCGTCCTGGAGACCCGCCGCCCCGACCTGACCCCCACCACCAACGCGGCGCGCTGCACCACGGCCAAGGCCTCCTCCGAGCAGCCCGGCATGTACGCGGGTGCCGCCTTCGACGGCAACTCGGCGACCGCCTGGGTCCCGGACGGTGCGAACGGGCGGCTCACCACGGACCTCACCGAGCCGGTGCGCGTCAAGAAGGTCACGCCAACCTGGAGCGACGTCAAGCCGGCCGCGCACAGCGTCGAGGTCTCCCTCGACGGGCGGAACTGGCACCGGGTGGACGCGGACGACCCGCGGCCCGCGCGGTATGTGCGGGTGACCGTGCGCGGCGAGGAGGGGGCGAAGAAGCACCCGGGAGTCGCGGAGCTGACGGTGAACTAGTCCCAGGGCGGATCGGTTCCGGCGCGCGTCAGCTCCAGAACCCGGTCAGGGCGGCGGCGAGTTCGGCGGGGGCCTCCTCGGCGATGTGGTGGCCGGACTCCACGGGGCCACCGACGGGCGGGCGGACCGCCCAGTCGCGCCAGATGCCCAGCACGTCGCCGTAGAGATCGACCATGTCGTCACGCGTGGCCCACAGCACCTGCAAAGGACACTCGATGCGCCGACCGGCCCGCCGGTCGGCGTCGTCGTGTTCCCGGTCGACACCGAGGCCCGCCCGGTAGTCCTCGCACATCGCGTGCACGGTGGCCGGGTCGTGGATCGCGCGCCGGTAGTCCTCGTACGCTTCCGCGCCCATCTGTTCGGGGGTGCCCTTGTACCAGGCGTCGGGGTCGGCGTCGATGACGCGTTCGGCGCACTTGTCGGTCTGGCCCAGGAAGAACCAGTGCCACCAGCGCGCGGCGAACCGCGCGTCGCAGCGCCGCAGTGCCTCGCCGATGGGGACGCCGTCGAGGACGGTCAGAGCGGACACGGAGTCCGGGTGGTCCAGGGTGAGGCGCGTCGCCACGTACGCGCCCCGGTCGTGCCCCACCACGGCGAACCGTTCGTGCCCGAGTCCGCGCATCACCGCGAGGCAGTCGCCCGCCATGGCGCGTTTGGAGTACGGGGTGTGCCGCTCGTCGGTCGGCGGCTTCTCGGAGCCGCCGTAGCCCCGCAGGTCCGGGCAGACGACCGTGTACCCGGCCGTGACCAGCAGCGGGGCGACGCGATGCCAGGTCGCGTGGGTGCGTGGATGGCCGTGCAGGAGCAGCACCGCCGGCCCGCTCCCTCCGTGCCGTACCCGGAGTCGCGCCCCGTCGCCCTCGCGCCGCGTCAGCTCGAAGTCGTCGAACACATGGCCTCCTGTGTCTCAACCGGTCCCTCGATCACCGTAGGGGGCGGACGAGTACCCGCCGGGAAGGGGTAGAAAGGACACATGGTCGAACCCCGGAAGTGTCGTGAGGAAGCTGACGATGTCGACGCGGTGACCCGAGCGGTCCTGAGTGCGTCGCGACTGCTGATCGCCGTGTCGGCGCGGTCCCTCGCACAGGTCGAGGAGCGTGTGACGCTCCCTCAATTCCGTATGCTCGTGGTCCTGTCGACGCGGGGAGCCACAAAACTGGTCACGCTCGCCGAACATCTGCGCGTGGCACCGTCCACCGCCATGCGCATGGTGGACCGGCTCATCGCGATGGACCTGGCCGACCGGCGGGTCAATCCCCGCAACCGCCGCGAGACGTTGCTCCAGGTAACCGAGGAAGGCCGGCGGACCGTCGAGACCGTCACGACCCGGCGCAGGCAGGAAGTCACGGCGATCGTCGAACGGCTCGCCCCCGAGCAACGCGGGGCCCTGGTCGCCGCGTTGTCCGCGTTCAACGAAGCAGGCGGTGAGCCGGAGGTGTCGGACACGGACGGCCGCGAGCCGTATCCCCTCGGCTGGGCTGAGGCGACGGCAGGGGCCTGACCGCGGCCGCGTCGGCACCGGAGGCCGGGCGGGCGCGTCAGCGGCGGTGCCCCAGCGGGCACAGTGTCGTGCCCTCGCCGGTCGCCGTCTCCTGGTGACGCCAGTGCCTGCCGCAGTAGGGGACGTCGCACTGCGCGCAGAAACCCGCGTCCCCCTTGAGGCCCGCCGTGTGGACGCGGGCGAAGGTGCGCGGGTAGCGGAAGGCTCTTCGGTAGCGGTCCGCGTCCTCGGCCGAAACGTTTTCACCCGCGCCGTTCGCGTATGCCTCGCTCTCCACGGTGAACCACCAGAGCGAGGGGTTTCTCGACGCGGCGTAGGCCGACCGGCGCCTCGCGTCCCAGCGCGGCATGCTCACGGGATGCGCACCGGGAGGGGTGAACTCGAGGTGCGCGATGTGTGCCTTGCACACGGCGCAGGCCACGTACAGGACGAACAGGAGCGAGGGGACTTGTCTCATGAGGCGGGGCCTTGGGAGAGGCGCGGAGTGCTGCTCGGTACACGCATCCTTGCACAGTGCAACGCGATGCAGAGCGCGAAAGGAAATGAGCGAGCGATACGAGCCACGCGGCGCCCCGGTCCGGACCGGGGCGCCGCACGCGCCTCAGGACGTGCTCGTCCCGATCTCCTCGCGGACCGTCCTGGCCGCAGCGACCAGGTTCTCCAGCGACGCGCGGGTCTCGGGCCAGCCGCGGGTCTTCAGGCCGCAGTCGGGATTGACCCAGAGCCGCTCGGCGGGGATGGCGTCGAGTCCCTTGCGCAGCAGGGCCGCGGCCTCCTCGGCGCCGGGGACACGCGGGGAGTGGATGTCGTACACGCCGGGGCCCGCCTCGCGCGGGTAGCCGTGGGCGGCGAGCTCGCGCGCCACCTGCATGTGGGAGCGGGCCGCCTCCAGGCTGATGACGTCGGCGTCGAGGTCGTCGATGGCCTGGACGATGTCGCCGAACTCCGCGTAGCACATGTGGGTGTGGATCTGGGTGTCCGGCCGTACCCCGCTGGTGGTGAGGCGGAAGGACTCGGTGGCCCAGGCCAGGTAGGCGGGGTGGTCGGCGGCGCGCAGGGGCAGCGTCTCGCGCAGCGCGGGCTCGTCGACCTGGATGACCGAGGTGCCGGCCGCCTCCAGGTCGCCGACCTCGTCGCGCAGGGCGAGGGCGACCTGGCGTCCGGTGTCGCCGAGCGGCTGGTCGTCGCGGACGAACGACCAGGCGAGCATGGTCACCGGGCCCGTGAGCATGCCCTTGACGGGACGGCCGGACAGGGACTGCGCGTACGTCGTCCAGCGCACCGTCATCGGCTCGGGGCGCGAGATGTCGCCGGCGAGGATCGGCGGGCGCACATAGCGGGTGCCGTACGACTGGACCCACCCGTGCTGGGTGGCGAGGTAGCCGGTGAGCTGTTCGGCGAAGTACTGCACCATGTCGTTGCGTTCGGGCTCGCCGTGCACGAGGACGTCGATGCCCGTCCTCTCCTGGAACGAGATCACCTCCTGGATCTCGGCCTTGATGCGCTCCTCGTACCCGGCGCGGTCGATCCGCCCGGCCCGCAAGTCGGCGCGGGCGGTGCGCAGTTCACCGGTCTGCGGGAACGAGCCGATGGTCGTCGTCGGCAGCAGCGGCAGGCCGAGCGCGGCGCGCTGGGCCGCGGCCCGTTCCGCGTACGGCTGGGAACGCCGTGCGTCGGCGTCCGTGACGGCGCCCGTGCGGGCGCGGACGGCCGGGTCGCGGGTGATGGGGGAGCCGGCCCGCGAGGCCAGATCGGCGCGGTTCGCGGCGAGTTGGGTGGAGATCGTGTGGGTGCCGCGGGCGATCCCGCGGGCGAGCGTCACGATCTCGGCGGTCTTCTGGCGGGCGAACGCCAGCCAGCGCAGGATCTGCGGTTCTATGTCCCGTTCGAGCCCCGTGTCGATGGGGACGTGCAGGAGGGAGCAGGACGCGGCCACGTCGACCCGCTCGGCGAGGCCGAGGAGAGTGCCGAGCGTGGACAGGGACTTCTCCAGGTCGTTGACCCAGATGTTGCGGCCGTTGACGACACCGGCGACCAGGCGCTTGCCGGGCAGTCCGCCCACGGAGGCCAGCGCTTCGAGGTTGGCGGCGGCCGCCTCGGTGAAGTCGAGGGCGAGGCCGTCGACCGGGGCCTTCGCGAGCACGGCGAGAGCGTCGCCGAGCCGGTCGAAGTAGGACGCGACAAGCAGCTTCGGGCGGTCGGTCAGGGCGCCGAGATCACGGTAGGCGCGCTCGGCCGCGTTGAGGTCGGCGGGCGTGCGGTCCTGGACGAGGGCGGGCTCGTCGAGCTGGACCCACTCGGCGCCCGCCGCGCGCAGATCGGCGAGCACCTCCGCGTACACCGGCAGGAGCCGGTCGAGCAGCGTCAGCGGGTCGAAGTCGGCGGCGACCCCGGGCGCGGGCTTGGCCAGCAGGAGGTACGTGACCGGCCCGACGAGTACCGGCCGCGCCGTCAGACCCAGCGCACGGGCCTCCTTGAACTCGGCCACCTGCTTGGAGGAGTCGGCGGTGAACACGGTTCCAGGACCCAACTCGGGCACGAGGTAGTGGTAGTTGGTGTCGAACCACTTCGTCATCTCCAGCGGCGCCACGTCCTGCGTGCCGCGCGCCATGGCGAAGTAGCCGTCGAGGGCGTCCGCGTCGGCCGCGGCGCGGTGCCGCTCCGGGATCGCGCCCACCATGACGGTGGTGTCCAGGACGTGGTCGTAGTACGAGAAGTCGCCGGTCGGTACCTCTCCGATGCCGGCGTCGGCGAGCTCCTGCCAGTTGGCACGGCGGAGTTCGGCGGAGGCGGCGCGGAGGGCGTCGGCGGTGACACGGCCCTTCCAGTACCCCTCGACGGCCTTCTTCAGTTCACGGTTCGGGCCCTGGCGGGGGTAGCCGTACACGGTGGCCCGTGCTGCCGCGGCTGCGGTCCTGGTGGTCACGGAGATCTCCTTCGCGAGACGAATCCCTGAGATCCCGGGGACGGGACGAGAGCGCGAAGGGGTGACGCACCGGACGGTCCGGGAACGCGCGCCGGGCGCGGCCGTCCGTCAGATGTGTTCGCCGACCCGCCCTCGAGGTCACCGGGATATCCGCGCACGAATGGTTCGGGCACGGACAGCGGGCAGGTCTTCGGACTCGCGGGCACGTCCTCCCAGGAGGACACCTACTGGCCGTCGCTTCCCAGGACCGGTCGTCGGTCCCAGTGCGTGTGACGGCGGTCGTTCCCGCTCACCGCTGCGGGGCAGTCCCGGATTCCCACCGGGTTCCCTCTTGCGACGCACCCGCCTGGCGGACGGGGCGAACCAGCTGCACCGATCACCTTACGGCGCCGTCCGCCTGCGGACCGGTCCGTGTCCGGCATTCGGAAGGTGAGGTGGAACACGTGCGCGACGCGGTTCGCCGGGGTCACAGGAAACGGCCGACGTCACAGGAAGCGGCCGACGTCACAGGAAGCGGCTGATGTCACAGGAAGCGGCGGATGGGCTGGACGGCCGCTTCCCGGATCCGCTGGACGGCGGAACGCCTCTTCCAGCGGTCCCGCCGGATCAGTTCGCTGACCGCGGTGTCGGCCTCGAAGTGTCTGTCCAGGGTCGCGGTGAACTCCCGGTCCAGCACGGCGAGCATGACTTCCTCGTCGTGGTCGAGGGAGCGGCGGTTGAAGTTCGTGGAACCGATCAGCGCGGCGACACCGTCGACGGTGATGATCTTGGCGTGCATCATCGTCGGCTGGTACTGGTAGATCTTGACCCCGCACGCGGTGAGCTCTTCGTAGTGGTGCTGGCCCGCCAGCTGGCAGACCCGCTTGTCGGTGTGCGGGCCGGGGAGCACGATCTCCACCTCCACGCCGCGCCGCGCGGTGGCACAGAGGAGTTCGATGAAGTACGTGTCGGGGGAGAAGTAGGCGGTGGACAGTCGGAAACGCTCCTCGGCCGACTCCAGCATCACGCGCAGCAGCGTCTGCATGTCCTGCCAGCCGAAGCTCGCCGAGCCGCGCACGACCTGCACGATGGCATCGCCCTGCGGGCGGTGGTCGATGAACCGGTCCCTTTCGTCGAAGAGTTCGTCGTGGCACTCGGCCCAGTTCTGGGCGAAGGCCGCCGCGATGCCGTCCACCGCGGGCCCGCGGACCTCCACGTGGGTGTCGCGCCACTCGTGCTCGTTGCGGGCGTCGCCGCACCACTCCTCTGCGATGCCCACCCCGCCGGTGAACGCGGTCTCCTCGTCGACGACCAGAACCTTGCGATGACAACGGTGGTTCTGCTTCAGCGGTGAGAGGTACAGCGGCTTGCGGAACCAGGCCACCTGCACCCCGGCCCGCTCCATCGCGGCCAGTTGCTCGGCCTCGATCAGCCGGCTGCCGAACCCGTCGAGGAGCAGCCGCACCCGCACGCCGGCGCGGGCCCGCTCGGCCAGCGTCTCGGCGAACCGCCGGGCGATGTCGCCCTTCCAGTACACGAACGTCATCATGTCCACCGTGTGCTCGGCGCGACGGATCGCCGCGAGCATGGCCGCGAAGATCTCGTCCCCGTTGCGCAGGGGGACGAGCGCGTTGCCCTCCGTCGCCGCGATCCCGATCAGCCGCTCCAGGCGGCGTCGTATGCGTGCGACACGGGCCTCGAAGTCGGGCCCGCCCGCTTCGTCGGGCTTCGGCGGGTTCAGCTCGGTGGGTTCTTCCTGCGTACTGGTCATGATTCTCCGGGCCGGCACACAACGCGGATGTCTCGAGGCGGCGGTGCCCGGTCCGGCGCGGGCTGAGCAGCCAGCCGACTCTACCTCCCGGTCATCGGCCGAAGGCACCGCGCATGGGCCGGCGTCCACGGGGCACGCGGTGAAGACACCTCAACCCAGGGAGCCCGTCGTGGTGGTTGTCGGAATCGTCGCCGTCTGTCTCGTTCTGGCCGTCCTCGCCTTCTTCGTGCCCCGCCTCTCCCGGCACCCCGAACGCGGTACCCAGCGCACCTTGGGGGCCGGGTCGCGGGCGGGCGGCAAGGCTCCCGGCGTCCTCGGCCGGATCCTCAGCAAGCCCTTCCGCAGCAGCTCCAAGGCGGTGGGCCGCAGCGGCTCCGCCGGACGCCGAGCCCGGGGCCGCATGCCCTTCTGAGCGGGTGGGCGCCCCACGCGCGCTCAGCGCCGCCGGTTGAGCGTCTCGACCGCGCCCAGCGCGTCGCCGATCGTCGCGAAGTCGACGGCGATGAAGTTGACCGGGCGGCCGCGTTCCTTCTCGCAGCGCCGGGCCCGGTCCAGGATGAAGTCGCGTTTGTTGACGACGGCGGCGTCGAGACGGCTGCCGCCCATGTCGGTGATGAAGTGGTTCAGCAGGAACAGACGCTTGCCGGTGCCCCCGCGGTGCGGAACACAGTTCATCTGGTCCGGCGCCGTGTACGCGAACGGGGTCTCCATGCCGTACCGGTAGAAGTTGCGGTACCAGGGCGCCGGGCCGTCGGCCTGTTCGGCGAAGACCACCAGGCGACGCCCCGAATCGATCATCTCGCCCAGCGTGGGCCAGGGGTGGTCGGGGTCGGGGTCCGGTGTGAACAGCAGCCGTTCGAGCCCCGCGGCGCGGAACGCCTCTCGCGTCTGTTCGCCGTCGATGGCGTCCTGGACGACCAGGGTGAGCAATTCCCCGGGATGGCCGTCGAGCCAGCTGCCGATCTTGCGCAGCGTCTCCACGAGGGGGATCGCCCCGGCCCGGCACACCGCGTGGCAGAGCCACATGCCGGGGCGCGGCGGGTTGGCGGCCTCGGCCAGGCGGGTGATCTGCTGCTTCATGTCGGGCGGGAAATCCGCTTCGCGGAGCCGCTCGGAGACCTCCTCGGGCGTCTCCCACGTCTGGGTGTCGATCAGGAGGCCGCGGGCCCCGGCATCCAACTGCGCGACGATGTCCGGGTCCTGCAGCGGACCGATGAACCGGTCGGCGGTCGTCGACATCGCGTTGTGCGTGGCCAGGAAGGCGACCTCGTCGTACGGCCGGTCGCAGAGCGACTCCGAACCCAGACACAGCTCACGGGCGTCCTTGCCCGCCGCGAGAGGCGCCAGCACCGCACCCACCACCGCGACGGCCACGAGGACCCCGCCCGCCGTCCCGAGGACCGCGCTGCGCCGCCGCCCGGTCAGCCGAGCCCCGCGCCGCGCCACGATCTTCTCGTACGCCCACGGCGCCCCGGCCAGAGCGAGACCTGCCACCAACGGGAGCGCCGCCGTGAGCAGTCCCACCGAGACGAGGGCGTCGGCGGCACCGTGCTGCACGTCGTCGAGGAGTCGGCCCACGGAGGGCGGCCAGCTCGACGGCGGGCGGACCATCAGGTCCCCGGCCGTCCCCCGCGCCAAGGCGACGGCCAGGAACGACAGCGCGCCTCCCGCCGCCAGTGCCGTGCCGACGCGGCGCACCCGCACCGCCCAGGACGCGGAACCGGTGAAGGCAAGCACACAGCCCGATGCGAGAGCGAGCACGCCGGCGATGCCCTGCACCCAGCCGAGCGCCAGCCTGGTGAAGTACCGGGCCTGTTCGGCCGCGCCCAGGTCGACGCCCGCGGCCTTCAGATCCGGTACGACGTTCCAGTGGCCGTCGTCCGTGAGGGCGGACAGATCCGACGCGGCGCCGGGCACCCGGTCGCCGAGCGCGTACGGCCCCACGGCGGCCAGCGCCGAGGCCACGTCCCCGGAGCCGAGCGACGTCTCCACCTGGGGGCGCAGGGCCGCTCGCCGCTTCTCGGGGACGGCCCCCATGAGCCACTCCGCCGCCTGCCGTGCCGCCGTGGGCTCGAGACGCAGCTCGGGAAGGTTGTCGGGGCGGCGGCCGCGGGAGATGTCGTCCAGAGCGGCCGTCAGCTCCCGCGTGAACGCGGCGAAGTCGGGGGACTCACGTCCCTGGGCGGAGGCGACCAGGTCACCGAGGTAGATCTCGGCGAAGCCGCCGATGTTCGTCAGGACGGGCCGCAGATCGACGGAGAGGCGAAGACGAGGCTCCTGCCCGCGCAGGTACGCCACGGCGTGACCGATCTGCTCGTCCACCAGGGTGCGGAGGGTGGCGGGTGGCAGCACGTTCTTCAGGTTCGCCGTCACCTGCGCCTCGGGTACGGGCAGCCTGCCGAGCAGGTCACGGGTGACGCGTGCCGTCGCGGGGTCGACGAGCACCTCGTCGTACAGCCTCTCGTACGCGCCCTGTTCGTCCAGAACGGCCTGGTAGAAGACCCGGTTCAGCACGGTAGCGCGGGCGCAGCCCGCGAGGACGAGGACGACGGTGGAGAGGGCCAGAACGCCCCAGGCCACCGGCCGCAGCCAGGACCGCAACCGACTCCGCCACGGCCGGCCGACGGTGTCGTCCCTGCTCTCCGCGTCGCTGCCACTCACGAAACGATCATCCTCCGGCCCGCGGCACGGCGCCACACCGGCCCCTCAGTACCGGAACCCCTCGGACAGGGCACCTCTCAGTCCAGGCACTCCCTCGCCCCGCGGCCCGGCCCGCTGAGCAGGTCGACGCGCTGACCGTCCCCCTCCTTGAGGACGTAGAGCGTGCCGTCCTCGGGCGTCCAGTCGCGCGGCACGAGGAAGACGCGGTCTCCGGAGACGTGGAACAGGCGCAGCCCCCCGTACTCGTACGCGTACTGGCTCCCCTTGTCGGTCACGCGCCGGAAACAGCTGCCGCCGCCCCGGATCATCAGGTCCTTCTCGCTGAAGACGACGACGGCGGGGAACTCGTCGCGGAGCGTCCGCTCGGTCAGCTCGGCGCGGCCCCGGCCCGCTATCGCCGCGTACGACGACACGGCCCAGAACAGCGACAGCACGCAGATGAAGAGGGTGAGCCCCCACAGCCGCAGGTCACGGCGTTCGCGCGTGCGGGCGTACGCGTTGAGCGCGAAGCCGCCGATCGCTGTGAGCGGGAGCAGGAGGTCGAACAGCCAGGGGCTGAGCGGATACAGCGGTACGAGGGCGAGCGGCACCGCCCAGGCGAACCGCAGCACACGGATCGCGCGGGCCAGTCGTTCCGGTTCGCCCGCGGTCCAGCGGAGCAGCCCGAGGGTGCCGAGCGCGACGCCGGCCGCGAGCCAGGCCGGGAGGTACAGGGCGCCGACGCTGCGCAACAGGTAATCGCTGGTGGAGAGGTGGAAGACGGTGTCGCGCAGTCCGAGCGCCTTGGTCTCGGCGTCCGTGCTCGCCCAGCCGAAGTAGAAGAGTACGGCGGTGAGGAGGGTGACGAGGGAGCCGACGGCCCCGACAATCTCCACCCACCCGATGTGGGGGTCGGAGGGGGTGGGGTCCGGTGTGGGGGGAGGTTCAGGGTCGGGCGCGGGTTCCGGATCGGGGGAGGGTGCTGGGGCGGGAGTGGGGTGCGGGGGAGGGGCAGGGGGTGGAGGCGGGTCTGGCTCCGGGGGTGTGGGGGCGGGGTCGGTCATCGGGTGGGGGTGCGTGGATCGGCGGGGCCCGGCGGGGAGGACGACCTGGACGAGCGCGAAGCCGCGGGAGGCTGTGGGATTCCGTCCCAGCTGATCGTGAACGCCGCCCGCTGCGTCACCCGTGCCCCGTTCCTCGTCACGAGCGTCACGTCGATCACCGTAGGCCGGCGGCCCCCGAACCCGTCGGGGCCCGGCAGGTCGACGGTGACGACCGCACCCTTGCAGCACTTCTCCCGCTCGTTCTCGTCGCCGTAGGGCCTCAGGACCAAGGGCTCCGCGAGCTCGGCGGCGCGCAGTTCCACGACCCGGGGCACGTCGGGCCAGGTGCCGTCGAAGCCGACGCTTCCGTCGGGTGCGACGGGGTCACGCGTGGCGGTGATGCTGTTCCCGCAGGCAGCGGTCCCTGCCGGGGCGGACCGCAGAACCACCTGCTCTGCGGGATGCTGCCGGTAGTAGGCGACGAAGCGCTGCAGGACCGTGAACGCGTCACCCTCCTTGCAGTGGTACTCGCTCGTCCGGGGCCGATAACCGCCCGCGCGCAGTCCCGCTTCGGCACGGGAGGCGATCGCCAGCCCGGTCCGTTCGCCGTGTGCGGCCTTGCAGATCCCGGCAAGCCCTTCGATGACCTTCCAAGACTGCGGGGTCGTGGACCCGTCGGCCCACCTGTCGGAGTGGGTGGCGCTGTCGTACGGCAGTTGGCACTCGCCCCTCTGGAGCGCGTCGTACAGGCTGTCCGGCTCCGGCCTGTCGTCCGTGTTCGGCGACTTGGGCCCCCACGGCAGCCAGCTGGGCGGGGTCCCGCCCCGACTGCCTCCGCCCCCACCTCCGTCGCCGCCTTTGCTCTCCTTGTCCCCGTCCGAGCCGCCCGTCTGCCAGGGCTCTCCGGAAGACCCGTCCGTGCCGCCCGTATCCCCGCCTCCGCCCGTATCTCCGCCCGAGCCCCCGCCCGACGTCCCACCGGCCGTGTCGCTCCCGCCCGAACCACCGCTCCCACCCGTGGAGTCGGAGCCACCGCCACCCGTGTTCGTCCCCGAACTCGTGCCGGTACTGGTTCCCGTACTGGTGCCCCCGTCGGGGGAACCACCGCCTCCCCGCACCCCGCCACCGGGCGAGGCCACGCCCCGTATGCCGAAGAACAACCCGACCACCAGGACGAACCCGATGACGGCGAAGGCCCATGCCGGTACCCGGTCGGTACCCGAACCGAAGCGAACAGCCATGACGGCACCCCCGTTCCGCTTCGTCCCATGATGCTGCGGTGGGGTGAAGTCCGTTGTCTTTTAAGGGATTTCAGCTGTCTCTCAGGAGATTTCGGCCCGCGCGGCTCAGTGGTGTGCTGGGCGCCAGTACAGCGCGGGGTCGGGGTGGTCGACGAAACCCAGGTCCCGGTACAGCGGCTCGCCCTGGTCGGACGCGTACAGGTCGACGCGGGAGGTGCCCTGCGTACGGAACCAGTCGAGCAGCGTCCGCATGATGGCCCGGCTGTGCCCGCGCCGCCGGTACGCGGGGTCCGTGACCACGCCGATCACATGCCCGACCCGGCCGGTGACGCTGTGCGGGCCCGGGAACCACTGTTCGACGGTGCCGATCCCGCAGGCCGCGAGTCCGTGTGCGCCGTCCACGACGAGGATGCGCGCGGCGTCGGCCGTCAGTTGCACCTCCAGCACGGAGGCGAGGTTGCGGCGCCAGTCGTCCCGGACCGGGGCGCCGCCGTTGTCCGGTGCGGAGTTGAAGTACGCCTCGTCGCGGGTCGCGAAGAGCAGCGACCGCAGGCGTACAAGTTCGGGTACGTCCGTCTGCACGGCGCGGCGCACACGGGTAACGCCTGTGCTGGGCATGGTGAGTTGTCGTCCGTCGGGCTGGTTCATGACCATCACTCTGTAGTAATGGTCGTATGCACAACAACCCTTACTGAAGTGGTGAGGAAGAGGCTGATTCCCTGTTGATCGCGGGCGAGCGACCGGGATAGGAAAGCGACATGACGACTCTCGGCGTGGTCTTCCGCCCCCAACTTCCCCCCGAGCGCCTGCGCGCCATGGTGCGCACGGCCGACGACGCGGGCCTCGAAGAGCTGTGGCTCTGGGAGGACTGCTTCCTGGAGGGCGGCATCGCGGCCGCGTCGGCGGCCCTTGCCTGGTCCGAGCGATTGCGCGTAGGGGTGGGACTGCTGCCCGTGCCGCTGCGGAACGTCGCCCTCGCCACCATGGAGGCGGCCACGCTCCACCGCCTCTTCCCCGGCCGCGTCATGCTCGGGGTCGGACACGGCGTACAGGACTGGATGGGGCAGGTGGGCGCACGGGCCGAGTCGCCGGTCACCCTCCTGCGCGAACACCTCGACGCGATGCGTGCGCTGCTGGCGGGCGAGCGCGTCACGACCGACGGGAGGTACGTACACCTCGACGGCGTGGCGCTCGACTGGCCGCCCGCGTCCGTCCCCGCGGTGTACGCGGGAGCGCGGGGCCCGCGCTCGCTGCGGCTCACGGGCGAGGCGGCGGACGGCACCATCCTGGACGCGAGCGCGACACCGGACGACGTGCGACGGGCGCGCCAACTCATCGACGAAGGACGGAAGTCGGCCGGGCGCGAGGCTGCCCACCCCGTGGTGGTCTACCTGCTCGCCGCGACCGGTCCTGACGCGGCGGCCCGGCTGCGTGCCGAGCTCCGCAGCGAGGGGTGGGACGGGATCGAGGGCCTCGGAGTCGCCGGGCCCGCGGAGGCCGTCGCGGGGGCCGTCCGGCGGCTCGCCGGGGCGGGGGCCGACACGGTCGTCCTGCAGCCCACCGCCGATGAACCGGACCCGGAGGGGTTCATCCGCTTCGTCACGGACGGGGTGGCCCCGCTGCTGCCCTGACCCTTGACCGCCACCGACCGCCCCTACTGCGTGCCCGCAGATCGCCGGAGCCATCGGCACGCCCTAAGCTCCCCTGCATGGGACATAGAAATTCCGATGTCGGTGCCGGTGTCGGTGCCGGTGTCGACGGCAACACGAGCGGGCAGGGTGACCCGGCACCCGGCGACCCGGCCGCCCCGCCCGGCACCGCCTCCCTGGACCTCAACCAACTCCGCACCTTCCTCGCCGTCTACCGCTCAGGTTCCTTCACCGCGGCCGCCCGCCTCCTGGGCCTGTCCCAGCCCACGGTCACCGCGCAGATCCGGTCCCTGGAGCGCAGACTCGACCGGGAGCTGTTCGAGCGGCTCCCGCGCGGCGCGGCCCCCGCGCCCTTCGCGGACGAGCTGGCGGCCCGCGTCGTCGAGCCCCTGGACACGCTCGCCGAGGTCGCGGGCCACGGCGGCGACAGCTCCGCCGAGCCCGTGCACCTGGCAGGACCGGCGGAGCTCCTCTCCCACTGCGTGCTGCCGCGGATCGCTCCGCTGGTGGAGCGCGGTGTGGTGCTGCGCGTCGCGACCGGTCTGACGGACGACCTCCTGGAGGAGATGCGCGCGGGCCGGCACGACCTGCTGATCGCCACGGCCCGCCCCCGCGGCCGGGCGCTCGCTTCGGTGCCCCTCGCCGACGAGGAGTTCGTCCTGGTCACCTCGGCGGGCTGGGCGGAGCGGATCGGCGGGGCGGCGCGGCTCGCCGCCGACGGCCCCTCGGTGCTGCACGGCGTGCCCCTGGTGGCGTACGCCGAGGACCTGCCCATCGTCCGCCGCTACTGGCGTCATGTCTTCGGCAAGCGCCTGGTCTGCAAGCCCGCCGTCACCATGCCGGACCTGCGCGCGGTCAAGGCGGCGGTGACGGGCGGCGCGGGCTTCAGCGTGCTGCCCCGCTACCTCTGCCTCGACGAACTGGCGTCCGGCGCGCTGGTACTGCTCAACGACCCGGACGATCCGCCCATCAACACCGGCTACCTCGTCCAGCGCCCCGGCTCCTCCGACAACCCGCACGTGGCCCTGGTCAGGGACCACTTGCTGGAGTCCGCACGCGGTTGGTAGCCGGCGGGCCCACGCCCGACCGCCGAGGTGCGCAGCGGCCGGAATCAGCGCTCGACGTCCCGAAGCCGCAGCCCGTTCTCCCAGATCGTGTTGAGCGTGGTGACGAGCCGCTCGTACGGGATGCGCTGACCGAGCACGAACACCATGTAGGCCATGCGGCTCACCATGACGGACAGGGCGTGCGCGGTGACCAGCGGGTCCAGGGACGTGTCGGCCTGGCCGTTCTCCTGGAGGGTGCGGATGAGCTTCGCGTTGCGCCGGGCGAACGCGTTGCCCCGCTCGATGCGGAGCGCCATGAACTGCTCGTCCACCTGGGCGACTTGCTCGAACAGGGCCATGAGGCGGGCATTCTTCTTGTACGCCCGGAGGTATTCACGGTTCGATGCGTCGATGAGCTGCCGGGGATCGGTGATGCCGGTGCGCTCGCGCAGGTGCGGGTGGAGCATCTCCTCCTGCACCTGCTCGACCAGCGCCTGGAAGATCTCTTCCTTGCTGTTGAAATACGTGTAGAACGACCCGGAGGCGACGTGCGCCGCCTTGGAGATGTCCGTGATGCGGGCGTCCAGATATCCGTCGCGCTCGAACACCTCGCGCGCGGCGGCGATCAGCGCGTTGCGCGTCCTGACGCCACGGGCGCTGCGGGGTGTGATCGGTTGCTTCTGACCGCCGTCTGCGGCCGGGGCCTGGGCAGCCACTGCGATCCATTCACTGTCGGTCGAACCTGTACGTATCGGTGGCAGCGGATGTTATCAGCCGACCTGGGAGAGGAAGTCGAGAAGAGCGGCGTTCACCTCGTCGGGACGCTGCTGCTGGATCCAGTGGCCGCCGCCCTCGACCACGACGTGGCCCCGCTGATCGGTCAGCATGTGGTCGAGGTCCTTCGGCGGCATGAACTGGCCGACGACGTCCTTGGATCCGGTGAGGAACAGGGCAGGCTGGGTGACGCGGCGGTCGGCGAGGTGTGCGGTGAGGTCCCAGTTGCGGTCGAGGTTGCGGTAGTAGTTGAGGCCGCCGGTGAACCCGGTGCGCTCGAACGTCTCGACGTAGTAGGCGAGTTCCTCCTCGCTGAGCCACGGCGGGGGCGACGACGGCTCGTCGTGCTGCTCGGCCCACCGGGCGGAGTAGATCTCCTTCGCCACGAGCGTCCTGCGCACGTTGCGGCTGAGGGCCGCGTCCGCCGCGCCTGGCTCCTGGAACCAGACCATGTAGAAGTCCTCGCCGAGCCGCTTGCGCAGGATCGGGATCGGGGGCGCCGGAGAGCGCCGCGTGACCGGCACGCTCATCCCGGCCACCGCCCGCACCCGCTCCGGGTGTGCCAGCGCCATCTGCCACACCACCATCGCGCCCCAGTCGTGCCCCACGAAGACGGCGTCGTCCGCGCCCACGTCGTCGAGGACCGCGGCCAGGTCGCCGCAGAGCGTCAGGATGTCGTACGCGTCGACGTCCGCGGGCCGCGAGCTCCCGCCGTATCCCCGCATGTCGGGGACGAGCACGCGGTACCCCGCGCTGGCCAGCGCGAAGACCTGGTGCCGCCAGGAGAACGCCAGCTCGGGGAAGCCGTGGCACAGGACCACCGGAGGCCTGCCCGGCCGCCCGTCGCCGTGGTCGAAGACGCGGAGCGTGATGTCGCCCGAAGTGACCTCGCGCGTCGCGACGCGTTCCCATTCGGCGGGGGTGACGTGTGTCGGCATGTGCAGAACCTCCGTGGTCCGCGCTTCGAACTTGACGTTGACTTCAATATACGAGGCGATGCCGCCCGCGGGACGTGGGGTTCCCCACACTCTTGAACCTGAACCCGGATTCAATTACGTTGACGGAACCGGAGACGACCGAAGGCGCGGTGGCGATGACGACGGGTGACGTGGACGTACGGGCACGCACGGCGGTCCTGTTCGACTTCGGCGGGGTGCTGACCACCAGCGTCGTCACCGCCTTCGAGGAGCTCGGCACGGAACTGGCCGACGATCCACGGCTGTTGCTGCGACTCCTCTCCAAGGACGAGGAGAGCAGCGCCCTGCTGGTGGCGCACGAGGAAGGCCGCATCGGCGAGCCGGAGTTCGAGAACGGACTCGCGGCGCGCCTGCGGGCCCACGGGGTGGCCGTCGAAGGCCCGGCCCTAGTGCGCCGCATCCAGAACCGGCTGCGCCCCGACCCCGACATGGTCGCCCTGGTGGCGACGCTGCGGGCCGAGGGGCGACGCGTGGGCCTGCTCTCCAACTCCCTCGGAGACCACTGCTACGACGGGTTCGACCTGCCCACGATGTTCGACGCCGTCACGGTGTCCGGGGACATCGGTGTGCGCAAGCCGTCCCGCCGTGCCTACGCCACCGCGTGCGAGCGTCTCGGCGTCCGGCCCGAGGACACCGTGATGGTCGACGACCTCCCGCAGAACATCGCGGCGGCGGAGCGGATCGGCATCGCCGGAGTCGTACACCGTGACGCGCACACGACCTCGGCGCAGCTGGCGCGGCTCCTGACCCCCTGCGCCGGGCCCCGCTCCCGGACCAAGATTGCCTGACCCACGACCGTTGGAGGACGACCGGTGTTCGACGTGACCGACAGGGCCAAGGAGTACCAGGAGCGGCTGCTCGCCTTCATGGACGAGCACGTGTACCCCGCGGAGGCGGTGTACGAGGCGCAGATGGCGGAGTCGGGCGACCCGCACTTCCACCCGCCCGTCCTGGAGGAGCTGAAGGCCGAGGCGAGGAAGCAGGGCCTGTGGAACCTCTTCCTCCCGCACCCCGAATGGGGCCCGGGCCTGACCAACCTGGAGTACGCGACGCTGGCCGAGATCATGGGCCGCAGCGCGCACCTCGCCCCCGAGGCCACCAACTGCAACGCGCCCGACACCGGGAACATGGAGGTCCTCACGCTCTTCGGCACCGAGGAGCACAAGGAGAAGTGGCTGAAGCCGCTGCTCGCCGGTGAGATCGCCTCCGCGTTCGCGATGACCGAGCCGGCCGTCGCGAGCTCCGACGCCCGCAACATCGAGATGCGCATGGTCCGCGACGGCGACGAGTACGTCCTCAACGGCCGCAAGTGGTGGACCTCCAACGCCCTGCACAAGAACTGCCGGGTGCTCATCGTCATGGGCAAGACCGACCCGGAAGGGCCGAGCCACCGCCGGCAGAGCATGATGGTCGTCCCGCTCGACACCTCCGGCGTCACCGTCCTGCGCAACCTCCCCGTCTTCGGCTACCAGGACCGTGAGGGCCACGCGGAGGTCCTCTTCGAGGACGTGCGCGTGCCCGTCACCGCGCTCCTCGCGGGCGAGGGCGACGGCTTCATGATCAGCCAGGCGCGGCTCGGTCCCGGACGCATCCACCACTGCATGCGCACGATCGGCATGGCGGAGCGCGCGCTGGACCTGATGATCGACCGCGCCCGGTCCCGTACGACGTTCGGGGCGCCGCTCGCCGACCGGGCGAACATCCAGGACTGGATCGCCGAGTCCCGCGTCGAGATCGACATGGCACGCCTGTTGACCCTCAGGGCCGCGCACCTGATGGACACCGTCGGCAACAAGGAGGCGCGGACGGAGATCGCCGCCATCAAGGTCGCCGCACCCGAGGTCGCGCTCAAGGTCGTCGACCGGGCCATCCAGGTGCACGGCGGCGGTGGCGTCAGCGACGACTTCCCGCTCGCCAGCATGTACGCCCACCTGCGCACCCTGCGGCTCGCCGACGGCCCCGACGAAGTGCACAAGCGCGCCATCGCCCTGCGTGAACTGCGCCGCCGCGAGAACGAGCGGAGCGGCCGATGAGCGCGCCGCGCGACCTTCCGGGGTCTCTGGCAGGGAAGGTCGCCGTCGTCACCGGTGCCTCGCGGGGCATCGGTCTCGCGGCCGCCGCCGCACTACGCGACCGCGGGGCGCGGGTCGTGGTCACCTCGCGCAGCGAGGAGCGGGCGAAGGAGGCGGCAGCTCGACTCGGCGACGGTGTGACGGGGTTCGGCGCCCACGCCACCGACGAGACCGCCGCGCGTGCCTGCGTCGAGCACACCGTCGCGACGTTCGGCAGCCTCGACATCCTCGTCAACAACGCCGGCACGAACCCCGCGTACGGCCCCGTCATCGACCAGGACCACGGGCGCTTCGCCAAGACGATGGACGTCAACCTCTGGGCGCCGATCCTGTGGACGTCGCTCGCGGTGAAGGCGTGGATGGGCGAGCACGGCGGCTCCGTCGTCAACACCGCCTCGATCGGCGGCCTCACGGTCGCCCAGGACGTCGGCATCTACCACGTCTCCAAGGCCGCACTCATCCACCTCACCAAGCAGCTGGCCCTGGAACTGGCCCCGAAGGTCCGCGTCAACGCCATCGCACCCGGCGTGGTCCGCACGAAGCTCGCCGAGGCGCTGTGGGAGGAGAACGAGGCGACGGTCGCCGCGGCCACGCCCCTCGGCCGCATCGGCGAACCCGAGGACCTGGGCGAGGCCGTCGCCTTCCTCGCCGGGGACGGCGCCCGCTGGATCACGGGGGAGACCCTCGTGGTGGACGGCGGCCAGCTCCTCGGCGGCGGCCCCCTGTAACGCCCTGCCGACGCCCCGACTACCGCTCGCCCTCCGTATCGCAGGACGTCGCCCGATGTTCGCCCCCGCGTCACCCGCATGCTCGGAGGCGGGTGCGAGCATCTGGGGTCAGGTCGAGATCCATTTCGCGGTACCCCGAGGGGACAACGTTGCAACGCCCACGTCCAGGACGTACGTACCACCCAGGAGGGGGAGCGCGCGCCGCGGTCTCCCTCACGGCTCTGCTGTCGCTCTCGCTGACGGGATGCGGGGTCGCGGGGCTCGGGGGCGACGACGGGGACGGTGACGCGGGGGCCGCCGCCGGTGCCGCCGCCGTCGCCGGGATCGACTGTGCCGACGCGGGCAAGGTCCAGGGGACCGGGTCGAGCGCGCAGCAGAACGCGATGAAGTACTGGATCAAGCACTATCAGCGCGCGTGCCCGAAGGTGCGGATCGCGTACAACCCGATCGGGTCCGGCGCGGGCGGCGCGCAGTTCCTGCGGGGCGCGACCGCGTTCGGGGGCTCGGACAGCGTGCTGAAGCCCGATGAGATCGAGCGCTCGAAGGACGTCTGCCGGGGCGGGCGCGCCATCGACCTGCCCATGGTCGGCGGCCCCGTCGCGATCGGCTACGACGTGCCGGGCGTCGACGACCTGGTACTGGACGCCACCACCCTCGCGAAGATCTTCGACCGGAAGATCACCGTGTGGGACGACCCGCGGATCCGGCGGCTCAACCCGGGCGCCGAACTGCCCGCGATGCCCATCCGTCCGGTGCACCGGTCGGACGACTCCGGCACCACGCAGAACTTCCAGGCCTACCTCGCGGGCGCCGCCCCCGCTGCCTGGACCCACCCGGTGGCCAAGTCCTGGCAGGGGAGGGGCGGCGCGTCCGCGAGCGGGTCGAGCGGTGTCGCCTCGGAGGTGACCTCCGGCGTCGGGGCGATCGGGTACTTCGAGCTGTCCTTCGCGCGGGCCCGCCAGGTCAAGACCGTGAGCATCGACACGGGCGCGCCCGCACCGGTCGCACCGACCCCCGCGTCGGCGTCCGCGGGCATCGCGGCAGCCCAAGTCGTCGGCACGGGCAAGGACATGAAGCTGAAGTTCCGCTACGCCGCCTCGACGCCGGGCGCTTACCCCATCGTCCAGGTCACCTACGAGATCGTCTGCGACAAGGGGAACCAGAAGGCGACCCTGCCCGCGCTCAAGTCGTTCCTGACCTACACCGCGAGCAAGGTGGGCCAGAAGGACCTGTCACGCCTGAACTACGCGCCGTTGCCGGAGTCGGTCGCCGGTCAGGTGCGCGAGGTGGTGGACACGCTCTCCTGACGTGCTGCGGTGTCCGCCGCGGCCGCCTTCACACCTACGCGACCGCGGTTCCCTCCAGCTCGACCATCTGACCGGGGATCGCGAGGCGCGTCACGCCCAGCATCGTGGTGGTCGGGGCGACTTCAGCGGCGGCGAGTTGGCCGGCCAAGACGCCGTAGTGCTGGAAGAGCAGGTCGACGTCGGTCGTGTAGACGTTGAGGCGGACGAGGTCGGCGAGGGACATGCCGGCCTCGGCGAGCACCGCCTTGAGGTTGTCGACGCTCAGCGCGAGCTGCGCCGCCATGTCGCCGTCGTGCTCGGGCTTGCCCTCCGCGCTCATCGCGGTCTGACCGGAGATGTACAGGGTGCGTGTGTGTCCGGAGACGAGTTCGCCCTGGTTGAAGCCCAACTCGGTCGACCAGGTCACTGGATTGACTGCGTTTCTTTCCATGGCCCGGAGCCTTCCAGGAATACATGACACCCCTCGTCATGTATTTCGCTAGGGTTTTCGCATGCGCGCCGACCGGCTGGTTTCCCTGGTGCTCCTCCTGCGTCGGCGCGGACAGATGACGGCGGACGCGCTCGCCCGAGAGCTGGAGGTGTCCACCCGCACGGTGCTGCGCGACATGGAGGCGCTCTCCGCAGCCGGTGTCCCCGTCTACGCCGAACGCGGCCGCCGTGGCGGGTTCGCGTTGCTGCCGGACTTCCGGACGGCGCTCACCGGACTGAACCACGACGAGGCGCTCGCCCTGCTGATCGCCGGATCACGGCGCGGCGCCCAGCTGTTCGGCCTCGGCTCGGCGCTCGCGTCCGCCATGCTCAAGGTGTTCGACGCGCTGCCCGAGAGCCTCCGGGGGACGGCGACCGGCGCGGCCCAGCGCCTGCTCATCGACCCCGAGCTGGACCTCCTCGCGCGCCGCGTGGACAGCGAGGAACTGCCCGAGCCGATCGTGGCCGAGATCCGGCGCGCGGTGTTCGCGGGCCACAAGTTGCGCATCCACTACGCGGCTGTGGACCAGACGGCGAAGTGGCGCACGGTGGACCCGATCGGACTGGTCACCGTGCGCGGCCTGGGGTACCTGCTGGCCGTGCGGGGCGGCGCCGACCGCACCTACCGGCTGTCACGGGTGCTGGCCGCCGAGGCACTCGACGAACCCGCGCAGCGACCGGACGCGGTCGACCTGGACCGCGCCTGGCAGGAACGCAACACGCGGTTCCGGAACGGCGGCGGCGACCAGGTCGCCGTGCGGGTGCGGGTGGCCCCGGACCGCCGTGAGGACCTGGTGGCCACGGCGCTCGCCGTCCGCGGCGAAGAAGCGGAGGGGGACGGCCGGCTGCGGTTGGACCTGGTCTTCCAGGACGCCCGGCACGCCGAGTGGGCCCTGTGGCAGCTCACCACGCACGCGGAAGTCCTGTCCCCGGAGTGGCTCCGCACCTCCCTGCGCGACCGCGCCGCCGCGATCGCCGCGCTCTACGCGCCGCCCGCCTCGCCCCAGGTGACCGGGAGTTCGTGGACGCCGTAGATGTTCATGCCCTCCCGCAGGGGGATGTCCTCCGGCGCCGCGGCGAGGCGCAGGGTCGGGAAGCGGTTGACCAGCTCCGGGAAGGCGACGCGCATCTCGACACGGGCCAGTTGCTGGCCCAGGCACTGGTGGACGCCGTGGCCGAAGCCCAGATGGCCGGTCGCCCCGCGGTGCAGGTCGAGCGTGTCGGGGTCCGGGAACCTCGCCGGGTCACGGTTCGCCGCCTCCATCGACAGGGCGACGGACTCGCCCTTCCTGATGAGTCGGCCCGCCACCTCCACGTCCTCGAGTGCCGCACGCAGGCCGGTCTGGGCGATGGTGGCGTACCGCATGAGTTCCTCGACGGCCCGGTCGGCGAGGTCCGGCTCCGCGCGCAGAGCGGCGAATTGCTCCGGGTGGGACAGCAGGGCGTACGTGCCGAACGCGATCATGTTGGCCGTGGTGTCCAGCCCGGCGCCGAGCAAGAAGGCGCCGATACCGGTGAGTTCGTCGTCCGTGAGGTCGCTGGAGGTCAGGTCGCTGAGGAGGTCGTCCGTCGGCGCGGCGCGCTTCTCCAGGACCAGCTTCCGCATGTACTCCTCTATCGCGACCATGGCTGCCGCGCGCTCGTCCTCGGTGGAGCTCAGCCTCATGGATGTCTCGGTGTGCCGCTGGAACATGTCCTGGTCGGCGTAGGGCACGCCGAGCAGCTCGCAGATCATGAGGGCTGGGATGGGCCGCGCGTAGGTCCGCATGAGGTCGACGACCGGCCCCTGACGCTCCATCGCGTCCAGGCGCTCGGCGGTGATCTGCTCGACGCGTTCGGTGAGCAGCCGCATGCGGCGCACGGTGAACTTGCCGATCAGCAGCCGTCGGTAGCGGGTGTGCTCGGGGGCGTCGATCCCGGTCATGTCTCCCAAGGGGGCGGGCGGCAGCGCGCCGGTGAAGCCCGTGTCGAAGGGCATGTGCAGCAGTTCGTAGCGCGAGCTGAAACGTGTGTCGCCCAGGATCGCCCGGACCGCGGCGTGTCCGGTGGCCAGCCATCCCACGTGTCCGTCGGGATACCGCAGGCGTGTGAGGGGTCGCTCCTCGCACAGCCGGGTCAGCTCGGCGGGCGGATCGAACGGACAGCTCTCGGAGCGCGCCGTCGGAAAGGCGGCCATGGGAGTCACGGGAGCTACGGGATCGGCTGACTGGTCGTTCGGCATGGGTCTGTCCCCTCGAGTTCGCGACGACATCGCAATGGCGTCAGCATGGCACATGAATGGCTCTGCCTGGCGCTGTTATGAGCCAAAGTGGCTCGGCGTGGCACAGGTGGATAGGGGAACGCGGAGTGATCAAGTACGTCGGGCGTGACGTCTGAGTACTCGTACTCATGATTCGCCCCCCTTCGCCCCCGCACGCTGGAGGCGCAACCCGATGAGAGGAAGTCAACTGTGTACAGCACCATCCGAGTTCGCCCGGCGTCCCGTGCGTCCCACGCGTCCGGCAGACGGTCGGCGCGATCCCTCGCGGCGCTCGCGCTGGCGGGCGCGGCGGCCGCAGCGGTGCTGACCGGCTGCTCCACGCAGGACGCGATCTGCGGCGGCGGCGAGTACCCGGTCCTGCACGTGGGCAGCAGTGGATCCGCCTGCCAGCCCGACGGCGAGGAGCCGCCGAAGGGCTACGCGCGCTACCCGGAGGGCAAGGTCCCCGAGCATGTCGACGACAAGTGGGACAAGTACTGGAGCGACCACACGCTCGACAGCGACGGAAAGATCATCAAGCTGAAGGACGGCCAGTAGGCGAGGCGGAGTGGACTTACGCCAGAAGGCAAGGCAGGGGTGGACTTACTAGGACGTCCAACTATATGTTCGTGACCAGAGCCCGCGGTGCAGGGAAGCCGGTGTGAATCCGGCGCGGTCCCGCCACTGTGACCGGGGAGTGCGTTCTCGCCGAGCGATACGCCACTGACGGACGAGTCCGTCGGGAAGGCGGGAGAACGCGCGCTGATCCGGGAGTCAGGATACCGGCCGCGGGGTGTTCCGTGTTGTCCACGAGGATGGAGCAGACACGCATGGCACCGGTCCGTACCCACGACCCAGGTGAACCGGCGAAGCGAGCGAAGGCTGCGGCCCGCGCCCGACTCCACGACGGCTTCTAGGCCTTCGCGTCCCACGACAGAACCGGCTGCCCACCTCACCCGGTGGCGCCGTCGGCCTGCCGTGCCATCCCCGGACTCACCTGACGAGAGCAGGCTCTCATGGTCCGTGAACTGACACATTTCATCGGCGGCAAGCATGTGCCCGGCACGTCCGGGCTCTTCGCCGACGTGTACGACCCCAACACCGGCTCCGTACAAGCGCATGTGCCGCTTGCCGGGCGGGCGGAGACCACCGCGGCGATCGCCGACGCCGAGAACGCCCAGCATGCCTGGGGCGAGTGGAATCCGCAGCGGCGCGCCCGCGTGCTGCTGCGGTTCCTGCAACTCGTCGAAGGGGAGCGGGAGTCGCTCGCGCGGCTGCTCTCCAGCGAGCACGGCAAGACCGTCGCCGACGCCCACGGCGACCTGCAACGCGGCCTCGAGGTCGTCGAGTTCGCCGCCGGTATCCCGCACCTTCAGAAGGGGGAGTTCACCGACAACGCCGGCACCGGCATCGACGTGCACTCCCTGCGCGTACCGCTCGGCGTCACCGCCGGCATCACCCCGTTCAACTTCCCGGCGATGATCCCGCTGTGGAAGGCGGCACCCGCGTTGGCCTGCGGCAACGCCTTCATCCTCAAGCCGTCGGAACGTGCCCCCTCCGTGCCGCTCCGACTCGCCGAGCTGTTCCTGGAGGCGGGCCTGCCGCCCGGCGTCCTGAACGTCGTCAACGGCGGCAAGGACGCGGTCGACACCCTCCTGGAAGACGCGCGGGTGCAGGCGCTCGGCTTCGTCGGCTCCACCCCGATCGCCGCGCGCATCTACGCCACCGCCGCCGCGCACGGCAAACGCGCCCAGTGCTTCGGCGGCGCCAAGAACCACATGATCGTGATGCCGGACGCCGACCTCGACCAGGCCGTGGACGCGCTCGTCGGGGCCGGATACGGCTCGGCGGGGGAGCGCTGCATGGCCATCTCGGTCGCCGTCCCCGTCGGCGAGGAGACCGCCGACGCGCTCGTCACCCGCCTGAAGGAACGCGTCGCCGCACTCCGCATCGGCCGCTCCGACGCCCCGGAGGCCGACTTCGGCCCGCTCGTCAGCCGTGACGCCCTCGACCGGGTCCGCCGCTACGTGGACATCGGCGTCAACGAAGGCGCCGAACTCGTCGTCGACGGACGTGACTTCACCCTGCCCGGACACGAGAACGGCTTCTTCGCCGGAGCCACCCTCTTCGACCGCGTCTCGCCGCGCATGCGGATCTACCGCGAGGAGATCTTCGGCCCGGTGCTGTGCGTGGCCCGTGCCGCGGACTACGAGGCCGCCCTGCGCCTGCCCAGCGAACACCCCTACGGCAACGGCGTCGCCCTCTTCACCAGGGACGGCGACACCGCCCGCGACTTCACACGCCGCGTCGGCGCGGGCATGGTCGGCGTCAACGTGCCGATCCCCGTCCCGGTGGCCTACCACACCTTCGGCGGCTGGAAGCGGTCCGGCTTCGGCGACCTCAACCAGCACGGCCCCGACGCCGTCCGCTTCTACACCCGCACCAAGACCGTCACCTCGCGCTGGCCCTCCGGGCTCAGGGAAGGCGCGAACTTCACCATCCCGACGATGGGATGACGGCGATGACCACGACGGCCACCTCCCTCACCAAGGACCAACTCGCCCTGGCCGAGGTCACGCTCGACTTCGCCGACGAGCACCTCGCACCGCACGCCGTCGCCTGGGACCGCGACAAGCACTTCCCGGTCGACGTCCTGCGCAAGGCCGCCGAACTGGGCCTCGGCGGTGTCTACGTACACGAGGAGCACGGCGGTTCGGGCCTCGGGCGCACCGACGGCACCCTCGTCTTCGAGGCCCTCGCCACCGGCTGCCCCTCCATCGCCGGCTACCTCTCCATCCACAACATGGTCGCCTGGATGATCGACCGCTACGGCGACGACCACCAGCGCGCCCGCTGGCTGCCGGACCTGTGCACCGCCGCGTCACTGGGCAGCTACTGTCTCACCGAGCCCGGTGCCGGATCGGACGCCGCGGCCCTGCGGACCCGCGCCGAACGCGACGGCGACACGTATGTCCTCACCGGCGTCAAGCAGTTCATCTCCGGAGCGGGCGCCTCGCACGTGTACGTCGTCATGGCCCGCACCGGCGGGGAGGGGCCCGGCGGCATCTCCGCGTTCGTCGTCGAACGGGACGACCCCGGCCTGACCTTCGGCGCCGACGAACGGAAGATGGGCTGGAACGCCCAGCCCACCCGCCAAGTGCTCCTCGACGGCGTACGCGTGCCCGCCGACCGGCGCCTCGGTGCCGAGGGCGACGGCTTCCGCATCGCCATGAGCGGCCTCAACGGCGGACGGCTCGGCATCGCCGCCTGCTCCCTGGGCGGCGCCCAGAGCGCACTGCACCGCAGCCTGGCCCACCTCGCCGACCGTGAGGCGTTCGGCGCGCCCCTCCTCGACGCGCAGGCGCTGCGGTTCCGGCTCGCCGACATGGCCACCGAGCTGGCCGCCGCCCGTGCACTGGTGCGCCAGGCCGCGGACGCGCTCGACCGTTCCGACCCGCGCGCCCCGCAGCTGTGCGCCATGGCCAAACGCTTCGCCACCGACACCGGATACACCGTGGCCGACCGTGCCCTGCAACTGCACGGCGGCTACGGCTACTTGAGCGAGTACGGCATCGAGAAGATCGTCCGGGACCTGCGGGTCCACCAGATCCTGGAAGGAACCAACGAGATCATGCGCCTCATCGTGGCCCGCGGGCTGACCGAGGCCGTCCGGTGACGGCGGTCCAGAGCCCGATGGCGGCGGCCGAGAACTCCGTGCTGACGTACGTCGAGGGCAGGGCGGGCCACGTGACCCTCAACCGCCCCGAGGCCCTCAACGCCCTCACCCACGCCATGGTGCTCCGCATCGACGAGGCGCTGACCGCCTGGGAACAGGACCCCGCCGTGGAGACCGTCGTCCTCACGGGCGCGGGGGAGCGAGGGCTGTGCGCGGGCGGCGACATCCGGTCCATCCACGAGGACGTCACGGCGGGGGACGGCGGGGCGGCGACGCGGGACTTCTGGCGCGACGAGTATCACCTCGACGCCCGCATCGCCCGCTACCCGAAGCCGTTCGTCGCCGTCATGGACGGCATCGTCATGGGTGGCGGAGTCGGCGTCTCGGCGCACGCCGCCGTGCGCGTGGTCACCGAACGGTCCAGGGTGGCCATGCCCGAGACGGGCATCGGCTTCGTGCCGGACGTCGGCGGCACCTACCTCCTGGGCCTGGCGCCCGGCAAGCTCGGCACCCATATCGCCCTGACCGGGGCGCAGTTGTCGGCGGGCGACGCGCTCAGGTGCGGACTCGCCGACCACTTCGTCCCGTCGTCGTCGCTGCCCCGTCTGATCGCCGACCTCGCCGAGGCGCCCGTACGTGCGGTCCTGGGGCGGTACGTCGAGGACGCGCCGCCCGGCCGACTCGCGGACGAGCGGCAGTGGATCGACCACTGCTACGCGGCCGAGACTGTCGAGGGGATCGTCGAACGCCTCGAAGCGGACGGCTCACGCGCCGCCAAGGAGGCCGCCGCGACGCTCCTCGGCCGCTCGCCCACCGCACTGAAGGTGACCCTGGAAGCACTGCGACGCGCACGCGAACTCGGCTCGCTCGAAGCGGTGTTGAACCAGGAGTACCGCGTGTCCTGCGCCGCCCTCGCCTCGCCCGACCTGGCGGAGGGAATCCGCGCCCAGGTCATCGACAAGGACCGCGCACCGCGCTGGAACCCCGGCACGCTCGCCGAGGTGACCGCGGACGACATCGCACGTTTCTTCGCGCCGCTCGGAGACCGGGAACTCGCCCTGGAAGGCGGCGCCGTGACGCAGGAGGTGGCGTGGTGAACGGGAGTGCGGAAACGGAGTCACCGGAGACGAGGACCGTCGCGTTCATCGGCCTCGGCAACATGGGCGGGCCGATGGCCGCGAACCTGGTCGCGGCGGGACACCGCGTGGTCGGGCACGACCTGTCGGCCGACGCACTGGCGGCAGCCGTGGACAGCGGCGTGACACCCGCTGCCTCGGCCGTCGAAGCGGTCCCGGGCGCCGACGTGGTCATCACCATGCTGCCCGCCGGGCGCCACGTCCTCGCGCTCTACCGCGACGAGGGACTGCTCGCCGCGGCCGCGCCGGGCACGCTCTTCGTCGACTGCTCCACCATCGACGTCGCGGACGCCCGCGCCGCGCACGAAGCCGTGGCCGAAGCGGGCCACCGCGGCCTCGACGCACCGGTCTCCGGCGGCGTGCTCGGGGCCGAGGCGGGCACGCTGACGTTCATGGCGGGCGGCGGCGCCGAGGAGTTCGCCGCGGCGGAACCCCTGCTCGCCGTGATGGGGAAGCGTGCCGTGCACTGCGGGGACGCCGGTGCCGGGCAGGCGGCGAAGATCTGCAACAACATGATCCTCGGCGTCTCGATGGTCGCCGTCAGCGAGGCTTTCGTCCTCGGCGAGAGTCTCGGCCTGACCCCGCAGGCACTCTTCGACGTGGCCTCCACCGCGTCCGGCCAGTGCTGGGCGCTCACCTCCAACTGCCCCGTGCCGGGCCCGGTCCCCACGAGCCCCGCCAACCGCGACTACCGGCCGGGCTTCGCGGCCGCCCTCATGGCGAAGGACCTGGGCCTGGCGGCCGGGGCGGCGCGGGCGAGCGGCGTGGATGCCACGCTCGGGCTGCGGGCGGCCGAACTGTACGAGGAGTTCGCCGCGGCGGGCGGGGCGGATCGCGACTTTTCGGCGATCGTGCGGGCGATCCGGGCGCGCTCGGAACGCTGAGTCCAGAACTCGTCGTGCTTTCACGGGTGTGAGCGTGTTCTCAGCGGGCACTCGATGTGTGGGCCCCGCCGTGTCTCCCCCGTCGCGGCGGGGCCTGTCGACTTTCCGAAGGGGCCCGGTTCCGCAGAGGGGCGGCGTGGGCAGGCGCCGGACATGGTGGTGCCCGCCCCCGGGGGATGTCGGAGCGGGCACCGGTCTCTGGGCCGCTTGCGCGGCGGGGCGTCAGCCGAACTTGACCGAGCTGATCCGGTCGTCGAAGCCGATCGCGGCCAGGTCGGCCACGTCACCGTTGACGACCTTGGACTCTCCGGTGCAGCCAGGACCCGACCAGATCTTCGCCGAGCCGTCGAGCGAGATCGACGAGGTCACCTCGGGGCGCGCGAGGTCCTGGCAGCCCTCGCCCGCGATGCCCTGGGCGGGGCCGTTGTCCGAGAAGTCCGCGTCGTCGAAGAGGATGGCGCTGGTGGCGGGCGCCTGCTGCGCCTCGCCCGGCACGGTCTCGTCGGGTGCGGGGGATTCGGGTGCGGGCGCTTCGGGCGCGGAGGCCTCGGGTGCGGAATCGTCCGTCGCGGCCTCGTCCTCCTGGCCGGCCGGCAGCCCGGACTTCTTCCCGTCGGGCTGTACGCCGAACCACGTGCCGCCGACGCCCTGCCCGTTGGTGTCGCCCGGCCGGGTGTCCTTGCTGAAGCGGTAGACCGGCCAGCCGCCGATCGTGACCTGGTGGGTGCCGTCGTCGCGGGTGATGACGCCCACCTGCGACCGTTCCACGCCCTGGACGAAGATCTTGCCGCCCGGGTCCACGAGAACAGGCGGCCACGTGGTGGCGCAGGCGTCGTTGCAGTTGGACTTGGACGGCGAGGCGGTGTCCTTGTCGAAGCGGTACAGGGTGAAGCCCGAACCGTTGACGACCACGGGGTCGAGGGCGCCCGCCCTGCCCGCCGAGAGCTGGACCCACTTCCGTTGCACGGGCTTGGTCGCGGGCTTTCCCGGCGGATTGGCCCAGTCCCCGGTGTTCTCGGGAGCCTTGTTCTGCCGCGCGGTACCGGACTTGAGGGCGAGCTCCATGGAGCCGGAGGTGTCGCGCGCCGCCGACGAGGCCTCCGAGCCCGCGTTCCTGGCGTCCGAGCCGCCGTCGTCGCCACCGCCGCACGCGGACAGGAGCAGAGCCCCTGCCGCGGCGAAGGACGCCAGCAGGGCGGCCTTCCGGCGGTACCCACCGCTCGCCGTGCCGTTGCTCTCATTGGTTCCGGTCGTGTGCGTCATCGCGTCTCCTTGGTCGGGCTCCCTGAGCGGGAGCCGCTGACTCGCTCGTCCTTTCGAGACGTGGGTACGGGGCCGGAGCGCGGCCCCGTTCAGCGCATACGGGACCGAGACCAAACCGAGACATTGTCTAAAGTGTGATCTCTTCCGGTAGTTGACCTGCTCCGTGATGGAAGAGGCTCAAGCGCATGGGTGGTACGCGAGAACCGACGCGCCGCTCCCTTGCGGAGCCCGGGGTTTCGTTCACCGTGCGGCGGCTACCCGTCCGGGACCGAAGGGAGGGGTCCCCGTGACAGCCACGACAACCCCGCCAGGCGTCCAGGCGAGGCCGACCGCGGCGTACCGCACGTCCATGCCCGCATCCGCACCCCCAGCGACGAAGGAGCCGCAGGAGCTCAGCCACGAGGATCTCGTCCGCTACCTGGAAGACCGGTTCGCCTGCGCGCAGGCTTGCGACGACTGCGCCCGCGTATGCCTCGTGCGCGAGGGTCCGGCCGCACCGGGCGAGGCCCCCCGCCTCAACACCGCCTGCGCGGACGTGTGCGAGGCGACGTCCCGCGTCCTGGCCGAACAGAGCGACCAGGACGAGCAGCGGGTGCGTATGCAGGTCGAGTGGTGCCGAGCGATCTGCCTCCAGTGCGCATCCCTCTGCGACCTGCACCCCGCCTCGGCCGCCTGCGCCGAAGCCTGCCGTCGCTGCGCGAAGGCGTGCGACGCCTTCCTGACCACGCTGGGCTGACAGCCGGGCTGCCCGCGACCGGTCGGCACGGGCCGGGAACCAGACGGGTTCCCCGCCCGACCACTGCTCCAGAGTCCCTACGCGATCACGCGCACCCACGCTCTGGAACGAGGTAGCAGCCCCATGAACTGGTACGAGGACGACGATTTCTGGTCGGACTTCGCCGAGACCATGTTCTCCGAGCGCAGGCGCGCGGAGGTGGCGGCTCTCGTCGACGGATCGCCGCTGCTCCGTTTCCCGGCCGGGAGCCGCATCCTCGACCTGTGCTGCGGACCCGGCCTCTACCTCGTCCCGCTCGCCCGCGCCGGCGCCACGGTCACCGGGGTCGACCTCAGCCCCGCCATGCTGAAGCGGGCCGACGCCGCATGCGAGGCGGCGGGCGTCGACGTCCGGCTGGTACGCGGGGACATGTTGACGCACGTCGAGCCGGAGACGTACGACGTGGTGCTCAACCTGTTCACCTCGTTCGGCTACTTCGACGACCCGCGGGACAACGAACGCGTGCTGCGCAACGCCCACGACTCGCTCGTGCCGGGCGGGCGGCTGCTCATCGACGTGATGGGCAAGGAGGTCCTCGCGGGCTGGATCGGCCGGCCCCAGGTCGTCGACCTCGACGGCGGCGCGTACGTGCTGCAGCGCGACACCGTCCTGGACAGCTGGACCCGGCTGCGCACCGACTGGACGCTGGTCCGGGGCTCAGAGGCGCGCGAAGCGTCGATCACCTCCTTCCTCTACAGCGCGGCCGAGCTGAGCACGCTCTTCGTGGCGGCCGGCTTCACCGACGTGCGCTGTTACGGCGACTTCGACGGCGGCCCGTACGACAACCGCTCCAAGCGGCTGATCGTGACCGGCACTCGTCCGGAACTCTCCTTGCACACGCGGGAACTCTGACGCACCGGCGGCCGACTACTGCTGTGCGTCAACGCGTGAGTGAACGAGGGGATTCCATGACCGAGGCGACATCCGCGACGCCGCCCGCGAGCCGCGCCGCACGCTCGCGGGGCGCACCGCGCCGGAGCCGCGAGGAACAACCAGCAGGCCGCGGGAGGCTGTTGACGACACTGGTCGCGCTCTCCGTGACGCTCGTGGTCTCCGTCCTCGCCGGCATCGCGCTGGGACCGACCGTCGTGCCGCTCGGCGACGTCGTGCACTTCCTCACCGCCGCACTCACCGGAGGCAGCATCGACGCGGACGAGGCGTCGGGCTACGCCATCGTCTGGCACGTGCGCACACCACGCGTCCTGCTGGCCGCGGTCGTCGGCGCCGGGCTGTCCGTCGTCGGCGTCGCCATCCAGGCGCTGGTGCGCAACGCCCTCGCGGATCCGTTCGTGCTCGGCATCTCGTCCGGCGCCTCCGTGGGGGCGACCGCCGTCGTCGTCTTCGGCGTCTTCGCGGGGCTCGGCGTCTACGCCCTCTCGGCCGCCGCCTTCCTCGGCGCTCTCGGCGCGACCGTGCTGGTGTACCTGGCCGCGCGCGGACCGCTCGGACTGACACCGCTGCGGCTCGTGCTGACCGGGGTGGCGCTGGCGTACGGCTTCCAGGCGCTCATGAGCGTGCTGGTGTTCCTCGCGCCGAACGGGCAGGCCGCACGGACCGTACTGTTCTGGCTGCTGGGCAGCCTCGGCTCCGCGACCTGGGAGTCCCTGCCCCTGGTGACGGCGGCGGTCCTGATCGCGGTCGTCGTACTGCTGCGGCACAGCCGGTCGCTCGACGTCCTGTCGCTCGGCGACGAGACCGCGGCCAGCCTGGGCGTGGACGCGGACGCGCTGCGCCGCGGCCTGTTCGTGCTCACCGCGGCCGTCACCGGACTCATCGTCGCCGTCAGCGGCGCGATCGGCTTCGTCGGCCTCGTCCTGCCGCACGTGGTGCGGATCTGGGTCGGCTCCACGCATCGGCGCGTCCTCGCCGTCGCCCCGCTGGCCGGCGCCTGCTTCATGGTGTGGGTCGACCTCGTCGCCCGCACCGCCTTCGCCCCCGAGGAACTGCCGCTCGGGGTGATCACCGCATTGATCGGCGTGCCGGTGTTCGTCGTCCTGATGCGCCGCCGCGGCTATCTCTTCGGAGGCCGGTAGATGGTTCTGTCCCTCCGCGACCTGACCGTCGAGGCCGCCGGACGTGCCCTCGTCGACCGGCTCAGCCTCGACGTGGCCGCCGGTTCGATCGTCGGGCTCGTCGGCCCCAACGGCAGCGGCAAGTCGACGGCGCTGCGCTGCGTCTACCGCGCGCTGAAGCCGACATCCGGGGCCGTGCTGCTCGACGGCACCGACCTGACGTCGCTGAAACTGCGCGACAGCGCCCGCTCCGTCGCCGCACTCACCCAGGAGAGCCACACCGAGCTCGACTTCACCGTCGAGGAAGTGGTCGCCCTGGGCCGCGCCCCTCACGCGCGGGGTAATCACCCCCTCACCGCCCGCGAACAGGAGCTGTGCGACGAGGCGATGGAGCGTCTGGACGTTGCCCACCTCGCCGACCGCAGCGTCCTGAGCCTCTCCGGCGGTGAGCGCCAACGCGTCCTCGTGGCACGCGCCCTCGCCCAGGAACCCCGCCTCCTGGTCCTCGACGAGCCGACCAACCACCTCGACGTACGCCACCAGGTGGAGCTGCTCTCGTTCCTGCGCGGCTCGGGCCTGACCGTCCTCACGGCGCTGCACGACCTGAATCTGGCGGCGCAGGTCTGCGACCGGATCGCCGTGCTCGGCGCGGGATGCCTGGTGGCCTCCGGCGACCCGGCCGAGGTGCTCACCCCCGAACTGGTGCGCAAGGTGTTCGGCGTCGACGCGGTCGTCGTACCGCACCCCCGAACAGGTCTGCCGCAACTGCTCTACGACCTCGCCCCGCCCCCGGCCGACATCGCCCCGCGGCCCGACGGCCCCATCCCCACCCCTGCCTCGTCCCCGGAAGGACCCCACTCGTGACCCGACCACCGTTCCCCCGCGCCCTCGCCGCCGGGCTGCTGGCCACCGGGCTCCTGCTGACCGGCTGCGGCGCCGAGGTCGAATCGGCGGCGGGCGGCAAGCCCGGCACCGGGACCGGCCAGGACGCCGACACCGTCACCGTCTCCAACTGCGGCAAGGACGTCACGTACAAGCGTCCCGAGCGCGCGATCGCCTACGACGTGAGCGGCGCGGAGAAGATGTTCGCCCTCGGCCTCGCCGACCGCATGCGCGGCTACGTCATGAACAAGCTCGGCGACCCGTCCATCAAGGGTTCGCCCTGGCGCGAGAAGTACGCCGAGGTGGACCGCCTCGGCAACGAACGCATCACCCGCGAGATCGTCGTCGACGCGAAGGCCGACTGGGTCCTCGCGGGCTGGAACTCCGGCTTCAGCGAGGAACGCGGCATCACCCCCGCCCTGCTGGACAAGGTCGGCGTCGCCAGCTACCTGCACACCGAGACCTGCTGGGACTACGGCGACAAGAGCGTCGACACGTCGCCGCTCCAGGCGCTCTACAAGGACCTGGACAACCTCGGGAAGATCTTCGGCGTGCGGAAGCGGGCCGACGAGCTGGTCGGCGACCTGAAGAAGCGGGTCGCCGCGCTGAAGAAGACATGGCCCGCGCAGGGCGACCCGGCCAAGGTGTTCGTCTACGACTCCGGCACCGACCAGCCGTTCACGGCGGGCCGGCACGCCGCGCCCGACGACATCATCACCGCCGCCGGTGGCGCCAACGTCTTCGGCGACCTCGACAAGGGGTGGACGACGGTGGGCTGGGAACCGGTCATCAAGGCGAAGCCCGACGTCATCGTGATCGTCGACTACGCCGACCAGCCCGCGAAGGACAAGATCGCCTACCTCAAGAAGCTCCCCAGCCTGAAGTCCGTACCGGCCGTGCGGAACAACCGCTTCCACGTCATGTCGTACGGCGACGTCGTCAGCGGCCCCCGCAATGTCGCGGGAGCCGAGGACCTGGGCCGCTACCTGCGTTCGGTCGGGCGGTGACGGCGACCGTGACCCCCACGCACACCGACGCCGCGCACGTCCCCGCCCCGTACGCGATCCCGGCACCGGTCCACGACCACATCACCGACGCGATAAAGGCCCCGGACCTGCTGCGGCTGTCCGGCAACGTCGTCCTCGCCCGCTTCGAGACCCTCAAGGTCTACGCAGCCCTCGGCGCGGTCCGCACCCTGCTCGAACGCGGCACCGTGAAACCGGGCCAGACCCTCGTGGACAGCTCCAGCGGCATCTACGCCCTCGCCCTGGCCATGGCCTGCCACCGCTACGGACTGCGCTGCCACATCGTCGCCTCCACCACGGTCGACGCCACCATGCGCGCCCAACTCGAGGTGCTCGGCGCCACCGTGGACCAGATGTCGCCCTCGGAGGACCTGCGGCTCGACCAGGAAGGCAGGGTCAGACGCGTCCGCGGGCTGCTGGCCGAACGGCCCGGCATGCACTGGATGCGGCAGTACCACGACGCCGTCCACTACACCGGCTACCGGGAGTTCGCCGCCCTCGTCGACCGCGCGCTGCCCGACGTACCGCTGACCGTGGTCGGCGCCGTGGGCACCGGCTCGTCGAGCGGCGGCCTCGTCGAGGCGCTGCGCGGGCGCGACCGCGACGTACGCCTGCTGGGCGTGCAGCCCTTCGGCAGCGTCACCTTCGGCAGCGAGGGGTTCAGCGACCCGGAGGCGATCATCGCCGGGATCGGCAGCTCGATCCCCTTCGACAACGTCCACCACGACCTGTACGACACGCTCCACTGGCTCGACTTCCGGCACGCCATGGCGGGTGCGGTGGGCCTGCTCCGCGACCACGCGGTGTTCGCGGGACTGTCGACCGGCGCGGCGCACTTGGTCGCGAGCTGGGAGGCGGCGCGCGACCCCGAGCGCACCCACCTCGTCATCGGCGCCGACACCGGACACCGCTACACCGACCGCGTCTTCGCCCGCCACCGCGAGGCGCTCGACCCGCGCACGCTGAAACCGCACCAGATCACCGACCTCGCGGACCTCACGCCGCCGTGGTCGGCGATGGAGTGGAACCGGCGGCGGTACGAGGTACGCAGCGGGGGAGCGGGGCCCGTACCGGCGGCGCGAGCGGTATCCGCACCGAGGGAGGCCCGACCCGTACGGGAGACAGACCCACTCACGCTTTCGAGCGACCCACTAGGAGCACCGCCCCAGGAGGCTCAGGCACGATGACCATCGCCGCACTCGAAGCACTCACCTTCGGCCTCGGCCGCCTCGTCGAGGCGGCCGGCACCGCTGGGCACCGCCTGTGCCTGCTCACCGGCGACCGCGACGTCTACCGTCACGAACTCGCCCACCTCGCCCCCGGGGCACTCGACATCGTCGACGTCGACACCCACGACGCCGGGGCGTGCGCGGCCGCACTGTCGGCCGTGCCCGACCTGAGCGGGCTCATCAACTCGACCGACACCTGGAGCGTGCCCGGCGCCGAACTCGCCGCCAAGTTCGGCCTGCCCGGGCCCGACCCGAGCGCGGTCCGGCTCCTGCGCGACAAGAGCCGGGTGCGCGCGCTCCTCCACGAGCGGGGCCTGAGCGGCAGCCGCGCCGTGGCGTTCCCCGCGACCACCACTACCGCCGCCTCCGACATCCTCCGAGAGGTCGGCCTGCCCGCCATCCTGAAGGATTCGGCGGGCACGTCCTCCCGCAACGTATGGCCGGTGCGGGACGAGCGTCAGCTGCACGCCGCGCTCACCGAAGCGGCCCAACGCCCCTTCAACGGATGGCTGTTCGCCGAGCGCTTCTTCTCCGGCCCGGTCTACAGCGCGGAGACCCTCGGCTGGGCGGGCGAGACGAGACTGCTCGGCGTCCTGAGCCGCCAGATGTCACCCGAGCCGTCCGTCCGCGAGGAGGCCGCCGCGTTCCCCGTGGCCTTCCCGCCACCCGAGCTCGACCGCATCGAGGAGTGGGCGGGACGCGTGCTCGCGGCCGCGGGCCACGACAGCGGCTTCGCCCACGTGGAGTTCGTCCTCACCGCGGACGGCCCGGAGCTGGTGGAGATCAACCGCCGTATCGGCGGCGCGCTCGTGGGCGAAGCCTTGTGCCGCGCCCTGGGCACGAACGTCTACGACGCCATGGTCGACACGGCACTCGGCCGCCGCCCCGCACTGCTGGACACCGCGCCGACAGGCCCCGCCCCCGGCCCGGCCACGGCCTTCGTCCTCGTCTACCCCGACCGCCCCGGCACGCTCACCGGCTGGACCGGCCTGGACGGCCTCTCGGCGTTCCCCGGATCGCCCGAGTGGTACCCCACCGCCGTCCCGGGACGACGCGTGGAGCACCTGAGCGACCAGCGCGGATGCACGGGCATCGTGCTGGCCGAGGCCGAAACCGCCGAACTGGCCCTGCACAGGGCCCTCAGCGCGGCCGGCAGCATACGGCCAGCGATGGCGGGCGACGACGATCGAGAATGACAGCGCCTCCGCCGCCACGCTTCCCGACCCCCACCCGCCTCACCCCCTTCACCCAGTTCACCGGGCCTCAGTACTTCCTCCTCGCAGGGTCCTTGCTCATACCCCTGGGCAGCTTCGCCGTGCTGCCCTTCATGTCCGTCCTGCTGCACGAACGGCTGGGCATGGAGCTCGGCACGGTCGGCGTGGTGCTGGCCGTCGCGTCGTTCGTACAGTTCTCGGGCGGCGTGGTCGGAGCGGCCCTCGCCGAACGCGTCGGCCTGCGGCGCACCATGCTGCTGGCCCTCGTGATCCGCACGGCGGGTTTCGCCGCGTTCCTGCCGGGGCTCAGCCGCCCGACGTGGGCGGTCGTCGCGCTGTTCCTCGTCTCCGTCGGGGCCGCGCTCTACCTGCCCGCCAACAAGGCGTACCTGGTGACGGGCGTGACGGAGGACCGCCGCGCCCCGCTCCTCTCCGCGAGCAGCTCGGCGCTCAACGGCGGTATCGCGCTGGGCCCCATCGCGGCGGCCCCCTTCGTCCTGACGGCATCGGCGGGCCTCTTCACGGCGGTCACCGTACTGTTCGCCCTGATCACGGCGGGCCATGCGGTGCTGCCGGGGGCGCCCACGGCGACGGACCCGCAACCGACCTCGGCGACGAACCCGCAACCGACCCCGGAGACGCACCCGCAGCCACCCCAACAGGCGCACCCGCAGCCACCCCAACAGGCGCCGCTCAAAGCCGACAGTCGCCGCCCGGACGCCACCCCGCCCTCGCCTCTCCTCCCCTTCGCGATCACCGTCCTGAGCGTGTACGTCTTCATGTTCTTCCAGCACTACCTCGCGCTCTACGCGGTGGGCAGGGCATCGACGTACTTCTACGGCCTGGTCCTCGCCCTCTACGCCCTCCTCCTCGTCGTCACCCAGCCCCTCCTGTCGGACTGGATAGCCCGCCTCCCCTACCCGCGCGCCCTGCGCATCGGTTTCACCGCGCTGGCCGCCGGGATGGCCGCGCTGGCCCTCGGCCACCCCGCCGCCATCCTCGGCGGCGCGCTGCTCATCTGCGTCGGCGAGATCGTCCTGTTCCTGAAGAACGACCTCGAAGCGTTGTCGCGGTCCGACCGCTCGCCCGCGGTCGTCTTCGGCCGGCAGCGCCTGGCGGCCGGGATCGGCGCGTTCGCCAGCGGGATCGCAGGGGGAGAGGGCTACGCGTGGGCCGACCGCGCCGACAACGTGGGCCTGTTCTGGCTGGCGGTCGCGGCCCAGTGCGCGCTGCTGCCGCCGCTGTTGCTACGCGCCCTGCGAGGGAGCCGCCGCTAGAACGCCGTCGCTGGGCGCCGTCGCTGAAACGCCGTCACTGGAACGCAGCCCCACCACTCATCACCACCCCACCCATTCCCTATTTCTGCAACGGGTTCTACTCTGTCCGCCGTCAGGTCCGGGACCGAGCGAGCCGAGCTTCGAGCCGGTAGAGCCTGGAGGGGCAGTGCACCTCGAATACACGCCTGAGCAGCAGCAGTTGCGCACCGAGCTGCGCGCGTACTTCGCCGAGCTGGTACCGGACAACGCCTACGCGCGGTACGGCGAACCCGCCGCTCAGAAGCGGTTCTACCGGGAGACCGTCCGTCGCCTGGGGTCGGGCGGATGGCTGGGGGTGGGCTGGCCCAAGGAGTACGGCGGGCGCGGCCTCTCGCCCATGGAGCAGTTCATCTTCTTCGACGAGGCGGCGCAGGCGGGCGTGCCGCTGCCGTTGATGGCGCTGAACACCGTGGGACCGACGATCATGCAGTTCGGCACGGACGAGCAGAAGGCCTACTTCCTGCCGCGGATCCTCTCCGGCGAACTCGACTTCGCCATCGGCTACAGCGAACCCGACGCCGGTACGGACCTCGCCTCGCTGAAGACGAAGGCCGTGCGGGAGGGCGACGAGGAGACCGGCCACTACACGGTCAACGGCCAGAAGATCTGGACGACCAACGGCGACACGGCGGACTGGGTCTGGCTCGCGGTCCGTACGGCCACCCCGGAAGAGGGCGTCCCGCTGCACAAGGGCATCACCATGCTCCTGGTCCCCACGAGCGACCCGGGCTACTCCTGCACCCTCATCAACACCCTCGCCTCGCACGACACGACAGCCAGCTACTACGAGAACGTCCGCGTACCCGCCTCGCGCCGCGTCGGCGAGGAGAACAAGGGCTGGCGCCTGATCACGAACCAGCTCAACCACGAACGCGTCACGCTCGCCGCGCACGGCACGATGGCGATCCGCGCTCTCCACAACGTCCAACGCTGGGCGATGGACACCAAGCTGGCCGACGGCCGCCGTGTCATCGACCTCACCTGGGTCCGCGGGCGCCTGGCGAGGACCCACGCGAGGCTCGACGCGATGAAGCTCCTCAACTGGCAGATGGTGAACGCCGTCCAGGAAGGCACCCTCACTCCGCAGGACGCCTCCGCGGTGAAGGTCTACGGCTCGGAGGCACGCCGCGACGCGTACGCCTGGCTGATGGAAGTCGTCGCCTCGGCCGGCGCCCTGAAGGAGGGCTCGTCGGGCGCTGTCCTCCACGGCGAACTCGAACGCGGCTACCGCTCGGCGGTGATCTTCACCTTCGGCGGCGGCAACAACGAGATCCAACGCGAGATCATCTCGTGGATCGGCCTGGGAATGCCGCGAGTGCGCCGCTGAGCACCTTCAAGTGGGCGCCGCGCAGGGCAGGTTGAGTACGCTCGGCCGACGGCATCGCGACATGGCCACGGGCCGGCGAAGGGACTCTCACGTGCGCGCACGAGGCATCAACTACGACACCGGGTTCCTCCCGGGCGAAGAACTCTCCCGCAAGGACTTCACCCCTGAAACGGTCCGACACGACATGAGAGTGATCGCCGGGGGCCTCCACTGCGACGCCGTCCGCATCTCCGGGCGGGAGCCGGAACGGTTGAGCATCGCTGCCCGCCACGCCGCTGACGCCGGCCTGGAAGTCTGGTTCGCCCCCTTCCCCGTGGACCATCCCCGCGATCAGTTGCTCCCGTACTTCGCCGATTGTGCGGCGCGAGCCGAGGCCGTCCGGGAGTCCGGAGCAGACGTCGTGTTCGTCGCCGGCTGCGAGGTCAGCGCGTTCTGCGGCGGCTTCCTGCCGGGCCAGACCTACGGCGACCGCCTGCGGGCCATGGCCGACGCCGACATGGAGTGGTGGTCCTCCCTCGGACCGGTACAGGACAGCGTCAACGCGTTCCTCTCCCAGGTCGCCGCGACCGTCCGCCGCCACTTCGGCGGACGGATCACCTACGCCTCGGCACCCTGGGAGGCCGTGGACTGGGCCCCGTTCGACGTCGTCGGCGTCGACGCCTACCGGGCCGCGTACAACGCCGACAGCTTCCGCGACGAGCTGCGCGCGCACATGAGCCACGGCAAGCCGGTCGCGGTGACCGAGTACGGAACCTGCGCGTACCGGGGCGCGGGTGAACGCGGCGGCATGGCCTGGCAGGTGCCGCGTGACGCGATCCCGGACGAGGACGAGCAGGCCCGCTACCTCACCGAACTGCTGGACATCTTCGAGGAGGAGGGCGTGGACACCGCACTCTGGTTCACCTTCGCCGGTTACAGCAGGCCCGGAGAGCACGACCCGGGTTCGTACGGCGTGGTCCGGATGCTCGACGAGAGGCGCTGGGAACCGAAGAAGGTGTTCCACACCATGGCGGCCAGGAACACCGACAAACGGGGAGAGGAGTAGGTGGGGTCGTCTCCGGGGGAGTGCCGGGGAAGTGCCGCTCAGTCGTCCATCACCTGGTAGAGCGTCGTCCAGAAGTCATGGATCGCCCGCGCCGAATCCGGCGTGGACATACCGGTCTGGGTGAGCAGGATGCCGACGTTATATGGGCGAAGGGTGCTCAGGGCGCGACGATGTCGTCGCCGGGTGCCGCGGCCTCCAGCTCGTCGACGGTGCCGGACATGACCGTGCGCAGGTGCTCGGTGAGGTGTGGCAGGGGCCAGTCCCACCAGGCCAGCGCGAGGAGGCGGTCGAGGTCGCTGTCGCTGTAGCGGCGGCGCAGCAGACGCGCGGGGTTGCCGCCGACGATGCCGTAGTCGGGAACGTCGTCGACGACGACGGAGCCGGAGGCGATGATCGCGCCGTGGCCGATGCGGACGCCGGGCATCACGGTGGCCCGGTAGCCGAACCAGACATCGTTGCCCACCGTGGTGTCGCCCCGTCCGGGCAGGCCGCTGATGAGGTCGAAGTGATCGGCCCAGGACGCGCCCATGATGGGGAAGGGGAACGTGGAGGGGCCGTCCATGCGGTGGTTGGCGCCGTTCATGATGAACCGCACGCCCTCGCCCAGCGCGCAGAACTTCCCGATGACCAGCCTCTCGGGCCCGTAGTGGTACAGGACGTTGCGAGTCTCGAACGCGGTCGGGTCCTCGGGGTCGTCGTAGTACGTGAACTCCCCGACCTCGATCAACGGCGAGGTCACCAGCGGCTTGAGCAGCACGACGCGAGGCTGCTCGGGCATCGGGTGGACTTGAGTCGGGTCGGCGGGAACGGGCGGCATCTGTGATGGCTTCCTTTCGGAGGGGGCGGACGTCAGAGGAGAGCGGATGTCCGACGGTTCGGGTGTGCGTGGTGTGCCGGGCGTGCCGGGTGTACCGGGTGTGGCAGGAATGCCGGGTGTGTCGGGTGAGCCGGAGACGGATCGTCGCATCGGACGTGCCAGAAGTATGGGACGTATCGAACGAGCCAAACGAGTCGTACGTGTCGAAGGTGCCGGAAGTGGCAAGTGAATTGGGCGACTTGCATGCGTACGCGCATGCGGAGCAAGCAGAGCAGCAGGGTCCACGCTCCTTAATATGGAACGGCACGTGTCGTGCCGCCCGCAAAGAACAGCGCATGAAACCGTCCCCCGTCAAGTACGGCACGTGCCGTGCCGTTAAGGTGGTGCCATGACCGACTCCCACCGCGGCACCGCCCGCACCGAGGCCATCATGCGGACCACGCTGGAGCTGGGTCAGGAGATCGGCTACGCGAAGCTCAGCATCGAGGCGATCGCCGCGCGGGCCGGGGCCGGAAAGCACACCATCTACCGCAGATGGCCGTCCAAGGGTGCCCTGCTCCTCGACTCCCTGCTCTCCCTGCACCGGTCAAGCCTGGACTTCTCCGACACGGGCGACATCGTGTCCGACCTGCGTACGCAGATGCACGCGGCCATCGACCTGCTGGGCACCCCGCCCTTCGGCCCGCTGTACCAGGCCCTGATCGGCGAGGCGCAGAGCGACCCCCAGGTCGCCGCCGCGCTCAACGAGCGCTTCATCACCCCACAGGCCGAGCTGACCGTCGCCCGCCTGAAGGCGGCCCGGGAACAGGGTCAGCTGTCGCCCGACTTCGACCTGGACCTGGCCATGGCCGTCCTCTCCGGCCCGCTCTACTTCCAGCTGCTCATCACCCAGGAGCCCCTGACCCACGCGTACGCGGACCGGATCGTCGACGCGCTCTTCATCGGCATGGGCAAACACTGACGCGACCTGTCGTCTCCGCCCCGGGCCTCGCCGCCAGCTCCCGGAGCAGGTCGAGATCGACGGGCGGGACAGCAGTTGTACGGCGAGCAGGGCCACCGTGGCGAGTGTGGCCGCCGCCACTTGTCCTTGCCCGGCGATTTACTCCGCGGCGTAGATCTCCGCCGCTATTTCGAAATCAGTGACCGCCCCCGGCGGAGCGGCAACACGGAATCGCTTGCCGAAGTCGGCGTACGACTCGTCGAGGTCCTTCATACGAGCCTGCCGTTTCACCCACCGGTCAGCCATGACCTTCACACGTACCGGGTCCCTTTTGGCGTCGGGCGACAACAGCAAAGCCTGCTTGCTGCCCCGCGTGTAGAGCGCGGACGTAGTGATGACCCAGCCCAGGGCGGCGGCACCCTTTCGCGCCCGTGATGCCCTCGGTTTTCATACGCCGGGTCGAGCGGAGGAAATCCTGATCCAGCGTCACGTCGATCGCCGTCTCGATGAGCTCGGCCGCCCGGCGTCAACTGGCTTGGTATTGCGCGGCGCGGCGGAGGCACCGTTGACCGGCTGTTTCGGGTCGGCTGCCGCGCGGCTCGCCTGCGAGTCGTTACGTGGAAGACCATTCCGCTTCGCCAGGGAAAGCCCATAGTGATCGCGCGGCGCAAGAGTGGCCCCATCGGGGGGATCCCCATGATTCTGGCCGCCGAGGCGTTCGGTGTCTGGGCCATGGTCGAGGGGTGGAACGGTAACGACCCCGGAGAGGCGCCTGCCTTTGGCGCCTTCCTGCTCGCGCTTTCGCGGTTCATGTGGCGCGCGGTTGTCCGGCCCCGTGTCGATGTCTATGCGGACGGTCTGCAGGTCATCGGCTTCTGGGGGCGCCCCTGGATTCCCGGTGGGGCCATCCGCCGCGTCGATACCGAGGACGGCATGACGGTCACCACCACTGGAGGCGACGTCATCGAGATATACGCGTTCTCCGCGTCCCTCATCGACCGTGGGAGGACGCCCGCCGCGGCGCAGCAGATGCGCCGTGCGAAGCCGGCCCGGCCTGGGCGCCCGGGAAGGTGCCTGATGTCCGGCGCAGTCCGGACTGGACCTGGGCAGACCTGTTGTTCGTGCCGATGCCCGTCCTCGCGGTTCTGGCGATGACCGGTGTCTACGGCACCTGAAACTGAACGATCGCGTTCGCTGGAGCCAAACATCGAGGTGAGGAGGGCACGATGAGACAGCGTGTTCTTTGCGGCTCGGGACGTCGGCGTCTTCCCACTCCGCCTTCGTCAGATGCCCACGACCCGTGCCTCCAGCCTGACCACGACAACACGGTGCCCTTCACCGTGCGGCAGACCGCGAAGAACTGCGGACGAGATCGGCCGAGACACGGGCGTCCCTCAACTCCTACGTTGCGCGGACGTTGTGCAGGCTTCAGCTCAGATCAGGTAGAGATGTGCGCGCCGCTCTGCCAGTGGCAGAACACCGGCCGTGCCAGGACCGACGATCACTACAGTCCAGCCTCATGACGACGACTACGATGATCACGACGCGTACGGTCGAGTACCAGGCGGACGGTCTGGCGATGGTCGGGCACCTCGCGCTCCCGGCCGGTGTCGATCGCCGGCCCGCGGTGCTGCTCGGGCCGGAAGGCATGGGGCTCAGTGACGTCGAGCGCCGCCGGGCCGACGCTCTCGCCGAGCTGGGATACGTGGCCCTGGCCTTCGACCTGCACGGCGGCCGCTACTTGGCCGACCCCGAGGAGATGCTGGCCCGTTGCCTGCCACTGCTCGCCGATCCCGACCGGATGCGGGACATCGGCCACGCGGCGCTCGACGTGTTGCTTGCCGAACAACGGGCCGACCCCGACCGGATCGCCGCCATCGGTTACGGCACCGGGGGCGCCATCGGACTGGAACTCGGGCGCGATGGGGCCAGCCTGCGCGCGATCGGGACCGTCAACGCGACCACCACGGGCCGACCGGGCGAGGCCGCACGCATCCGCTGCCCGGTGTGGGCCGGAGTCGGGTCGGAAGACCCGATCATGTCGCCCGCGCAACGGAATGCGTTCACCGCCGAGATGCAGGACGCGGGCGTCGACTGGCGCCTGACGGTCTACGGCGGCGCCTTGCACGCCTTCCACCACCCGCCGGTCGACCACCCCACTGTCCCGGGCGTCGGCTACCACCCACAGCACGCGCAGCGAGCCTGGCGCGACGTCGTCGACCTCCTCGCCGAGTGCCTGCCCGTGACGCAGAGCCTGGGGGCATGACTCGAACAAAGGCGCGCAGAACCAAGCTACTTGACCCCCGCGCCCCTTCAGGGCCAGGACCAAGTCCAGGACCTGGACCAGGACCGCAGTACTGGTCATGGCCCCTGGAGGGGTGTAGCTAGCGCCCGGGGCGTTCGGGGGGCGCGCTGGATGGTCCGAGGCACCACCGCCCGGCGAGGGTTGGGCACATGAGAACGCACAAGGCCCTGCTCGCCGCCCTCCTCATCCCGATCGGCGCCACCCTGGCCGTCGCCCCGGCCGCCTCCTCGGCTACCCCGCCCGCCCCGCCAGCTGCCGCGGCCCCCGACGCCAACGCGGCCCGCTCCCCGAAGGCAGCCCTTGACCGGGTGGCCCACCCCCTGCGCACCACCGAGCCCCGCGGCAGCCTGACCGACCTCCGCCCGTTCGGCCGGATGGTCGGTGACGCCAAGGTCGTGGGCCTGGGCGAGGCCACCCACAACTCGCACGAGTTCTTCACCGTCAAGCACCGCATCCTGCGGTACCTGGTCGAGAAGAAGGGTTTCCGGGCTTTCGCCCTCGAAGCCCCCTGGAGCACCGGACTGCGCCTCGACGCCTACCTCCTGCGCGGCGAGGGCGAGTTGAAGCAGATCATGGACGAGGAGTTCCAGGGCAGCTACCAGTTCTGGAACAACGCCGAGTACCGCGATCTGCTCCAGTGGATGCGCGCGTACAACGTCAAGCATCCCAAGGACCCGGTCCACTTCGTCGGCGACGACAACGGGTTCGCCGGTGGTGAGCTGTACGACAAGGTGAGTGCCTACGCGGCCGCGGAACGCCCCGAACTCAGCGCGAAGCTCACCGAGCTGTACCAGGGCCTGCGGCCCACCACCGACGCCGACACATATGTCGAGGACTACCTGTCGAAGCCGCTGGCTGAACGCAAGGAGCTCGCCGAGCGGACCGGCCGGGCACTGAACCTGCTCAAGCAGCGGTCCGGCAGGGGCACCGACGCCGACGCGCGTGCCTGGGCGATCCAGCACGCCACCGCGATCCACCAGATGACCACCATGTACGCCTTCGACTGGGACGATCCACAGGCCGTCTCCGCCGCCATGCGCTACCGCGACCAAGTCATGGCGCAGAACGTCGCCTGGTGGCAGCAGCAGACCGGCGACAAGATCGCGCTCTCCGCCCATAACAGCCACGTTGCCCTCAGGACCTACACCGCCAGAACCCACCCGAAGGTCCAGGGCGACTTCCTCCGCGAACAGTTGGGCCGCGACTACCTGAGCACCGGGCTCACCTTCGATCAGGGCTCGTTCAACGCCCTGGGCCAGGACGGCGCCGTCCACCGCTTCACCGTCGGCCCGTCCGCACCCGGCACCACCGAGCACACCCTGGACCGGGTACGCCACCGCGACTACATGGTGGACCTCCGTACCGCCCCCGCCCCGGCCCGCGCCTGGCTCGCCGAGCCGCGCACCGTCAAGAACATTGCCGCCACCTACCCCTGGAACGACAATGCCGCACAGATCCGGCTCGCCAAGACCCACGACATCGTGATCCACCTCCACCGGGTGGAGGCGGCCGACATGCTCAAGTAGCACCGGACCCGCACGGCGGGGCGGCGGCGCGGTAGGTCGGCCGGTCCGACGTCCCGCGCCGCCAGAGCCTGCGTGGTCGGCGGAGGTGCCGTGCCCTCAGCAGCCTGCGGCGTTACCAGCGTCTGGGCGCACCGCCGGATCCCCTGGGACGGCGCCCTTCGCTGTCTGCAGACAACCGCGACGGCTGCCAGACAGGACGATCCTCAGCTTCCCGGCCCCGGTGTCGAACTGCGGCGTCAACGCGAGGACCTCGAGCTCGTCAGCGCCTTCGGCAGCAGCGAACGCGGCCACGTCGTGGCCGGACTGCGTGCCAGAGCCGAGGCGGATGCTCGCGGATGGAAGCAAGCCACCGAACAGCTAGACCTTCTGCACGACCGATCGACGACGCCAGGCGCAGTCGTGGGGATCGACTCGCGGTGCGTCGAGGTCGCCGTCCCGCCACCAGTCCCGCCGACACGTCATCGTGGGCGGGGGTGGTCATCGAGCGTGCCCTCGCCGCCTCGCTTCAAGGCCCGACAACGGCCGGCGTCTACCGCGGTGGTTGGAGACCGTTGGTTGGAGACCGTCCGACTCGTACGGCCCCGGTTTCGTCCGTTGTCAAACCAGCAGGGGATGTCGCCCCACCCTGAGGTGGGCGGCCAGAGCCTGGAGCAGCGCCGCGGCCGCCATGCGCGTCAGGGGCTGAGTGGGGGAGTGGTCAGGTGACCGCGTCCGTCGTCCCTTCGGGGGCGACGGGCGCGGGGTGTCTCCGGTGTCTGCGGTGTCTGCGTTCCTCAGACACCCGCCCTCTCGCTCACCTCCTTCTGCGGCCGCGCGGCCGCAGAAAGAGGTGTCCGCCTGAATGACGAGGAGGGTGATGAGCCCGGCGGCCGCCGCGACGAACGCTGCGCGCGACACCGCGCTCGGCCTGTGCGGACCGTTCCGAGAGACCGTCCCGTGCGCACGAGGGTCCGTAACCCTCCTCGGGGCAGGGGGAATTAGGGGTACGGGCGTGTGTCGGCCCTACCTACAGCGCGGTGATATTCCCCCTGAGCGTCCGTGGCGAACCCATGCGCGTCCGTGGGCCTGATCGATCTGACCCTCGCGAGGAATCGCCCGACGTGCACCTCGTGCCCGGCGGCCTACAGACTCCTCGGAACGCTCTGCGTGGCGGCGGTTCGGGCAGACGCCACGTCATTGGCGTAGGCGTCCCCTACCGCCGCGGCGACACGGTTGGCCAGGTCCTCCCACGGACGCGGGGCGATGACAGGCACACCGGCCGCCCGCGCCTGCGCGGCGAGCCACCTGCCGTACAGCACGCTGACTCGTGCGCGATGGCGCTGCGGTCCGGCCTCCGGCTCCCGGCGCAGGTAGTTGGCCGTGACCTGTTCCTCGTCGTCCTCGTGGAGGAAGACGGCCCGGACCGGACCGTCGGGTGTCGCCGGTCCGGGCAGGACGTAGTCCCCTTCCAGGATGACTGGGGTGACCGTGTCCACATGGTTGGCCACCACCGCCTTGATCGCCGGGTCCAGCGCCTTGGCGATGGCGATCTGCCACTGGACCACCGACTCGGGCGCCTGGTGGGCGGCCTCCGGGTGCGTGCGCCAGAAGTGGATCTCCGGCAGGTGCTCGGGCAGTGTCACCGCGAGGACGGCCTCCACGATGTCGTCGACCTCCACGACGGGGACGTCGTACCGTCGCGCCAACGCCCGCCCGACACCGGTCTTCCCCATCCCCGACGCACCCCCGACGACGAGCACTCGCCAGTCGGGAAGGCTCTTCACCTCATCCGTACCGTCCACGCGGGCAGAGTACTTCAGCCACTTCGTTCACCTGGGTGCGTGTGGCGTCACACCCAGGCCGGGTCGGTGTCGGACTCCGTGAGCTTTCTCAACAGGCTTGCCTGCGGTGGGCGTCAGGTGCTGGGCGATCCGCGCGGTTATGGCTTCGCAGGCTGGAAGCGACCATTCTGCGGTGGTCTGTACTTCCTCGGAGCACACTGTGGGGCGTCACGTCGCGGGAGAGGGACGTTTCCGCGTGCACCCCACTGTGGTTCCCGGGCGGGCCGGCCACCTGGGGCTGGAACCCGCCTGCACATCCTGGAAACTCGGCCTGCTGGAAGTCGTGGGGGGTGGGTCAGCTCGCCGTTCGGTGATCGGAGGGGTGGGGGCCCCGGGGGCCGGGGAGGGGGTCGGGCGCCGGAGCTAATCCGTACTGGGCGGCCTGAGCGGTGAACATGCCTTTGTACAGGCCTCCTTCGCGGTTCATCAGGTCCCCATGGCGGCCGTCCTCGACCACGCGTCCGCGGTCGAGGACGTAGATGTGGTCGGCCTTCATGGTCGCGGCGAGCCGGTGGGTGACCAGTACCACCGCGTGCCCCTGCTCGGCCAGGGACCACAGCCCCCGGAAGGAGGCGATCTCGGCGTGCGGATCAAGGGCGCTGGTCGGTTCGTCGACCAGCAGGAACGGTGCCTGCCGGTAGCGAGTTCGCGCGGTACCGAGCTTCTGCCACTGCCCGCCCGAAAGCTGAACACCGCGTTCGTAGCCCTTGAACACGATCGAGTCCCAGCCGTGCGGCAGGCCTTCGATCAGGTCGAGCACACTCGCCTCCTGAGCGGCCCGGCGGACGCGGACCATGTCGCGGGGCCGGTCACCGGCGCCGATCGCCACGTTCGCGGCCGCCGTCATCTCCCAGCGCGGGAAGTCCTGCGTCAACAGCCCGACGGCGCCGAAGACCTGGGCGCGGTCCGCCTCACGCAGCTCGACGCGCTCGCCCGACTCACCCACCCACCACACGTCGCCTTCCGAAGGCAGCAGCAGCCCGGCCAGCACCTTCGTCAAGGTGGTTTTGCCCGAGCCGTTCGCGCCGACCAGGGCCGTCACCTTCCCCCGGGGCACCCGCACGCTCACCCCGCTCAGAGCAGGAGAGTCGGCGCCCGGATACGTGAACGACACCGCCTCCGTCCGTACCTCGACGGGCGAAGGCAGCGGCGTACCGGAGATCGGGATGGCGTACTCATCTGCCACCTTGATGGCGTCCTCCGTGTCGGTGAGGAACAACAACTCCTCATACAGGCGGTTGACCTGCTGCACCAACGACGTCAACCGCGCCGTCGAAGTACGGATGGCGATCACCGCTGTCCCGCCCACGGCGAGCGGCAGACCACCGCTCGCCAACAGCCACCACAGCACCCCGTAACAGGCCAACGACGCCACGCCCGCGAACGCCCCGGCGACCAGGTCCGTGGACGCCTGCGCCCGCGCGAGGCGCCGCTGCTCCGTCTCCGTCTGCCGTGACATCTCCTCGTAGCTGGACAGCAGCTTCCTGCCGGCGGCATGCACGCGGATCTCCCCGGCGGCATGCGGGCGGGTCAGATAGGCCAGCAGGGACGCGATCGCCCTGCGGTGATCGATCCAGTTCATCCGCGAGAGGTAGTCCCGGCGTGCGGAGCGAACCGCGCCCCACCCTTTGGGCAGGGCGATCGCCAGCAGCATCGGCAACAGCGCCCAGTGCAGCGCCGCGAGCACGACCGCGGCCGCGACCATGCCGATCACCACGCTGCCCACGCCGACCGACAGGCGCAGCATGCTGCGGGCCGAGTCGACGCCGAACCTCCCCGCCTCCAGCACCCGTTGGACCTCGGGTCGTTCGGCGGCCTCCGCTTCCACGCCGGTGACGGCTGTGTAGTACCGGGCGGAGACCGCCCGCTCCACCTGCGGCTCGAGACGGCCGGACATGGCCGTCGACCAGGCCGCCAACACTGCGGTGGCCACCGCCGCGACCGCGAGCACCACCAGCGACGGCACGGCGTCGCGAAGTTTGTCCGCCGTGGGGCCGTCCGCGAACAGCTGCGTGAGGACGCTGTTGACCGCCACCAGCCCCCACCCGGCCGACACTCCCTGCCCGAGCTGCGCCGTCACGACCCCGGCCAGCGCCCGCGGGTCCGTCTGCCATCCGGTGCGCAGCACCATGGCCACCATGCGGGGGAGCGCGGCGGCCATGTGCCCGAACTTCAGGCGGGTGAGCGGGCGTTCGTGGCGGACGTAGGACTGGTCGTAGCGAAGACGGCCGCCGTACAGCTCCTGCTCCGCGTCGGAGATGCTGTCCTGCGCCGGCTTCTTCGTCGGTTCCTGCGGCGGTTTCTGTGCCCGTTCCTGCGGCGGTTCCTGCGGCGGTTCCTTCGCCGGGCCCGCTGGCTCGTCATCGCTGCCTGCTTCGACAGACGTCAATGTGTTCCCCCTCCTGTGTGCGAGTGCACGAGTGCGCGAGTGCGCGTTGGTGGCGTCGGCGTGTTCAACGACGCCGCCACCATTTCGAACACGTGTCTTTCGGTCGGGTCGCGTGCCCAGCGAGTGGGCGGCTTTTCGAAGGTGTGTGCTGCACCGACCGTTGCCGCGCAAGAGCACGCGCTCAGCGCCGCATTGGCCGAAACGCCGACGCTCAGGCAACAGGAGCCGATGACGGGTCGAGGGTGGGGATCAAGGGGCCCGTCCGGGAGACTGGTCGGCGTGCGGAGGTCGGCACCGGTGCCGGGGGGGGAGACGTGTGGGGCTGAGTTATCAGGACGCTGTCCGGTTGCTCGGGGGTCGCGAGGACGCCACCGTCGCCGCGCTCGACCGGCTGACCGGAGGGCTGCTGCTCGCGTCGACGGCCACCGGGGCCGGGTTCGCCGCCGGCCTGTTCGACGTCAGGGGCGAGCTGTCCAGGCTCGGCGCCGTCCTCGTGCACGGCCTCGGCACACGGGCGCGCGGCCTCTCCCGCTTCGAGCGCGGTGAACGGCTGGCGGCAGCCCACGCCGTGGTGGTGCTGTCCGCGTACTTCGAGGTGCTGGCCGAGGCCCAACTCACGGGCACGGTACGGGACCTGGAGCTGAGCCGCGCCGAACAGGCGGCGCTGGCCACGGGAGAGCGGACCGACTCTCGGCGCCTGCGTGCCCTGGCCGACGCCCTGCTGCGGTCGGACGTGCCGATGCCTTCACCCCACCGTTCGTACGAGGAGACCCTCACAACGCTTGGTGGCTTCTACCGGCGGTTGTCGGGCGAGGTGACCCGCTTCGTGACCGGGCTCGCCCTCTGGGACGAGCTCGACGAAACCCGCAGGGACCGCCTGGAACAGATGCTGTCAGAGGGCCTGCCGGGCCGGGCCTGCACCCGGTACGAGGAGTTGTTCCGGCAGCTCGCCCTGGACTTCCCGGAGGTCGCCTTCTGGGCGAACCTGGTCGACCACCAGGCAACGCGGACCCAGCTCCGGTCGCTGCGGGCCGGCCTCGACGAGCTGGGCCGGGCGCTCTCGGAGCTCGCCGCACCCCGGACTCCCGACCCCTGGCTCGCCGGGCTGGCCCGCGCCCACGCCGCGGTCCTCGACCGGCCCATCCTCACCTCACGGGACGTCCTGGACGGGTTGAGCCTCCCGGCGCTCGCCGCGGCATACGTGAGCCCGGACTTCCGAGTGGCCGAAGTCGGCCCCGCCGACCGCTTCGCCGAGGAGGAGTGGTGGGTCGAACAGCGGGTCCGCGAAGATCTCGACCACTTCCTGCTCGGCCACCTCACCTCGCCGCGGGCCGTCCGTGCCCCGCTGGTCGTCCTCGGCCAGCCGGGGTCGGGCAAGTCCGTCTTCACCCACGTCCTCGCGGCACGACTGCCGCCCGCGGACTTCCTCGTCGTACGAGTGGAACTGCGCGACGCGGCCGCTGAGGCGGATCTGCAGACACAGATCGAGCAGGCCGTGCGGTCGGCCACCGGAGAGGCCGTGACCTGGCCGGAGCTGGTGCGGCGTGGAGCGGGCGCGCTGCCGGTCGTCCTGCTCGACGGCTTCGACGAACTGCTCCAGGCCACGGGCGCCGGCCAGAGCGACTACCTCCAGAAGGTCGGCGACTTCCAGCGGCGCGAGGCGGCCCAGGGGCGGCCCGCCGTGGTCGTCGTCACCAGCCGCACCGCGGTCGCCGACCGGGCCCGGCCCGCGGAGGACATGCTCGCCCTGTGCCTGGAACCGTTCAGCGACGCCCAGGTCACCTGGTGGCTGCGGATGTGGAACGCCACCAATGCCACCGGCTTCGCCGCCCGCGGTCTGCGCCCGCTGGAGCCCGAAGTGGCCCTGCGGTACCCAGCCCTGGCATCCCAGCCACTCCTGCTGCTGATGCTCGCGCTCTACGACGCCGACGGCAACGCGTTGCAACGGCGCGACGCGTCACTGGGGGAGGGCGAGCTCTACGAACAGCTGCTCACCAGCTTCGCCGCCCGAGAGGTCCGCAAGACCGCCGCGGGGCTCGCCGAGGAAGAGCGCGACGCCGCGGTGGAACGGCAGCTCGACCAGCTGTCCCTGGTCGCGTTCGCCATGTTCAACCGCGGACGGCAGTGGATCGGCGTGGCCGAACTCGACGCGGACCTCTCCGCGCTCGCCCCGGATGCCCACCGGGCCCGCGCCGCACCCGGTCTGCGGGCCACGCTGTGCGCGGCGGACATCGTGCTCGGCCAGTTCTACTTCGTCCACGAGTCGCGGGCGAACCGCGACGGCCTGCGCCTTCGGACCTACGAATTCCTGCACGCCACCTTCGGGGAGTACCTGGTCGCCCGGCTCGTCACGAAGGAACTGGAGGATCTGCAGGATCTGACCGCGGCGTCGAGCTCCCCGGCGCGCCGCACCCGGCCCGCGGTGATCGACGACGCGTACCTGCACGCCCTGCTCTCCTTCATGCCCCTGACCACCCGCAGCACCGTCGTCTCCTTCGCCTGCGAACGGTTGCGCGCTCTGCCGGAGCCGCGCCGCCACGGCGTGCGCGAGGTGCTGCTCGACCTGTTCCGGCATGCGGGGCAGGCACGGCACGACACTCGATACGGCGACTACGTACCCAGCAGGCTCCCGGTGACCGCCGGTCCCGCCAGGTACTCCGTGAACCTGCTGGTGCTCGCCGTCGCGACGGCGGGACGACTCACCGGCAGCCAGCTGTTCCCGCAGGAGCACGACGTCATACCGGCGTGGCGGGCCGCCGCGCTGCTGTGGCGTTCGCAGTGCCCCGAGGAGGCGTGGGAGGGGCTGGTCGCCACGCTGGCGCTCGAACGCGGCTGGGACGGCGACCGACGGGAGATCCGACTGGCGCTGCGGTCCGACTCGGAGCCTGTCCCCGGGCCGCTGGACACGCACTGGACGTACGACCGCAACGCGGACAACCACTTTCGGCAGAGCGCGAGGCGGGACGGCGGCTGGTTCTCCTGGATCTCGCACCCGAACTTGTGGCTGCGGATCCAGTCCCACTTTCTGTGCGATGTGCTGGACGACGTCTTCGCCCATGGCCTGGAACCGTTGGCGGGTCCGTGGGACACAGCGGTCACCACGTTCTACGACAACGGTGACGAGCTGCCCGTCTCGGCGGTCCACGCGATGATCACCCTGTGGCTTCGCGTCGACCAGGACTGTACGCAACGGGAGCTGACCACGGCCTTCGACACCTGTCTACAGACGGCCCTCAACAGCTTCGCCCCCAACGACCGCGAGACCCGGCGACGCTTCCGCCTGATGTTTCTGCGGCGCCTCGCGGCGGACTGGCCGCGCCTGGAACCGGAGTGGGTGGAGCGGGCGATGCGATCCATCCACGACGGAGGCAAGGACACAACGGTCGACGACGGCTCACTCTTCCGCGACGTCGCCGATGAGGTGCTCCCCGCCGTCCTGAAGGCGGCACATTGGACGGACGAGGGGGCGGGCGGGGGACGTGTCGATTGACCGAGGTGAGTCCGCCCGCGACGCGGGTCGGCCTTAATGGTGAGCACGTTCTGCCCGACGTTGGTGCCGGTGCCGGTGCCGGTGCCGATGCCGATGCCGATGGCGTCCGCGGTCACGCCGGGGATGAGACCACCAGGTACCTGTCGCCAGCAGGTTCAAGCGATTGCTGCCAACGCGCTGCGGCGCAATGACCCCGTTGTAGCATGTCATCCAATCGATGACAGAGGTCGTGTCGTCGACCTGATGACAACCCCCGCGGGAGGTGCCCGTGACCGTAGCCGACCAGCCGCAGCCGTCCACGACCCGTACCGACACCCACAGCCCGGCGTCCTTCCTCGCCGCCGCGGCGGCGCTCACCGCCATCGACGACGCGCTGCGCGGCGCCCAGTGCGAAGCCCCCGACGACAAAGGGCCCGGTCCCGCACAGGCACTGGCCTCCTTGATGTTGCTGCGGCAGGTGCGCGAGCAGCTCGCCGGCTGGGAGACCGGCCTGATCGAAACCGCACGCGACGCGGGCGCCAGCTGGGCCGACCTGGCCTCCCCCCTAGGCGTGGCCAGCCGCCAGGCCGCCGAACGGCGCTACCTGCGCGGCCGCCCCGGCGCCGCGGGCACCACCGGCGAACAGCGCGTGGCGGCCACCCGCCAGGCCAGGGCCGCCGATCGCGCCACGGCCACCTGGGCCCGGACCCACGCCGCCGACCTGCGCCGCCTCGCCGGGCAGATCACCGCACTCGACGGTCTCGCGCCCCGAGCGCGCTCGGCCCAGACCGCCCTGCACGCCGCTCTCGGCGCCACGGACGCCGCCGAGCTCGTCGGGGCCCTGGCCGACATGCGCCCCTACCTCGATGCCCGCCATGCCGGCCTGGCGGCCTCCCTGGACGCCCTCGAAGACCGACGCACGACTACAGCCCCCGACGACGGACAGTGATCCGTCCCGGCCCCCAGTCCCACCCGTTCATGACCGCCTTACAGATAAAAGCAGCGACACAGTTACACGGTCACACAGGCTTGAAGGAGAAAGAGAACCCCATGGCTAACAGTGTCGAGACGATGGAATTCCAGGCCGAGACCCGCCAGTTGCTGCGACTGGTGATTCACTCGATCTACTCGAACAAGGACATCTTCCTGCGCGAGCTGATCTCGAACGCCTCCGACGCCCTGGACAAACTTCGGCTGGCATCGCTGACCGAAGACGGTCTCGCCGATATCGACACCACCGACCTGCACATCGCGCTGGAGGTCGACACCGACGCCCGCACGCTGACCGTCCGGGACAACGGGATCGGCATGACCCGGGACGAACTCGTGGAGCTGATCGGCACGATCGCCAAGTCCGGCACCGCCGGCCTGCTGGAGAAGATGAAGGAGGCCAAGGACGCCAAGGACGCGGTCACCGCCGAGAGCCTGATCGGGCAGTTCGGCGTCGGCTTCTACTCGGCGTTCATGGTCGCCGACAAGGTCACCCTGCGTACCCGACGTGCGGGCACCGAGTCCGGCACCCAGTGGGAGTCCGACGGCGAGGGCACCTACGACCTCCAGACCGTCGACGGCCTGCCCACGGGCACCTCGGTGATCCTGCACCTCAAGCCCGCCGACAGCGAGGACGGGCTCGCCGACTACCTGTCCGAGCCGAAAATCCGCCAGATCGTCAAGCGGTACTCGGACTTCATCCGCTGGCCGATCCGGATGGCCACCGAGCGCACCGATGCAGAGGGCGCCACCACCCGCGACATCGACACGCTCAACTCGATGAAGGCCCTGTGGGCCCGTCCGCGTACCGAGGTCACCGAGGACGAGTACAGCGAGTTCTACCAGCAGATCAGCCACGACTGGCAGGCTCCGGCCGAGACGATCCACATGCGTGCCGAAGGCACCTTCGAGTACGAGGCGCTGCTGTTCATCCCCTCGCAGGCACCCTTCGACCTGTTCTCCCGCGAGACCAAGCGCGGCGTACAGCTGTACGTCAAGCGGGTGTTCATCATGGACGACTGCGAAGCGCTCATGCCCAACTACCTGCGCTTCGTCAAGGGAGTCGTGGACGCGCACGACCTGTCGCTCAACGTCTCCCGCGAAATCCTTCAGCACGACCGCCAGATCCGCGGCGTCCGCAGGCGCCTGATCAAGAAGGTCCTCGGCGCCCTCAAGTCCGTGCAGTCCAAGGACGCCGAGCGCTACGCGAAGCTGTGGGAGCAGTTCGGCCGCGCGCTCAAGGAAGGCCTGCTCGAGGACACCGACAACACCGAGACGCTGCTGGAGCTGGTGTCGGCCGCCTCCACCCACGACCCGGAGAAGACCACCACCCTGCGCGAGTACGTCGAGCGCATGAAGGACGGCCAGGACGCCATCTACTACCTGACCGGCGAGAACCGCGCGATGGTGGAGAACTCCCCGCACATGGAGGCCTTCGCCGCCAAGGGCTACGAGGTACTGATCCTCACCGACCCCATCGACGAGGTGTGGGTGGACCAGGTCCCCGCCTTCGACGGCCACCGCCTGCAGTCCATCGCCAAGGGTCAGGTCGACCTCGACGACGACGCCGACGGCGAGAAGGAAACCGACGCCGACAAGGCCCAGCGGGAGCAGGACTTCGCCACGCTGCTGCCCTGGCTGACCACCACCCTGTCCGAACACGTCA